>NZ_JAGLBB010000017.1 GCF_018260555.1 Deinococcus sp. | reverse complement strand
GAAAGAGAAATGGAACGGATTTTAGCCGTCTGGGACGGCACTCGCCAGCATGTGGCTTAGAACTGAAAGATGTCAGTTGATGGAGTCGAAGTCCATCAACCATCAGCTGTTTGCCTTTAACCCCACTGACGAACGTTCGTTTGTTCCCCGCTCCGGAACGCCTTATGGTCTAGACGCACCTTGCACCGGGTTCAATGCTCGGCCTATGGTGTGGGTATGAGTGCGCAGATTGTGGTGGTACTTCTTAGCATCGGGGGTTTCCGAGGCTAGGCGTCCGCGCCCCTTCGCACACCCCCGCCCACCAGCGGGGGTTTTTCATTCTCAGAGCGCAGCAGGGCAGCAGGCAGGCCAGAGTGATCATCACATCGAGCAGGCAGTAGGTGAGCAGGGAGCAGGCCAGGAGGAGTCATGAGGACAGACAGCGCACACGACCAGACGAAGCAGGAGCCCGGCCAAGACGGGCGGGGCGACATGAACGGCGCCAAGGCCCTGTGGGCCACACTGGCCAGCCACGGCATCAGCACCGTGTTCGGCTACCCCGGCGGGGCGATCATGCCCGTGTACGACGCCCTGACCTACTACCCGGAAGTCCGGCACGTGCTGGCGCGCCATGAACAGGGCGCCGCGCACGCCGCCGAGGGCTGGGCCAAGGCGACCGGCGAGCTCGGCGTGTGCATGGCGACCAGCGGTCCCGGCGCCACGAACCTCGTGACTGGACTGGCCGACGCCATGCTCGACAGCGTGCCGCTGCTGGCCATCACCGGGAACGTCGCCTCGCACCTGATGGGTACCGACGCCTTCCAGGAAGCCGACATTACCGGCATCACGCTGCCTATCACCAAGCACAATTACGTGGTCCGGGACGTGGAAGAACTGCCGCGCGTGGTGGCCGAAGCCATCCGGATCGCCCGCTCGGGCCGCCCGGGGCCGGTGCTGGTGGACATTCCCAAGGACATTCAGCTGGCCCCGTACCACGGCGAGATTCCCTCCCCGCACGCCCGCCCGGAAATCCCGGCCCCCAGTCAGGAGGCCGTTGACCGCGCCCTGGACCTGATCCGCGCGGCGCAGCAGCCCGTGATCATGGTGGGCGGCGGTAGCCTGGACGCCGCCGCCGAGGTCACTGCCCTGGCCCGCGCGTGGGACATCCCGGTCATCACGACCCTGATGGGCCTGGGGGCGTTCCCCAGCAGCGATCCGCTGTGGCTGGGCATGCCCGGCATGCACGGCAGCGTCGCCGCGAACCGCGCGATCAGCGAGGCGGACGTGCTGATCGGCATCGGCCTGCGCTTCGATGACCGCGTGACGGGCCGCGTGAACGGCTTTGCGCCCAGAGCCAGCATCATTCACGTGGAACTCGACGCCGCCGAGATCGGCAAGATCATCCGCACGCACGTCCCGGTGCGCGGCGACGCGAAGGTGGCCGCGCAGATGCTGATGCGGGGCGCCCATCCCCTGGACCGCCCCGAGTGGAAAGCGCGGCTCGAGGAGTGGAAGTCCCGCACGCAGATGCCGGTCAGCTGGGGTGCCGGGTACGCCGTGAAGGCCGTCGTGGACCGCCTCGGCCCGGACGACATCCTGAGTTCCGACGTGGGTCAGCACCAGATGCTCGCCGCGCAACTGGCCCGCTTCGAGAAGCCGCGCCGCTGGATCAACTCCGGTGGGCTGGGCACGATGGGCTTTGGCTTTCCCGCCGCGATCGGCGCTGGCATGGCCGAACCCGGCGTGCGCAGCGTCGTGATCGCCGGGGACGGCGGGTTCCAGATGACCGCGCAGGAACTCGCGACCCTCAAGATGTACGACGTGCGGAACGTCAAGATCTGCATCATCAACAACTCGTTCCTGGGCATGGTCCGCCAGTGGCAGGAGATGTTCCACGAAAAACGCTACAGCGAGGTCTGGCTGGGCGACAGCAACCCGGACTTCATTAAACTGGCGGACGCCTACGGCGTACCCGGCTACCGCGCCAGCAGCGCCGAGGAACTCCCGGCCGCCATCGACGCGTGGCTGGCCGACCCGAAGAGTGCCCTGCTGGAGGTCGTCGTTCCGCACGAGCACGCGGTGTTCCCCATGGTCCCGGCCGGCGCGGCGCTGTACGAGATGCTGGAAAGCGAACCCGCCCGCACCCCCGGACCCGACATGGCCGAGGTGGCCGAGGAGGCCCGCAACGCATGACACAGGCAACCATTCCCCACCAGCGTGAACCCAACCCCGAGCAACTGCTCTCCCTGCTGGTCCGCGACGAACCCCGCGTCCTGACCCGCATCACGGCCCTGTTCGGCCGGCGCGGGTACAACATCAAGAGCCTGTCGGTCGGCAGCACCGAGCACCCCGGCGTGTCCCGCATGACCATTGTCGTCAGCGGTGACCGGGGCGTGGTCGAGCAGGCCATCCGGCAACTCGAGAAACTGCACGACGTGATCCGCATCATCGACCACAGCCTCGAGAAGTACGTGGACCGTGAACTGGTGCTCGTGAAGGTCGCCATCACGCCAGAAAACCGTGTCGAGGTCCGCCAGATCGCCGAGGACTTCCGCAGCCGCATCGTGGACGTGGGCCGCCACGCCCTGACCTTCGAGGTCACGGGCGACGAGGGGAAACTGACGGCCTTCATCGAGCAGATGCGCCCCTTCGGTATCCTGGAAACCATGCGCACGGGCCGCATTGCCCTGACGCGCGGCAGCAACGCCGACATTCCCGGCCACGTTTACCACGGTGAAACGCAGGCTCTCAGGCCCGCCGTGCAGATCGAGCAACCCCGCGAGGAACGCGCCCGCGAAGTCCCCAATCTGTTCTAGGTTGATGGTTGAAAGTTAATGGTCGAAAGAAAACCCATCAACCATCCACCCCCCTGAACCCGCCTAGCCTGCATTCCGTTCCCACTCACTTTCTGTAGGAGAATCCCCATCATGGCTGCAAAAATGTACTACGACCGCGACGTGAGCACCGCCCCCATCGAGAACAAGGTGATCGCCATCATCGGCTACGGCAGCCAGGCGCACGCGCACGCGCAGAACCTCCGCGACAGCGGCTTTAACGTCGTCGTGGGCCTGCGTGAAGGCAGCGCCAGCCGCGCCAAGGCCGAGCAGGCCGGACTGCGCGTCGCCAGCATCGAGGACGCCACCAAGGAAGCGGACGTGGTCATGCTCCTGATTCCCGACGAGCAGCAGCCCGCCGTGTACGAGCGGAGCGTCGCCCCGAACCTCGCGGACGGCAAGGCCCTGGCCTTCGGTCACGGCTTCAACGTGCACTTTGGGCGCATCACGCCGCCCGCTGGCGTGGACGTGTTCCTCGTGGCGCCCAAGGGTCCCGGCCACATGCTGCGCCGCGTGTACGCCGACGGGGCGGGCATGCCCGGCATCTTCGCCGTGCAGCAGGACGCCACCGGTCAGGCCCGCGAGATTGCTCTGGCGTACGCCAGCGGCATCGGCTGCACCCGCGCCGGCGTGCTGGAAACCACCTTCAAGGAAGAAACCGAGACGGACCTGTTCGGCGAGCAGGCCGTGCTGTGCGGCGGCGTGACCCACCTGATCCAGGCGGGCTTCGAGACGCTGGTCGAAGCCGGGTACCAGCCGGAAATCGCGTACTTCGAGACGCTGCACGAGGTGAAACTGATCGTGGACCTGATCTACGAGAAGGGCTTCGAGGGCATGCGCCACTCCATCAGCAACACCGCCGAGTTCGGGGACTACGTGACCGGGCCGCGCGTCGTGACCGCCGAGACGAAAGCGGAGATGGGCCGCGTGCTGAGCGACATCCAGACCGGTAAGTTCGCCGAGCGTTTCATCGCGGACGCCGAGGCGGGCTTCCCGTTCATGGAAGAACAGCGCGGCAAGATGCGCGGCCACACCCTCGAAGTCGTCGGAAAAGAACTGCGCGATCAGATGCCGTTCATCACCAAGAAGGCACTCGAAGTCTAAGACGGATTCGGGTAGGCGCTGAGCGGGTTCCGGACGTGGACGTGGCAATCCGTCTTACGGGCGGATTGTGCGCGAGACAGACGGCGGTGCGTACCGGCTCCCGCCATTCAGGGGCAGACTTTTCCCTCGTGAAAAGCTCTGCCCCTGTGCCGTTCCTCATCGCCCCAGTGGGGGGGAGGGCCTATATGATGAGATCACCCTGCGAAAACCAGTAGTGTGAGAGGTAGTATGCGCCTCCCGTTCTTTCTGCTGATTTGGCCTGCCCGGCTGCTCATGGCGCTGGTCCCGCTCTTCCTGCTGGGGAGCGTGTCGGCGCAGCAGGCCTTCGGAGCCCGCTATACGAATACTGCCACGAACGGCGACATCGTCCTGATCGGGAATGTGAACTTCCACTGCGTGACGGCCACTCCTGCCAGCGCCTCTCAGATCACCGCCTGCAACACGGCCCGTTCCGGGGGGAATGCCACGAACAACGGCGTATACATGCAGGCCGTGGATACGGACACCGACTCCGCCACCAGTAACTCCAGTTCCGCCACGCTGACCCTGGGCAGCGGCAGCAGCGTCTTGTTCGCTGGACTGTACTGGTCGGGCATCAGTACCAGCGCCGCCAACCGCGCTGCCGTGCGTCTGGCCACGCCTGCCAGCGCCAGCGTCCCCCTGAGCGCCACGCGCACCAGCGTCATGGGCAGTAACTATCAGTCGTTCGTGGATGTCACCGCGCTCGTGCAGGCTGGCGGCAGCGGCACGTACACCGCCGGGAACGTGGCCAGCACGGCTGGCGCCGGTTCCTGGGCCGGCTGGACACTGGTCGTCGCGTACCGAAACCCGGCCCAGCCCACCCGGAACCTCGCGGTGTTCGACGGGTTCCTTCAGGCGAACAATGAAGCCGTTCCGGTGGACATCTCGGTGAGTGGGTTCATCACGCCCAGCGTGGGCACGGTCAGAAGCACCATCGGTGTCGTCGCGTACGACGGCGACCGTGGCGCCCTGGAAGGTATGTCTGCGACCCCGCAGGGCAGCCTGCGCTTCGGGCCGAACACTGCGGCCCTGAACACCGTGTCGAACACGGTCAACCCGGTCAACGACGTATTCAACTCCACCATCTCTACCACCACGGGTACGGCAGGCGGCGGCGCGGACGTCACGGGCGGCCGCAACCCGGCCTTCACGAACACCCTGGGCCTGGACATCGATACCCTCACGCCCAACACGCCGCTCCCGAACGGCAGCACCTCCGCCGTGGTTCGCGTGATCGGCACGAGCGGCGACGTGATCTACCCCGGCGTGATCACGCTCGCCACCGAGATCTTCGTTCCCAACATCAAGGACGCCCTGACCAAGACTGTCACCGACCTGAACGGCGGCGCGCTGCTGCCCGGCGACACCCTGGAGTACGAACTGGTCATTCGCAACCAGGGCAACGACGGCGCCGTGAACGTCATCCTGACCGACCCCATCCCGGCTGACACCACCTACCTGCCGGACTCCATGACCGTGATCGGCGCGAACGCCGGCCCGAAAACCGACCTGGCCGGTGACGACCAGGCCGAATTCGACACCGCCGGAAAACGCGTGGTGTTCCGCGTGGGGACGGGCGCGAACGCCGTGCAGGGCGGCGCGGTCGCCCCCAACGAGGAAACCCGGGTTCGTTTTCGGGTCACCGTGAACGCTGGGACGCCGGGCGGCACCTTCATCGATAACACCGGCACCGTCAGCTACCGCCAGCAGACCCTCGGCTCGGTCGTCTCGGACACCAGCGACAGCGACCCCGTCACGGCCGGAGATCAACCGGCCCGCGTCATCGTCGCTGGCCCTGACCTCAGCGTCAGCAAAGCCCACGCGGGCACCTTCCGCACGGGTGTGCCCGGCACGTTTACGCTGCGCGTGTCGAACGCCGGTCCCGCCTCCACGACCGGCACCGTGACCCTGACTGACACGCTCCCCGCCGGCATGACCGCGCAGAGTATCAGCGGGCCCGGCTGGACCTGTAGCCTCTCGCCCCTGCGCTGCACCCGCACGGACGCCCTGAGTAGCGGCGGCAGTTACCCGGACGTGACCCTGAGCGTGCTGGTCAGTGCGGGCGGCACGTACACCAACGCGGCCAGCGTCAGCGGAGGAGGAGAGACCGCCGCCCAGACCAGCAACAACGCCGCCAGCGACGCGGTGACGGTGACCGCCCAGCCGCCTGTCGTGCTGCTCACCAAGAGCGTCCGGAACGTCACCCGGAGCGGCGCGGCCGGGACCGCGTCCAGTGCGCTGCCCGGCGAGATCCTCGAGTACTGCGTCGCGTACCGCGTCAGTGATGGGGATGCCGTCAACTTCGTGCTGCGCGACACTGCGCCCCCACAGACCCTCCCGCAGAGCAGCGCGTTCGGGGCGGGCCTGGGCCTGCTCCTCACCCGCCCCGCCAGCATTGCCACCCTTACCTCGGCCGCCGACACCGACGCTGGCAGCATCGCCGGTCAGGACATCAGCGTGCGCCTGGGCGCCATACCTACCGGCGAAACCGGTAGCGTGTGCTTCCGCGCCAGCGTCCGGTGAGTGCGGTCCGTGCAGCCGCGCAGGCGGACTCTGTGACGGGGCTGTAGCAATGGCCCCTGTGCCAACCGCCCTGTGCCAACCGCCCTGTGCCAACCGCCCCGTGCCAGACGACTCCAGGTTCCCGCCTGCGCCCCGGAGACACCGGCCCGGCAGGCCCGCATTCCAGACAACTCTTGCACTTGGCCCGGGTCTGCGCCTACACTCCGGGTTATGAACGCGTTCGGTCTGCTTCTTCTTACCCGTCCTCCGGTGGAGTGAACGGCAAGCAGCGCATGCCTGGAACGCCCCCGGAGGACTCCCCTCCGGGGTTTTTTCATGTCTGGCCCCTGCCCCCGCACCACTCTCCCGCCCCCCCCCACGCCTGCCCATTCACGCCTGCCCATTCACGCCTGCACAGGAGCCCCGCCATGACCCAGACCACCGCAGCCCAATCGACCGATTCCAACCGCATCATCATGTTCGACACCACCCTGCGTGACGGCGAGCAGAGCCCGGGCGTGGCCCTGAACCACTCGCAGAAACTGGAGATCGCGCACCAGCTCTCCCGCCTGGGTGTGGATGTCATCGAGGCCGGGTTTCCCATCGCCAGCCCCGGTGACCTGGAAGGCGTGAGCCGGATTGCCCGCGAGGTGCGCGACCCCATCATCACGGCGCTGGCCCGCGCCGCCCGGCCCGACATCGAGGCCGCCGCGAAAGCCGTCGAGGCCGCCACCAAACCCCGCATTCACACGTTCATTGCGACCAGTCCCATTCACATGCAAAAGAAACTGCAACTGGAACCCGACGCGGTCGTGGAGCGTGCCGTGCAGGCGGTGACCTACGCCCGAACCTTCGTGGACGACGTGGAATTCAGCGCCGAGGACGCCACCCGCAGCGACATTTCCTTCCTGATCCGCATCTTCAAGGCGGCCGTGGAGGCCGGGGCGACCACCGTGAACATTCCCGACACGGTCGGGTACACCACCCCCGAGGAGATCCGCGCGTTGTTCCGCGAGATCCGCGCCGCCATTCCCGCGCACGTCATCCTGAGCGCCCACTGCCACGACGACCTGGGCATGGCCGTCGCGAACTCCATCGCGGCGGCCGAGGGCGGCGCGCGGCAGATCGAGTGCACCGTCAACGGCATTGGTGAGCGCGCCGGGAACGCCAGCCTGGAAGAACTGGTCATGGCCTTCCACACCCGCCGCGACCACTACGGCCTGGAAACCGGTATCCGCACCCGCGAACTGTACCGCGCCAGCCGCCTGGTCAGCCGCCTGAGCGGCATGCCCGTGCAGCCCAACAAGGCCATCGTCGGGGACAACGCGTTTGCACACGAGAGCGGCATTCACCAGGACGGCGTGATCAAGGCCCGCGAGACCTACGAGATCATGAACGCCGAACTGGTCGGGCGCGAGGCCGCCGTGCTGGTCATGGGCAAGCACTCGGGCCGCGCCGCGTTCCGCAAGGCCCTGACCGACCTGGGGTACTCGGATCTGCCCGACGACAAGGTCCAGCACCTGTTCACCCGCTTCAAGGACATGGCCGACCGCAAAGGCCAGATCTTCGCCGACGACCTGCGCGCCCTGGTTGATGCCCGCACCGACGTGCCGCAGACATTCACGCTGGAAGCCTTCCAGATCACCAGCGGCATGAACATGACCCCCGTCGCCTTCGTTCGCCTGACCACCCCCGACGGGTCCGTGGAGGCCACCGCGCACGGTGACGGCCCGGTCGAGGCGGCCGTGCAGGCCATCAACCGCATCACGGGCCTCGCGCCCACCATGGAAAGCTACCGGATTCAGGCTGTGACGGGTGGCGGCGACGCGCTGGGCGAGGTCAGCATCAGCGCCCGCTACGGCGAGACCCTGCTGCACGGCAGTGGTGTCGCCACGGACGTCGTGGAATCCAGCGCGCGCGCCTGGATCCGCATTCAGAACATGATCGTCGCCGGCATGGGCGCCGAACGCCGACAGGGCGAATTCGCCCCCGGCCGCATCTGAGGTGAGAGTCGCAAGGTGATGGGTTCGCTGCTTCGCGGCTGAAGGACGGGGAGGCCGGGTGCACTGGTCTCCCCGTGGTATGCACGAGGGCAGATGATCCTGGAACTTGCCTTGCTTCAGATTCGCCCCGGCCAGACCCCCGAGTTCGAGGCGGCCTTCGCGCAGGCGCAGCGCATCATCGCGGGCATGGTCGGGTACGTGCGGCACGAGCTTCAGCGTTGCTTGGAAGACAGTCACCGGTACGCATTGCTGGTCTGGTGGGAGACGCTGGAAGACCACACGGTCGGTTTCCGGGGCAGCCCCGAGTACCAGGAGTGGCGGTCGCTGCTGCATCACTTCTACGATCCGTTCCCGACGGTCGAGCATTTTGTAGGGGTCGCTCTGTGACCCGGTCATCAGGGCCGCCCACGACCCGGCCACTGCGCGTGCTGTTCGTGTGCGCGCAGAACAGGTTGCGCAGCCCCACGGCCGAGAGCATCTTCAGGGGCGTGGACGGCTGGGAGGTCGCGTCGGCCGGAACCAACCGGGACGCCGGGGTGCCAGTCAGCCGTGACCTGCTGGAGTGGGCAGACGTGGCGGTCTGCATGGAGAAACGGCACCGGGACATCCTGCGTCAGCGGTTCCGGGGGGCGCTGCCGGACGACCGGATCCTGACCCTGGGCATCCCGGACGACTTCGAATTCATGGACGAGGAACTGGTACGGCAGCTCCGCCGGCTGGTGCCGTGGCGTCTGGAGTCCGTCCGGCCCCGCCCGGCAGCCGGCACTGAGGGAACAGGCCGCGCGGGCTGATTCAGGTGTCTTCATGCGGGCGGGTCGTTTGGTGCGGCCGGGCGTGGCAGCATGGGCACGTGAAGAATCCGCTTCTGAGGACTGCATTGATCACGGGTCTCGTGATCGCTGCTGTGAATATCGTGTTTGCCGCGCTGGATTATGGTCTGGACCGGCTGCCCTGGTGGTTCTACGTGGCGCAGTTGCTGCTGATCCCGGCCATGACGCTGCCCATGCGGTACTTTCCGCAGGCGAGCGTCACGCCGGAGTACGGGCGCCGCGCGGGGCTGTTCGCGCTCGGGTGGGCGGTGCCGTATGCGGTGTACAAGTTCACAGGTGACGTGCTGAGCCCGGCGTTCAATCCGGCGGCTTCCCTGGTCGGGTACGTGATCGCGGTCGCGCTCTTCTCGCTCATCTTCGCGGCGCTGCGCCGCCCGCAGGCTGGCCGTTGAGAATCGCGGTCCTATCAGACGTGCACGGGAACGCATTCGCGCTGCGCGCCGTGCTGGACGATATCCGCTCGGCGTCCCCGGATCTGATCCTGAACCTGGGGGATACGGTGTGGGGGGCCGCCGATCCCGGCGCGGCCTGGGCGTTGCAGGCGGAGTTCGCGCCGCCCAGCGTGCGCGGCAACACCGATGAGCGCGTGGCGGGCCTGCGGGAAGGCAAGGAAGACATGCGGGCCTGGGTACGCTCACAGATTCCGGACTCGGTGCCCGCGCGGGTGGCGGCCCTGCCCGTGCGGCTGGATGTGGCCGGGGGCGAGGTGCGCGCGGCGCACGGCAGTCCCCGCAGCGCCTGGGAGGACCTGATGCTGACCGAGGAGCCCGCAGGCCCGGAGACCGCAGGCCGCACCCGCCCGGCCCGCTTGAGCGAGCTGCGCGAGCGACTGGACGGTTTTACGGCGGATGCGGGAGGGCAGGTGTGCGTGGTGGGCCACACCCACCGTGAGATGCTGGCGGTCGTGGACGGCGTGACCGTCCTGAATGTCGGCCCGGTTTCACGCCAGAAGGACGGGTTGCCGCTGGCGCGCTGGGCGCTCCTGACCCGCCGTGCCGGGCACTGGATGCCCGAGTTTCGCCGCACGGAGTATGACGTGGCCGGGGCGGTGGCCTGGTGCCAGGCACACGCCCCGCAGCGGGTTGGCGACCTGGAGGCCGGGTGGTTGAGGGGTGGCCGGGAACCCTAAGCCGTTCCTGCCTTTCCCAGTTGCCGTCAGGGCGTCTGGACGGCCATGCGGCGGATGTTGAGCATGCCAGTCCGGGTCTCCAGCGTCTAGGCTGTCCTGCAGGCGGGTAGCAGTCAGCGTGCGGCCGGACACAGCTTTGCTTCGTCCCTGTTCCTGCGCGGCCACGGTGGGCGCGCAGGCTATGAGATTGATGTCAAGGTGACTTGCCACCACGGGGGTTCCTGGCACGCCCCCCGACGCCACTGATGCGGTCGCGGCCGACCGGTCTCAGAATTGCCCGTGAAGGTAAGGCACGGCAGAAGCAGGCAGTAGTTCATGTGACCAGAGCCAGTTCATAAGCACCCGCCCAGGCAGCACCCATGCGAACAGAATTGGCCGCCGGGGGATGAAGGCAGTGAAAAAGGCGTCCCGACCGGATGGTCGGGACGCCTTCTTCATTTTCTTTTACTGACCCGTTCAGGACACCGGGGCTCCTGTTACCGCAGGTCAGCGACCAGAAGGAACGAATTCACGGTCCGCAAAGTCCTCGCGGGGGCGGCCGCCGCGGTCGTCACGGCTCCAGCGACCCTGGCCCTGGCCACCTCCGCCCTGACCACCACGGTTGCCGCCGCCCTGGCCCTGGGAGCCGCCACGGCCGCCGCCCTGACCCTGATAGCCGCCACGGCTGCCACCGCTACGGTAGCCACCCTCGTCACGGCCACCACGGCCGCCGCCCTGGTAGCTGCCTTCACGGCGTTCACGGGTAGGCTGCTCGAACAGTTCCGGCAGTTCCTGCGCCACCTCCACGGTCACTTCGCCTTCCAGTGGGCTGGCAGCCATCAGTTTCTGCACCAGTTCGCTGGGAATGTCGGCCACGGCACCGCCGCGCCACTGACGGACCTTGCCCAGGCGGCGGGTGTCGATGTCGCCGTTGCGGGCCAGGACGGCCACGGCGCGCGCCACGCTCATACGCTCGGCGTGCAGGATGATGGTCGTCTGACCTTCCTCGCCGCTGAGCAGGCTGGCGGCCTTCACAGGCTCGGTCACGCCACTGATCTTGGCCAGCGCACGCGCCAGAGCTTCCAGGCCCAGTTCGCTGAACAGACGCTCGGCCTCTTCCTGGAAGGTCTGCGCGACGCCGCTGTCAACCTTGCGGACCATCTCGGCGCTCGTGCGGGCGCTGGCAGCCTGCACTTCCTTGGGAGTGGGCAGCGGACGCTCGATGAAGCGCACGCCGGTCACACGTTCCAGGCCTATCACTTCGCGCTGCTCGCGGTCGCCGTACATGATGATGGCGGTGCCGGTGCGGCCCGCACGGCCCGTCCGGCCGGAGCGGTGCACGTAGCTCTCGGGGTCCTGCGGCAGGTGGTACTGGACCACCAGATCAACCTCGGGGATGTCCAGGCCGCGTGCGGCCACGTCGGTGGCGACCAGCACGTTGGCGCGGCCATTACGGAAGGCTCCCAGGGCGCGTTCGCGCTGGCTCTGTGCGAGGTCGCCGTGCAGGGCCTCGGACTCGATGCCGCGGTGGATCAGTTCGTTCGCCAGTTCGTCGGCTTCACGCTTGGTGCGCGTGAACACGATGGCTTTTTCCGGGTTGTAGATGGTGAGCAGGTCCGCCAGCACGCGGGTGCGGGCGCGGCCCACGCGGATCTTCAGGTGCTCGACGGTCTGCGCGGCCTGACTCTTGCCCTCGCCGACCATGTCGATCACGATGGGGTTATTCAGGTACTTCTTCGACAGGCGGTGAATGTCGTTGGTCAGCGTGGCGCTGAACAGCAGCGTCTGACGGCCTTCAGGGGTGCGCTGGAGGATCGTCTCGATGGCGTCGGCAAAGCCCACGCTGAGCATCTCATCGGCCTCGTCCAGTACCGCAAACTCGACGGCAGCCAGGTCGATGTTGCCGCGCTCGATGTGGTCGATCAGACGGCCGGGCGTGCCGACGATCACGTCAACGCCACGGCGCAGGGCGTTCTCCTGCGGGGCGTAGGCGGCGCCGCCGTACACGGTGACGGTCGTCAGCTCCTGGCCGCTCTTACTGAATTCCTCGGCAACCTGCTTGGCCAGCTCGCGGGTCGGGGCGACCACGATGGCGCGGGGCAGACGGCCGCGTTCACGGCTGGCTTCCAGCTTGGTGATGATCGGCAGCGCGAAGGCCAGCGTCTTGCCGGTCCCGGTGCGGGCGCGGCCGATCATGTCGCGTCCCTGCAGGGTATGAGGCAGGCTTTCGGCCTGGATGGGGCTGGCTTCGGTGATACCGCGCTCGGCGAGACGCGCCGCGAGTTCGGGCGCAATCAGTTGGTCAAAGTTCATTTGTGGTCCTTTCGGGAAAGCACAGCCCCAGTGAACCAGCAAACGCCTTGAATCCCGGCATCACGCATGTCCTGAAAGTGGGGGCACTCTCCAGCCGCCCGGGTATCTCCCGCTGCGGCGCACGAGTTGAAAGATTACACCAGAATCAGCCGGAATGCAAGTGCGGCGGCGCACAAAACCTGGAAGCGGGTAGACTACCTGTCAAGTCTGATCTGAATCCATGGGACGCGCCCGGCTTTCACTTCATTGCAGTCTAGCGTACGCAGGTCAGCCGGAAAGCACCGTACAGACTGCAATACCGTGCAGACCGGGAGAGTGACAGGCAGGCTCACAGGCCGCGGCCCCACCTGCCAGCAGGGCGCGGCAGGTGGGGTCAGTGGAGGAGAGGGTGTGGCGTTCGTCCCTGTCAGCTTCTCAGTAGATCAGCGGGTGTTGAGTGCCCGGCTGACGTTGATGACGCTGACCGACCCGGCTGGGTCGATGGTGCCCCCGTCGTTCGGTTCGCCCTCGTTTGCGACCAGCAGGAGCGTTCCGTCGGGCGTGAAGGTCAGCATGTCAGGCAGCGCACCCACCGTCACAGGTGCAGCCAGTGGCGCACCGTCGCGGTCGAGCAGCAGCACCCGGCCCGGATCGGTCTTCACGGCCGCCTCGACCGCCACGGCCAGCACGCCGCCGCTGACCGCCACGCTGTTCGCGCCGCGTCCGTAGGCGCTCAGGGGAATGTCCTTGACGTACCTGGGCGCGGCCGGGTCGCGGATGTCCAGTACGGTCACGCTGGACGAGGCGCCGTTCACCACGAACAGGCGGCCGCTGGCCGGGTCGAAGGCCGGAATCTCGGCTGCCCCCACATCGAACGCGAACGGCGTCACCTGATACCGCCCCGCCTGCGTCAGCATGCCAGTCTCGGCCACGCGGTACAGGGTCGTGCTGCCGCTGACCTCGTTCGCCACGACCAGCAGCGCCTGCCCGCCGGGCGCGCTGGCCGCCGGAATGAACAGCAGACCTTCGGGTCCCAGGTCGCCCGCCAGGCCGCTGGCCGCGTCGGCCTTCTCGTTCACGGGGTTCATGTACTGCACCAGGGCCGGTTTGGCGGGGTCGCTGACGTTCAGGACCATCACGCCGCCGGTGCGTTCCAGCCCCACGAACGCGAAGGTCCGTGCGCCCAGCACGCCGGTCGTGACGCCTTCGGGTTCCGGGCCCTTGTTGTCGCTGCGGGTGTCGAAGGTTTGAGACGTGCCGTTCGAGTTGAAGTTCGCGCGGCTTGCCGTCTGCTGCTCGAACAGGTCACCGGTATCGGCCAGCAGGGTCAGGTCGGAGGTCCAGACGCTCATAGAACGCGCACCGAACGACACCAGCCGGTCGGCGTCCCCGTCGCCGTCCGTATCGGCGTCCAGCGTGCTGACCGTCAGGCGGCCCAGCGCGCCTTTGGCCTGCAGGGCCGCCGCGTTCGGGAACTTCAGCGGGTCGAGTTTCAGGTCGGCCACGCGGGCGTTATCGGTGAAACTGGCGTAGTCGCGCGTGTCACCCTCGTTGGCGCTCAGCAGGTACGTCTTCCCGCCGACACTGAACGACGCGACCGAGTCCGGCATGAACGCCCCCATCACGGGCCAGGAGCGGATGTTCACGCCGCTGTCCTTGTCGCTGGCGTCCAGTCCGTTGCCCGGCAGGGCGTGATCCTTGAAGCCCAGGGGCGTCAGCGCCGTGATCTTCCCCGAGTCCAGGTCCAGCGTGGCAACGGCGTTACTTTCCTGCACGCTGATCCACGCGGTGCGGCCGTCGGGGCTGACCGTGATGTACTCCGGTTCGGCGTCCAGCGACACCTGCTTGCTGGCCCCGTCGCGCAGGCCCGCCGCTTTCAGGGTGCCCCGCTGGGCGTCGAACGCCGTGAAATCAGCGGTGCTCACCAGGGGCCGCTCGGGCGTGTCATCGAGGGTGCAAGCGGTCAGCAGCGCCGTCAGGCCCGCCATCAGCAACGTGAGTTTTCTCATCGTCACTCAGGGTAGGAGGCGCGGATCAGAGGAGTGTCAGGCCGGTGCGCGGCGTGAGGGGTGGCGGCTGTCACCCGCCGCGCGGCGCGACTTCCAGATCGTCGGGTACGCCGCCGCCCACACGCACCCAGGCGCTCAGCAGGTCGTCCGGGGCCGGCGCGTGCAGGTGCAGGTCGCGCCCCGTGACCGGATGCGGGACTGTCAGGAACTGCGCGTGAAGCGCGTGCCGGGGCATGACCTCACTTGCGCGCCCGTACACGCCGTCGCCCAGGACCGGGCTGCCCAGGTGCGCCAGGTGCACGCGGATCTGATGCGTGCGGCCCGTGCGCGGCTGCGCCCGCACCAGCGCCAGCGTGCGCCCGTGCCCGTCCGGCACGCTGCCCAGCGGCGTGAACAGCGTTTGCGCGTCTCGCGGCTGTGCTCCGCCGACCGTCATGCGTTGCCGCTGCACCGGGTGCCGGCCCACCGGGGCGTCCACCTGCACGGCCTCCAGCGCCTTCCACTGCCCCGCCGCGATGGCCAGGTACGTTTTGCAGGTCCGGCGGTCCTTGAATGCCGCCGCCAGGGCCGCGTGCGCCGCGACGGTCTTGGCGACCACGATCACGCCGCTGGTATCGCGGTCCAGGCGGTGCACGATGCCGGGCCGGTATCCGTCCGGACCGTCGTGCCCGTCCTGCTGCGGCAGGTTCATGCGGCCCAGCAGGGCGTTCACCAGCGTGCCGGTACTCACGCCCGGCGCGGGGTGCGTGATCATGCCCGCCGGTTTGTTCACGGCGATCAGGTGCTCGTCCTCGAACAGCACGTCCAGCGGAACGTTCTCGGGGGCCACCGTCGCGTCCGGCGGGGGCGGCACCGTCACGTTCAGGACCTCGCCGCCCCGCAACTTCAGCGCCGGTTTCAGGCTGACCTGCCCCGCCACCTGCACGAACCCGCCCGTGATCAGGGCGGCCACCTGCGAGCGGCTCGCGCCGGTCATGGCCGACAGCACGGCGTCCAGCCGTCCCGGCGTGGCGCTCAGCGTGCGGGTGTCGGGGTGGGGAGCGTCATTCACGGCGCGCAGTGTACCGCCCCCCAGCCACACGCCGCCTTCCTCGGCCGCCCGCCACCGTCCTGCGGGGATGTGGACGCCGGTTGAATGGTTCGGGCGGAGCAACCAGGAGAACGGCGGGCTCCGGGCCTGGAGTTGGCAGCCCGCCTATGCGCCGGGTGGTCAAAGAAACAGAGGCGGTCCGAATCAGGCGCGCACCGAAGGGCCCAGCAGGAGGGGGGTGGGCACAGGCTCCTGGCCCGCCTACCCCAGTGCCATTCAGTGCAGCCAGTCCTCGCCGACTTCCTCGACCTTCTTGCCTTGCAGGTCATCCACCTCGTCCAGGCGGGTGGCCCAGGCGGGGAAGGGGTAGTTGACCAGCACCGGGTTAGGCACGTCCGGCTGGCTGACGAGCATGGTGCCGGGTTGCAGGATCCCGGCGCGCGCGCGGAAGCTCTGCGGCAGGAAGCGGTACTCGGGCCGCTCGGCCTCCGCCAGGTCCAGGCGGCCCACCACGCGGATCGCGGCGTTCGACACGATGCGCCGCTCGACCTCGCTGGCCGTCTGCTGCGCGCCGATCAGGATGATGCCCAGGGAACGGCCGCGTTCGGCGATGTCCAGCAGCACGTCCTTGATGGGGCTGTCGCCGTCGCGGGGCGCGTACTTGTTCAGTTCGTCCAGGACCACGAACACCGTGTCCTGCCGCCCCACGCGTTCCTTGTGCTCGAACAGGTCGCGCAGCAGCACGCCCACGATGAACATCTGCGCGGTGGCGGACAGCGTGTGAATGTCCACCACGGTCGTCTGCACGCCGGGCTTCAGCGGGTCCGGGCGGTAGCGGGCGGCCTGCTCGGCGCTCACGTCGCCGCGCACCAGGGGCGTCAGGTGTTTCTGCACGCCCCGCAGGCGGCGGATGAACGCCTGGAGGGTCGCCGGGGCCTGCTTGCCCACCCACCGGCGGTCGCCCTCGCCGTCGTTCGCGTCGAGCAGTTTGTACTCCAGGTACGCGACGAGCTGCGCGAAGGTGCTGATGCGGGCGCTGCCCATCTCGTCGAAGCGCACGTCCTCTTCCAGGATCTGCTCGGTGTCCGGCTGCCAGTCGTCCACGGTCAGGTACGGCGTTTCAGCGCCCTGCGCCATGCGGTACAGGCGCTCCTCGATACTGCCGATCACGAAGCCCAGGTTCACGCTGGCGTTGCGGTCCACGAACACGTACGGCAGCATCCGCCGCGCGCAGAACTCCCGCAGCGAGTACAGGAACGGCGTGACGCCCTCGCCGCGCTGCTCGACGTGCGGCACGATGGCCGCGCCCGCACTGCCCGGCCGGGGCGGCGCGAGGAACTGCACGTCCCGGAACGCCTCGACCGGCAGGCCCATCAGCGCGTAGCGGTGACTGGAGAGGCCCTTTTGCGCCTGAGCCTGCGCCTCGCGGGACTCGACCTCGCGGTTGCGCTTGTCCAGGAACAGCAGGTCCTCGCCCTTCACGTTGAAGATCAGGGCCCGCCCCGCCGACGCACCCGCGCCCATCACGCCACTGCGGAAGATGGCATGCAGCAGGAACAGCGCGTAACTCGTCTTGGTCGCCACGCCCGAGATTCCGCTGATGTTGATGTGCCCGCCGTTCTCGCCGTTCACGAAACGGTAGTTGATGGGCAGCACCTGACCGTCTGCGAGCAGCCCGCCGGGGAAGGCCTTCTCGCCCATCTTGTCGGCGCTCAGGGCCATGCGCAGGTCGTCGCCCCGCGCGTGCCGCACCCCGTCGCCCGGCTGCGGCGGAATAAAGTTCTCGGGGTTCACGCGCGTGACCAGCACCCGCGCCGCGTAACTCACGCTGGCCGGCAGCAGGCCCGCCACGACGTCCTGAACGTCACTGTCGAAGGTCACGCCCTCATGACGGGTGCGCACGTGATCCACGATCCCGTAGAAGTTCACGATCGACCCGTCTGGCTTGCGGGTCTGCACCGCCACCAGATCATCGAGTTGCACGCTCGCGCCGGGCAGCACCGCGAACCAGAAGCTCACGGGCGTCACGTCCTGCGTGCCCAGCACCATGCCCACCTGCGCGCCCGCTGGGTCAGGACCGCCCAGCTTCAGGTTCGTCACGCGACCCCCTGCAGGCCCGCGATGTGCGCCCGGATACGGCGCGTCACGAGGTCCGCGCTGCCCATGCTGCGGCCCATCGCCTGCTCCAGCGCCCCCGTGGGAATCAGGTTCTGCGGCGCACGCGGGTCCTTGTGGGCGTGCGCGCCCAGCCGCATCAGGAGCGTGCCGCTGAGGTTCGCGACCTGCCGGACGATGGGCGGCAGGAAACCGGGGTCGTCCGGCGCGAACATCTCCAGGCGCATGACGCCCGCCATGGGATGCTGGTAGAAAGCGGCGCCGCACAGCCGCACGTACCAGATCAGGCGCGTGAACTGCCCGTTGCTGTAGGTCATGCGCATGACCGGGGTGCGCTCGCCGGGTTTCAGTTCCGCCAGTAGCCCCGCGCGGTCGGTGGGCAGGTACATGGTCTCCATGGTCTTCACGCACCCGACCACGGCCCCGTTCAGGTTGCGTCCGCGCAGGGTGCCGTCCTGAACGGTCAGGGCGCTCAGCCACTCCCGGTCATCCTGCTCGTCGGCCGGCACCTTGGAAGCCAGGTCGTGAGAGAGGTTCTGCTCGGCGGCCAGCATGTGCTGCTGCAACGTGTTCAGCGCCGCCAGAGGATCGGTGCCCTGCATGGCGACCGGGGTATATTCGAGACGCCCGGTGTGCGGGTTGCGGGGGCTGAGCGTCATGGGATCAACGCGCAGGTCCGGCGCGTGTGCCAGGATGCGGGCGGCTTTCACGGCCCGCAGTTCGGCCTGCCGGGTGCCGTGCGGGCACAGTTCCACGGCGCCCACCACGTAGGCCCCAAAGCCGCCCAGGCCACTCTGGCCGTGATCGTCCTCGATGAACAGACGGGATTCCATGCGGCGCTTGCCGTCTACCACGAACACCTGCCGCAGCCGTTCCGGGATCGGGCGTGCGTGAATGGCGGCCCAGCGCGGAGTCTCGACATCGTGAATCTCACCGTTGAATTCTTTGAGGCTCAGTTGCCCGCCCTCGATATCCACGGGCCAGGGGTCAAGGCGAATACGCATGCCCGCAATTCTACGCGCTGGACAGAATGTTGATCGGCTGCTCTGGTGCGCTGTGGCCCAGACCATGCCAAAAGCGCCGCCTGTCCATGCGGGGACGGGGCGGCGCTTCCCGGAAACGGGCGCGGGGTGCAGTTCAGCCGTGGTAGCCACTCAGGAGGCGCAGGCCGTCCTCGTCGGTCAGGGTCAGGCAGCGGTAGGCGGGGCTCAACAGGCCGTCGTCGCGCATCTCGCCGATCAGTTTGCTGACACTTTCACGCGTGGCGCCGGTGCCCTCGGCGATCAGTTCGTGCGTGGCGCGCACGAAGCGGGTGCCGTCGCCGTGCGCGCCGCCCAGGGTGCTGTCGGCGAGGTTCAGGAGGTAGCGGGCGATGCGTTCGCGCAGGTCGCCGTCCTGAATGTGAACGCCGTCGGTCATCATGCGTTGCAACTGGGCGCTGAGGCTACGGGTCAGGTCCCACAGTTCAGCGGTACTCAGGTGCTGCGGGTGAATGGGCACCAGCACCGTGTCGGTCAGAGCGACGACCTGATGCCCGCGCGTCTGGCCGTGCAGGCATTCCTCACCGAAAATGTCGCCGGGTCGGATATGGCGAACGGTCAGGTTGCGGCCCTCGGGCGTGAGGCGCACGGCGCGCATCAGGCCGCTCTCCAGGCGGTAGAGGCTGGGGGCGCTGTCTCCGGCGTAGTACAGGGTCTGGCCACGGCGCACCGTGCGGTTCAGGTCATGGTTCTGGGGTAGGGCGGCGGGGGCAAGGTACGTCATGGTGACTCCTGTAAGGGTGCGGGTGCACCCGAGAGGTGCGGCGGGGTGGGGACGGACTCGTGTGACAGGCAGTGTATAACCCTTGTACAACCCTGAAACGTTCACGTCATACACTATGAAAAGGAAATCAATGGGTGCCCATCGGGCTCCATCAAGAACGTTCCAGACGACATTCAACGGTTCAGGGAAACCTCACGTGAGGCCGCTAGACGGGGCTTGCCTTTCCCTCGCCTCCTGTCCTCTGCACAGCCGCATGCCTCTCGCGGTCCCCCCAACACACCCAGGTACCGGATGAAGGTTCTCCGGGTGGATACAGGTCTGGACACCCCACTGGAACGTACTTAGTAGATAAACGCAGTGTCCTTACCCCATGACTTCCAGGCCGTCGAGCACCACGCTCGCGTGCGCCTCGACCGTCAGCGCGTGATCATGGTTGTACCCGCCGGCCATCATGGTCACGACCGGCACGCCCGCCGCGCGCGCCCAGCCCAGCACCGCGCGGTTGCGCGCGCGCACGCCGTCCAGCGTCAGCGCGAACCGCCCGAAGCGGTCGCCGGCCAGCACATCCGCGCCCGCCAGGTACAGCAGCAGGTCCGGCCGGAACGCCTCGAGCGGCGGCAGCACCCGCTCCCGCACCACCGACAGGTACTCCTGGTCGGTCACGCCGTCCCCCAGCCCGATATCCAGTGAACTGACCTCCTTGCGAAACGGGTAATTACGCTCGCCATGCACGCTCAGCGTAAAGGCCCGTGCCTCGCCGCCCAGCAGCGCCGCCGTGCCGTTCCCCTGATGCACGTCCAGATCCACGACCGCCACCCGCCGGGCCAGCCCGTCATCCAGCGCGGTGCGGGTCAGGATCGCCGCGTCGTTCACCAGACAGAACCCCTCGGCGCGGTCCCGGAACGCGTGGTGCGTGCCTCCCGCCAGGTTCGCTCCCCACCCCACGCGCAGTGCGTCGTGCAGCGCCGCCAGCGATCCCCCGGCCGCGCGGCGGGCCCTCTCGACCACACCCGGCGACCACGGCAGCCCGAAGGCGCGTTCCTCGTGCCGGTCCACCTCGCCGCGCCGCCAGCGCCTCAACCAGTGCGGGTCATGCACTCGCGCCGCGTCCGCCCAGCGCAGCGCCGGGGTGTCCAGCACCGGCAGTAGCGGGGACATGCGCCGCCGTACCCCCTCGTACTTGTAATACGGAAAGCGGTGCCCGTCCGGCAGCGGAAACCCGTAGTCCGCCGGAGAGTATGCCCGGAACGCATGCCGGAACCCCGACCCGGTCGGGGCAGGCGTGGCGGCGTCAGTCATGAGTGCATCGGGCACGTCGTCAGTCACGCCCGGCAGTCTGCCGCAGCCCGGCCCCCCGAACGGGAGGCAAAGCCACAGCCCAGGCCCCCGCTCTTCAGTCCTGTCCGCGCAGGCCGCGCAGCACCCGGAAGCCCAGGGCGTCCACCGCGGCCAGCGTCCCCAGTGACGCCAGTCCCGCCAGCCACTCGCCTTGCCCGAGTTGCAGGATCACGCTCATCAGGCCGCCCAGGTTGATGCTGAGCAGCATCAGCACGACCAGACCGGTCAGCACGCCCGGCTCTCACGCTCGTCCCGGACCGCTGCTGCCGCTTTCATCCCTGCACGGTTCACCCCGGCAGTCTAAGTACACTGCGTTTTTCTTGTCGATAAACCGCGCGGAGCGCGGAGCAGAAGAAAGTACATTGAAGCGGGAATGGAGAGGTTCCGGCGCTTTTCCGGCATGGCGCCATGTGAGCTTCAAGGTACTTGGGCCGCCTGTGCAGGCTGGACACCGCGCGGCGCACGGGCGCGCGGGCGTGTTAGCGTCGGGGGCGTGATTGACCGTTACCTGACCCCGGAAATGAAGGCCCTGTGGAGCGAGGCCAGCCGATACCGAGCGTGGCTGCGCGTGGAACTGGCCGCCATGCACGCCCAGGTGAACCACGGCGAGGTGCCCGCCGAGGCGCACGCCGCCCTGAGTGCCAGAAGCGAGGCCGATCCGCTCGACGAGGCGTTCGCGCAGAAGGTCGCCGAAATTGAGGCCGTCACCCGCCACGATATTGTCGCCTTCACGCGCGCCCTGACCGAACGCTACGGCGAGGAAGTCCGCTTCGTGCACCACGGCCTGACGAGCACCGACGTGGTCGATACCGCCCAGAACCTGCTGCTCGACGAGGCGATGGGCATCATCATCACGGACGCCGAGGCGCTGCGCGAGGTGTGCCGCACGCAGGCCCTGGCGTTCAAGCACACGCCCACCGTGGGCCGCACGCACGGCATTCACGCCGAACCCATGACCTTCGGCCTGAAATTTCTGAACTGGATGGCCACCCTGGACCGCGACCTGGAACGCCTGCACGCCGCCCGGGGGCGCGTGCAGGTCGTCATGCTGTCCGGCAGCGTGGGCACGTACGCGCACGTCTCCCCGAAAGTCGAGGAAGAGGTCGCCGCCGCGTGGGGCTGGCAGGCCGCGCCCGTCACCAACCAGACCCTCGCCCGGGACCGTCACGCCGAGGTGCTCGCGGCCCTGGCGATCTTCGGCACGACCCTGGAACGAATCAGCGTGGAGATCCGGCACCTGCAGCGCAGCGAAGTCCGCGAGGCCATGGAACCCTTCGGGAAGGGCCAGACCGGCAGCTCCTCCATGCCGCACAAGAAAAACCCCATCCTGACCGAGAACGTCACGGGCTTCGCGCGGCTGCTGCGCGGCTTCCTGACCACCGGCCTGGAGAACGTGGCGCTGTGGCACGAGCGCGACATCAGTCACTCCAGCGCCGAGCGCGTCATCCTGCCCGACGCCACGAGCGCCGCCAGTTACGCCGCGCGCCGCCTGACCGGCGTGCTGCGCGACCTGGTGGTGTTCCCGGACCGCATGCTGAAGAACCTGAACGACCTGGGCGGCCTGGTCTTCAGTCAACGGGTCCTGCACGCCCTGATCGACGAGAAGGGCATGACCCGCGAGGCCGCGTACAGCCTGGTGCAGCGCAGCGCCCTGACGAGCTGGGAGACCGGCGAGGGCCTGCGTGACCTGCTCAGGGCCGACCCGGAAAACCCCCTGAACGACGCGGAACTCGACGCCGCCTTCGACCTGGCGTGGTACCTGCGGCACGTGGACGACATCTACGCCCGCTTCGGGCTGTAATCTAGACTCCGGTTGATTCGCTGCAGTTCTGAATCAAGCCGAGCGGATGCGAGGAGGAACCACGTACACCCCTGTGCGGTATGCAGCGGAAGCCGCGTAACACGGACTCGCAGAGCTGCGCCACGGCGCGGGCAGAAAGAAACGGCTTCTGGTTGGGGGGGTTTCCAGTTTCCGAAAATCCCCGCGCCCTCGGCCATCCGGGGGCGCTGTCCATACGGGCGCGGCGCATCCCGTATCCTACGGGCATGGGTTTCATTCTTCGGTTGCTGGTGAACGCACTGGCCCTGTACCTGCTGGCCCGCGTGTACGCAGGCGTGAGTTTCGAGCCGGGCGCGGACGTCCTGAGCATCCTGATCGCAGCCCTGGTCATGGGCATCGTGAACGCCCTGATCCGTCCGGTGTTGCTGCTCCTGTCGCTGCCCGTGAACATCCTGACGCTGGGCCTGTTCACGCTGGTCGTGAACGGTGTGGTCCTGTACCTCGTGGCGGGCGTGACGGCCCTGAACGTGGCGGGCTTCGGCGCGGCGATCATCGGGGCCGTGATCCTGGCGCTGATCTCCTGGGTACTGGACGCCGTTGTAGGCGCCCTGAACCTGGATGGTGGACGCCAGCCGTGACTGCCCCGCCCGAACCGGGGGTCGGCCCGCAGCCCACCCTGATCACGGACCCCGCCGACCTGCGCGCCGCGCTGCGTGGGCAGGCAGTGGCGTTCGTACCCACCATGGGCGCGCTGCACGAGGGGCACGCCACCCTGATCCGCGAGGCGCGCTCGGCTGTGCCCGGCGGGCGCGTGGTCGTCAGCGTGTTCGTGAACCCCCTGCAATTCGGACCGCACGAGGACCTGAGCCGCTACCCCCGCGACCTGGAGGGCGACCGGCGTCTGGCGGGCGCGGCGGGCGCGGACCTGCTGTTCCACCCGGACGTGCCCACCATGTACCCCGACGGGTTCAGCACCAGTGTCAGCGTGTCCGGCATCAGCGAACCGCTTGACGGCGCGTCGCGGCCCGGTCACTTCACGGGCGTGGCGACCGTCGTTCTGAAACTGCTTAACCTCGTGCGCCCGGACGCCGCGTTCTTCGGCGAGAAGGACTGGCAGCAGCTGGCTGTCGTGCGCCGCATGGTCCGCGACCTGAACCTGAACGTGGACGTGCGCGGCGTGCCCACCGTCCGCGAGACCAGCGGTCTGGCCCTGAGCAGCCGCAACGCCTACCTGAGCCCCGAGCAAAGGGCCCAGGCCGCCGTGCTGTCGCGGGCATTACAGGCCGTGCAGGCCGCCTACGCGCGCGGGGAACGCCGCCGCGCCGCGCTCCGGCAGGCCGGACTGGACGTACTGAACGCCACCCCGGACCTGACCCTGGATTACCTGAGTGTCGTGGGCAGTGACATGCATGAAAGGGAAATCATGGACAGTGACTCCATGAACCGCGTCCTTGTGGCTGCCCGCATGTTCGGCGTCCGGTTGATCGACAACATGCCCCTGGCCCCCCCTGCGACGCTCAGTCAGCCCACGCTGAGCTCGCCCACGGTGAGCCCGGCGTGACCCTTGACGAGCTGCTGCGTGAGATGGTCACCCGGCGCGCCTCGGATGTGCACCTGCAGGCCGGTAGTCCCCCCATGGGCCGCATCGACGGGCAACTCGTCCCGTTCGGCACGCAACCACTGATGCCGCCCGACACGCAGATGCTCGCGCAGGCGCTGATGACCGCCGACCAGTGGGACGACTTCACGTACCGCAACGAACTGGACCTGGCGTACAGCGTTTCGGGCCTGGGCCGCTTCCGCTGCAACGTCTTCCGTCAGCGTGGCGCCGTCGGCGTGGTCATGCGCACCGTCTTGAACGCCATTCCCGGTTTCGACGCGCTGGGTCTGCCCACTGACGTGCTCCGGCACCTGGCCAACGCGCCGCGCGGCATGATTCTCGTGACTGGCCCGACCGGCAGCGGCAAGAGCACCACCCTGGCCAGCCTGATCGACCAGATCAACCGCTCGTTCGCGTACAACATCATCACGGTCGAGGACCCCATCGAGATTCTGCACAAGAACAAGAAGAGTATTGTCGTGCAGCGCGAGATCGGCAGCGACACCCGCGACTTCCGCACCGCCCTGAAGTTCGCCATGCGCCAGGACCCGGACGTGATCATGATCGGCGAGATACGCGACAAGGAAACCGTGGAGGCCGCCCTGAGCGCCGCGCAGACCGGCCACCTGGTTCTGAGCACGCTGCACACCCAGGACGCTGTACGCAGCGTGAACCGCATCATCAATGTCTTCCCGCCCTATGAGCGCGATCAGGTGCGCCTGCAACTGGCCGAGTCTCTGGTCGGCATCATCAGCCAGCGCCTGCTGCGCCGCGCGGACGGCGTGGGCCGCGTACTGGGCCTGGAAATCATGATGAACACACCCCTGATTCAGGAGTACGTGAAAGACGAGAACAAGACCCACCTGATCAAGGACGCCCTGATCGAGGACAACATTCGCGGCATGCACACCTTCGATCAACACCTGTCGCAGCTGTACCGCAATACCCTGATCACCCTGGATGAGGCCCTGTCGGCCGCGACCAGCCCGCATGAACTGAAACTGATGCTGACCCGCAGCGGCGTCGCGTACTGATACGGACTGCCGCTCCACTGCGCCACAGTCGGAACAGCGCCGACTGAGGCTCCACACCGCGGAGGGGCGTATGCTGTTCCCACTCGCGTCCGCTCGGATTGATTCAGAAGTGCAGCGAATCAATTGGAATCCGGTAACTGCTCAGCAGGGTAAATTGCTCAGAATCTGAATTCAGCCCTATAAATTGCTAAGAAGCTGCTTTCAAATGACTGAAATTGCCGATATGGGCGAATTGGTTCGTCCAAGGCAGATTTGCAGTAAATATTATGCTCATACAAAACGGGAACAAGCGTTTTTTGCCGTGTTTATCGTGCTGAGCAGTTACGGAATCCGTATGATACGAATGTCGTCTGTGTCACTGACAGCCCGCAGTGGTCAGGCGGCACGGTCGGGGAACGTGTTCAGGGAGCGTGGTAAACTCCGGGCTGTCAGCAAGGCGCCAGCGTAAACCCCGGGCATTCTCGTTCATGCACCCCGGTTACCCGATCTTCAACCCCGGTCTCAGGGGCCAAGCCTGGCCTCACGGGCGTTGGGCCACTCACGGGTAAGAGTAGGGGCAAAGGTAGGCACACCATGGCAGAAGTGATCCTTGAGCACATCAACAAGTGGTACGGCACCAAGCAGCACGCAGTGAAGGACTTCAACCTGCACATTCAGGACCGTGAATTCATGGTCTTCGTCGGGCCGTCCGGCTGCGGAAAGTCCACCACGCTGCGCATGATCGCTGGTCTCGAAGACATCAGTGACGGCATCCTGAAGATCGGAGACCGCGTCGTGAACGACGTGCCACCCAAGGACCGCGACATCGCCATGGTGTTCCAGAATTACGCCCTGTACCCGCACATGAACGTGTACGACAACATGGCCTTTGGTCTCAAGCTGCGCAAGACGCCCAAGGATGAAATCGACAGGCGCGTGCGTGAAGCGGCCAAGATTCTCCAGATGGAGCACCTGCTGGGGCGCAAGCCCAAGGAACTGTCCGGCGGTCAGCGTCAGCGCGTCGCGATGGGCCGCGCCATCGTGCGCGAACCGAAAGTCTTCCTGATGGACGAGCCGCTCTCCAACCTGGACGCCAAACTGCGCGTCGAGATGCGCTCGCAGATCAGTCAGCTGCACCGCCGCCTGGGCGCCACCATCGTGTACGTCACCCACGATCAGGTAGAGGCCATGACGCTCGGCAACCGCATCGTCGTCATGCGCGACGGCCTGATCATGCAGGTCGATACCCCCATGAACCTCTACGACTTCCCGCAGAATAAATTCGTGGCCGGCTTTATCGGCAGCCCCAGCATGAACTTCGTGACCGCCACCATTCAGAACGGCGAGTTCGTGATCGGCCAGAACCGTGTGGCCCCCATGGGCCGCCTCGCGCAGAGCGTCAAGCCGCACGAGGGGAAAGAGGTGTTCATGGGCATTCGCCCCGAGCATGTGGGCGTGGTCGGCATGTCCGACCTGCCCCAGGGCACCAACGTCCTGAAAGGTCAGGTCGTGGTCGTCGAGCCGCTGGGCGCGCAGACCGACCTGATCGTTGACGTGAACGGCCAGCACCTGACCGTCAAGGTCGAGGGACAAGCCACCGTACTGCCCGGCGATCCCATCGAACTGCTGATCGATCAGACCCGCATGCACGCCTTCGACACGACCAGCGAGGCCGCCATCGACCGTGGCACGCCCACCGGCACGCGCGGTCAGGCGGATACCCCGGGCCTGGGCTACGAGTACACCCAGGCTGTCAGCGCCGACTGATCCACCGGAGTCCGTATGAGAATGCACCGCGTGGTCAGGTACCGGCGGTGTGTTCTCCTACCGACTCCGACTGTATGGCTTGCAAAGCCGCTCAAGCCGGGCGCATGCGGGAGGCCGCCGCGTGATCGGGCCAGCCAGGGGCGCTCACTCGCTGCGGGTGTTTACCTGCCCTTCATGCGGCGCTAGACTCAGGCACCCATCACTGGACCCCCCTGACTGCTCGGCCCGCTCCGGGCCACCAGTCCCAGTACCGGATAAGGAGTTCCCATGAAAAAAGCACTGCTGACGCTGACCGCCCTGGCCCTGCTCGCCACGACCGCACAGGCCCGTTCCTGGGAAGACATCAAGAAATCCGGCACCATCAAGATCGCCACCGAGGGCGCGTTCCCGCCCTTTAACCTCCTTAAGGGCAAGGAACTGACCGGATTCGAGGTTGATCTCGCCAATCAGCTTGCCCGGCAGCTGGGCCTGAAAGTCCAGTGGATCACGCAGCCCTTCGACGGCCTGCTGATCGGGTTGCAGCAGGACCGCTACGACTTCGTGATCGCCAGCCACGGCATCACGCCCGAACGGGCCAAGGCCGTGGACTTCAGCAACCCGCACTACTGCACGGGCGGGGCGATTGTCAGCCGGGTCGGTGGCCCCAAGACAGCCGCTGACCTGAAAGGCAAGACTGTGGCCGTGCAGGTCGGCACCACGTACCTGGCCAACGTTCGCAAGGTACCGGGCGTGAAGGACGTCAAGACGTTCCCCAGGGACACCGACGCGCAGGCCGCGCTGATGGCGGGCCGCGTGGACGCCTGGGTGGGCGACAAGTTCACAGGGTTGGAAGTGGTCAAAACCCAGAAGGGCAAATTGGTTGCCGGGAACCTGCTGTTCAACGAGCGCATCGGCATGGCCGTCAGGAAGGGGAACGCCGGGCTGCTGAAAGAACTGAACGCCGCGCTGACCAAGAGCCTCAGCGACGGTTCGTACGCCAAGCTGAGCGGGCAGTACTTCGGTACGGACGTCCGCTGCACGAACTGAACGGTCTGTCCTGACACGGACTCCGGTGCAAGGGTGGGCAACAACCCATACGGACTGCCGTCTGTTTCGCTGCAAGATCGGTGGTCCGACCTGCCAGCTCCACGCCCGGAACCCGCCCCGCTCCTCCTCGCATCCGCTCGGATTGAACGGGCATTACAGCCGTTCAATCGGAATTCATTGAAGTGCTGCCCCAGTCGGCCCGCAGACCCCTCGGGAGTGGGGGACTGCGTTGCCTTGAGCGGCCGGGTTTCTCCTGGTCCGGCGGGTATGCCATTATCTTTCAAATGCAGACCAGCTCGCTTTTTTCACCAGACCTTCTGTCCCGGAGGCTCCCTTGACCGCTCCTGCTACCCCCCGGAACCAGCCGCTCGGGCCGGGCGCGATTGTGCTGTGGCTGATCGGCGCGGCCGCCGCGTTCCTGCTGCTGTTCTACCTGATCACGGTGATTCTGCGGCAGATGCCCGATCCAATTGGGCCGCGCGCTGACCTGTTCGTGGAGGGCGCGCAGATCACGTTGCAACTCACGGTGGTCAGTGGCCTGATCGGGCTCCTGCTCGGGCTGGTGGCGGGCATTCAGAAGACCAGCGCGTCGTGGCTGGTCCGCGCGCCCGCCAACCTGTTCGTGTGGTTGATTCGCGGGACGCCGCTCCTGATTCAAATCTTTTTTGCGTACTACGCAGTACCGCCCCTCCTGGAAGGACTGGGGATCAAGGTGCAGATCAACGAGTTCTGGTCTGCGGTGATCGCCCTGTCCCTGAACGTCGGGGCGTACAACGCAGAGGTGATCCGCGCCGGGATTCTGGCCATTCCGCGCGGGCAGACCGAGGCGGCCCGCAGCCTTGGCCTGAGTGGCGCGCAGACCATGCGGACGGTGGTGCTGCCGCAGGCCCTGCGACTGGTCGTGCCGCCCCTGGTGAACAATCTCGTGGCGCTGCTCAAGGATTCCTCGCTGGCGTCGACCATCTCGCTGCTGGAACTTGCGCTGGCCGGTCAGCGGGTCAGTAGCGAGAGCTTCCTGCCCGTACCGGTCCTGACGACGGTGGGGGCCGTGTACCTCGCCCTGACGACCGTGATGACCTTCTTCACCGATCAGCTGGAACGCCGCGTGAAGATCGCCACCCGCTGAACGGTTCCCGCCCATACGGATTCCGCTCCATTCCACCACAGTCGGAAAAGCGCCGCCTGCGGCTCCATATCGCGAAATCCGTCTGCTGTTCCTACTCGCGTCCGCTCGGATTGATTCAGAACTGCACCGAATCAATCGGAATCCGTATCATACGCAGACCGGACCAGGCACCGGACCGCGATGGGGGTCCGGTGCCTGCTCCTGATCGGCTCGCGGTGCGTGAGGTGTGGCCCGCTGAGGCGAGAGGCGACTTACTGCGTCGCGTCGATGCTGTCGCCCCGGTAGGCGCGGGTGGTCAGCCAGTAGCGTTTCAACCAGCGTTTGAACAGCGTGGCCAGCGGAATCGCCAGGACTGCGCCGGGCACCCCGGCGATAGACAGGCCGACCAGCAACGCGATCAGGATGGCGGCCGGGCTCAGGTGCATGGTGCGGCCCATGATCAGCGGCCCCAGTACGTTCCCCTGAATCTGATTGATGAAGAAGTACAGCGCAGCGACCAGCCCGACCGTCAGCGCGCCCTGCGTGGCGGCCAGCAGCATGGGCACGGCGGCGGCCACCACGATGCCCACGTACGGCACGAGGCTTAACAGGCCGCTCAGCAGACCCAGCGCCAGGGCGTTCGGGACCCGCAGGGCCATCAGGCCCGCCGTGGCCAGGACGGCGGTGCTGAGCATCAGCAGCAGTTGCCCGCGCAGAAAGCCACCGAAACTGCCGCTCACGTCGTCCGAGAGGCGCAGCAGCGTGGGCTGCCAGCGGCGCGGGAACACCTTCAGGACGCTGCGGCCCGCCCGGTCGTAATCCAGCATGAAGTACATGGCGAGCGTCACGATGAACCCCAACTGCCCCAGCCAGCCCACCAGACTGGACAGGGTGCCCAGCACGTCCGGCCCGGCGTTCACCAGCCGTTCCAGCAGCGGACCGGTGTTGGTGGTCAGGTTGTTGATCTGCTCGTCGATGTACTTCGAGAGGCTTTCCTTGATGCCCTCTGCGCCCTTCACGCTGTCCAGCCGGTCAAGGACTGAACTGGTAATGCCCTTGAGGTTCCGCGCGAGTTCCGGAATGCCGTTGATCAGCCCAGTCACCTGGGAACTGACCGTCATGACGAGCAGGGTCGTGAGAGCGATGGTCACCGACAGCAGCAGCATGACGCCCACCATGCGGCTCACGCGGTGGCGTTCCAGCCACGACAGCAGTGGGTTCGCCAGGAACGCCAGTCCGTACGCGGCGATGACAGTCACGATCACGCTGGCCATCAGTTGTGAACCCCACGCCAGCGTCCACACGGCGGCCAGCAGCAGGAACAGGTAAGCGGTCAGCCGGACGGTCGGCTGCGCCCACAGGATCTGCAGCAGCTGCGGAACGTCGCGGGCGTCACGCCAGTCGGGCCGGGCCGGGCGTTGGGTGGAGCCAGGAGAGGGGGGGACGTTCATCTCATTATCCTGACACCGCGCCCAGCCACGCGTAACGCCCCGGCTGACATGCCCGGGCGTTTCGACTTGGGTATTCCTTGTGGGACCCCGATGCGGGCTGCCATCTGTCTCGCAGACAGATCGCAACACCACCGATCTGTCTGCTCCATGCCTGGAACCCGTTTTTCTCCTCCTCGCATCCGAGTCCGTATCAGGCGGCGCTTAGAGTAGCCGGCGGCTCGGAGCGGCTGCCCGCCTTCTGCCAGAAGTACACGGCGGCAATCAGCGCCAGCGCGGTCAGGTTCCACACGATCTGCGTGGGAATGATCAGAATGAACGACGCGATCAGTAGCAGCAGCATCTGCACGGGGTTGGTCTTGCGGTGCAGGAAGCGCAGCGTGGCCGCACTGAAGGCCACCAGTCCGATAAACGCGAACATCACCATGAGGGCGGCCTCCCCGAACGGCACCCCGTTCAGTCGGCCGTCCGCGATCAGCAGGAGCTGTGGGTTGAAGAACATCATGTACGCCAGCAGCGCCGTGCGCAGCTCGTACTGGAAGGCCTGCACGCCGGTCGCGACCGGGTTCCCGCCGCTGATGGCGGCCGCCGCGAACGCCGCTAGCGCCACCGGGGGCGTGCTGTCGGCCATGATCCCGAAGTAGAACACGAACATGTGTACGGGCAGCATCTGCGCCGGATTGCTGGTATCCAGGCCCGCGACCTTCGCGACGATCGGGACGATCAGGGCGCTCATCAGGATGTAGTTCGCGGTGGTGGGTAAGCCCATGCCCAGAATCAGGGCGATCAGTTGCGCCATGAACAGCACCACCAGCAAAGACGCGAACGTCGCCACCTGCGGCCCCGCGAACGCCATCAACGAGCGCACGCCTTCGGCGGCGAGCTGCACGATGTCCGCCAGTCCAAAGCCCAGGCCCGTGATGGTCACGATGCCCACGATGATCCCGGCGGCGGCCGTGGCAATGGCAATGCCGATCATGGAGCGCGCGCCGCTCTCGAACGCCTCGATCAGTTTGCGCCCGCCGTCCAGTAAGCCCCGGCCCGGGTCGCGCCCGTCGCGGGTTGCCAGAACAGCCTCCTGCACGACCATCATGACCATCATCATGAAAATAGTGTTCAGCGCCACGCGTTCCGGCGTGGCCTCCGGGTTGACAGTCAGCGTGCCGATCAGGTAGCCCAGCGGCAGCAGGTAGTACCAGCCGGACAGCAGCGTTTGCCGGACGCGCGGCAACTCGCTTTTCGGCATTCCCCGCAGGTTCAGTTTCAGCGCCTCGATGTGCGTGACGACCAGCAGCGCCCCGTAACACAGAAACGCCGGGATGGCCGCCGCCAGGATCAGACTGCGGTACTCGATGTTCAGGTTCTGCGCCATGATGAACGCCGCCGCGCCCATCACGGGCGGCATGAGCTGGCCGTTGCTGGAGCTGGCGACCTCGATCGCCCCGGCCTTCTCGGCGCTGTACCCAACGCGTTTCATGGTGCCGATGGTGATATTCCCGCCGGTCACGACGTTACTGACCGCCGAACCCGAGATAATCCCGTTCAGGGCGCTGCTCAGCACGCTGGCCTTGGCCGGGCCACCCCGGAACCCGCCCAGCAGGCCCTGAGCGATATTCATGAACCACTCGCCGGCCCCCAGCTTGTCGAAGATCGCGCCGAACAGCACGAACAGGAACACGATCTGCGCCGAAACGCCGATAGCGGTCCCGAAGATGCCCTCGGTGTTCGCAAACAGTTGCCCCACCACCTGCGGCCACGTCTGCCCGGCGTGCAGTTGCAGTTGCGGTCCCAGGTCGCCCCGGATCAGGCCGCGCGGGCCAGTCAGGGCGTACAGCATGAACACGCCCGCCACGACCGGCATGGCGATCCCGATGGTGCGCCACGCGGCCAGCATCAGCAGGATCACCATGCCGCTGCCCACCCACACGTCCGGGGTAATCAGGGTGCCGCCCTGCTCGTTCGCAATGTTCGGGTAACGCGTGATCAGGTAAGCGGCCGTTGCGGTCGCGCCGATGCCCAGTATCCAATCGTACCAGGGGACGCGCGTCTGCGGACGGCCCGGCGTTTTCCGGAACGGGAACACCAGGTACGCCAGCGCGAACGCGAACGCCAGGTGCGTGGCGCGCATGGTCAGGGTGTCGATGTTCCCGACCTGCGCGGCGTACATCTGGTACACGCACCACGCGACGGCCAGCAGCGTCACCAGCCACTTCTGGGCACCCTGAAGTTTCCGGCCGCCGGTCTCGGCCGCCTCGACCATCTCGATGGCGCGGCGTTCCCCCTCGGTCATCTCGGTGCCGGGTGGTGTCAGGGTCGGGTCTGAACTGATAGGTCGGGTGGGATCACTCATGCGTGTGGGGTTCTCCTTGAACAGAAACGGCCCGGACCGGTGTGTGCGGGGGGACCAGTGCGTGCGGGGGGACCGGTGCGGGTATCAACGAGCGGAAAAATCAAGGTGTGGGGCCAGCCCGATCATTCCACGGCTGGCCCCGGCTGCTGCGGTTCAGGACACGGCGTCCCGGACCGGAGTGCCCGCACTGATACGGACTGCCGCTCCACTGCGCCACAGACGGAAAAGCACCGTCTGTGGCTCCATACCGCGAAGGGGCGTATCCTGTTCCTACTCGCGTCCGCTCGGATTGATTCAGAACTGCAGCGAATCAATCGGAATCCGTCTTATTTGACGTTCAGTCCTTTTTCCTTGAAGAACTTCACGGCGCCCGGGTGCAGCGGCGCGGGCAGGCCCGTGACGGCCTTGGCGTAACTGAAGTTGGTGGCCAGGCTGGGGTGAATGGCTTTCAGGTCGGCCTCATTGTCGAAGATGCCCTTCATGGCCCGGTAGATGGCGTCCTCGCTCATGGCGGTGCTGGTGACCAGGGTGGCCTGCACGGCGACGCTGGGCACGGTCGCGCCGATGCCCTTGTAGCTCTTGGCAGGAATGTTGTACCTCACGTAGAAGGGGTATTTCTTGAGCAGACTGCTGGCCTGGTTCCCACTGACCGGGACCATGCTCACGTCCACGGTCTGCGCGATCTGCGCGATGGCGCTGGCCCCCACGCCCACGGTGAAGAACAGCGCGTCGGCGCGCTTGTCCTGCATCAGGCTGATGCCCTGAGCGGGCGAGACGCGCAGCGCCTGCCCCAGGTCATCAAAGCCCAGGCCGTACGCTTCCATGACCTGCTTGGCGGTCAGTTCCGTGCCGGAGCCCAGGTCACCGATCACCACGCGCTTGCCTTTCAGGTCTGCGACGGTCTTGATGCCGCTGTCCTTGCGGGCCACGATGTGCAGCACCTCGGGGTACAGGACGGCCATGGTGCGCAGTTTGCTGTTCGCCTTGCCCTGGAATGCCTGGAGGCCCGTGCCTTTATACGCGTAGTACACGACGTCATTCTGGGCAACGGCCGCGTCGAGTTCCCCGCTGGCGATGGCACCCATGTTGAACACGCTGCCGCCGGTCGAGCGGGCGTTGGCACGTACGCCGCTGCCGGTGTCGTTCAGCATCTTGGCCATGCCGGTCGCGACCGGGAAGTACACGCCGGTAGTGCTGCCCGAGCCGATGGTCAGGAAGGTGGTGCCCTGGGCGAGAGCGGCGGCGGCCGTGCCGAGAACGAGAACAGCGGTCAGTTGACGGGTGTTTTTCTTCATGGGAACTCCTGTGTTGAAAGGTTCGGCGGCCTGCCGACAGACTGGGCCGCACGTGAGAAAGGTGATTTTAGCATACAGGTTGGGTTAACAAGCGACGGTGCCGCCCTTTACGGGACCGGGTGGGGAACATGGGCGGGGCAGGCTCCGTGCACAGGTGCGCCAGCCATCAACGAAACCGAGCGGGCCCGCCTTGCCGGCCCTGGGCTCGCTGATACCTAGGTGCGGCCCGTGGGTGCGGGACGAGTGAACCGCGCCCATCCCACACGGCCCCGCACGGCACGGTGAGCCCAGTGCCGCGGGCCTCACGCCTGTCGTGCCCGGCGGGCGGACGGTAGACTGCCCGCATGACGCATTCCTCCCCGTCCCTCAGGAAAGAAGCGGCCGGCCCGGCCCCCCGGCCTGGTCAGACCCGCGCGCACGCGGGGCAGCAGGACGGACCACCCATCATCGACGCGCAGAACGTGCACAAGCACTTCGGCACCTTCCACGCGCTGCGCGGCGTGAACCTGACCGTGCAGCCCGGTGAGGTCGTGGTCATCATCGGCCCCAGCGGCAGCGGCAAGAGCACCTTCATCCGCACCATCAACGCCCTTGACGCGCACGACGGCGGCACCATCACCGTGGACGGCATCCCCCTGAACGGCAAGGGCAACCTGGACGCCATCCGCCGTGAGGTCGGCATGGTCTTCCAGTCGTTTAACCTGTTTCCGCACCTGACTGTCCTGGAGAACATTACGCTGGCCCCCACCCGCGTCCGGAAGGCCAGCAGGGCAGACGCCGATCAGCGGGGGCTGGACCTGCTGCGCCGCGTGGGCATCGAGGAGCAGGCGCACAAGTACCCGGCGCAACTGTCCGGCGGGCAGCAGCAGCGCGTGGCGATTGCCCGCGCCCTGGCCATGGACCCCAAGGTCATGCTGTTCGACGAGCCCACCAGCGCCCTGGACCCCGAGATGATCAAGGAGGTGCTGGACGTCATGAAGGAACTGGCGCGTACCGGCATGACCATGCTGGTCGTCACGCACGAGATGGGCTTCGCGCGCGAGGTCGCCGACCGCATCCTGTTCTTCGACCAGGGCAACATCGTGGAGGACACCACGCCCGAAGCCTTCTACCAGAACCCCCAGCACGACCGCGCCAAGCAGTTCCTGAGCAAGATTCTGGACCACTGAGACGGATTCCGATTGATTCGGGACCGCTCCGAATCAATCCGAGCGGATGCGATTAGAAGCGAAACAGACTGAATCCGCATGGGCGTCGGTTGAACCGTCCAAGGAAACGGTCAACCGGAAGGGGGGAGGGGGGCCGGAGAGCCAGCTGGCTTCCGGCCAGGCCTACGCGTCGCGGCGCAGGTTCCCGCACTGCCACCACGCAGCGGCGCACAGCAGCCCGCTGACGGCGAACACGGGCGCGTACCCGACCCGGTCGGCCAGCAGCCCCCCGATCACCGGAGTGAATAGGGCCGCGCCGACCAGGGTGTTCAGCGTGCCGATGTAGCGGCTGCGGGCACCTTCGGGGGCGATATTCAGGAGGTGATTGGTGTGGCCCAGGTTAAAGCCCTGCGTAGCCACGCTGGAAAGCACGAACACCCCCAGGTACGCCCAGGCGTTCAGGCCCAGCGCGCCGACCGCAACGGCGTACAGCGGGGCGAGACCGTAGAACACGCTGGCGTAGCGGATGATGCGCCGCGAGCCCTTGCGTTCGGCGACACGCTGCCACACCACGTTCGACAGGGGGGCCGCGCCGGTCAGGGCCATCACGAACACGCCCAGCGTGGCGGCCGGGTAGTGCAGTTCCCGCAGGGCGTTCACGGCGAAGAACGGTTCGCTCATGCTGGCGGCGGCCAGCAGCAGGCGCACGATCAGGAAGGCCCGGAAGTGCGGGTCGCGCAGCGTGTCGGGAATGGCGCAGAACTCCGCGCGGGTGCCCTGGCGCGCCAGGGGCGGGTCGGCCGGTTCGGTCACCAGTCCGAACACCCAGTACCCGAACGTGAACGCAGCCGTGCCCAGCGCGAAGATCAGCGCGTAATTCAGCGGGAACGGCAGGTCCGAGGCCAGAATCCAGCGGACCAGCAGACCCGCCCCGAAGGCCAGCAGTCCCCCGTACAGGTTGCGCGTCCCGAAAAAACGCGGGCGGCGCGCGGACGGCACGGTCTTGCTGACCACTTCCAGGAACGGCAGGCCGGACACGCCGGAGGCCAGAGCGTTCAGCATCATGGCCAGGACGAATAGCGTCAGGCACAGCGCCGGGCTGTCGGTCAGCAGGGCCGCGATCAGGACCATCGCCACGTACGTGCCGGTCCGGACAAGCGCCGCGGACCGGTACACCGGCAACTTGTATGGCAAGCTGCGGACCCGCGCAGCCACCAGCAATTGCGGCAGCATCCACCCACCCGCCGCGATGGCCGGTAGCAGCCCAATCACCCAGTTGGGCGCACCGAGCCGCGCAGCAAACCCGACCACGACGACTGACACGTTCAGGAACCCGTCCCCGGTGAACACCGCCCAGCCGTTCAGGATGCCCAGCCGTTCGTTCCGGTCCCAGGCGCGGAAAGGAGCAGGCGTCATGCGGGGCATTATCCGCTCCGCACGCTGCCCGGCTGCCGGGGGCCAGCCGCAGTCGGTTCCGCATGCCAGGACAGCCCGCCCGGGACTCATATGGACTGCGGTTGATTCGGTGCCGGACCAGCTTAATCCAAGCGGATGCGAGTCCGAGCAACAGACGGAATCCGCCCCTCTCTCACTGGCTTCGTTCGGATTGAAGGGTCTTTGCAGCCCCTTTTATCGCAGTTCGTATCAACTGTGCGTGTCGGCGGCCGGCCCCTATCGCGGCTCTAAGTACGTTGGAGCTAACATTGCGAGGTCCCAGGAAAGCGCCGGAACCTCTCCATTCCCGCTGCAACGTACTTTCTTCTGCTCCGCGCTCCGCGCGGTTTATCTACAAGATAAACGCAGTGCCTTTAGTGGCCCGGTAGTCGCAGGATGCCTTCGAGCGCGTGGTAAGCCTCCGGGCGGGCCAGGAACACCAGTTCGTCCTGCGTGGTCAGGCGCAGTTCCGGGCGGGGCAGGCGCACCGAGCCGTCCCGGACGATCCCGACCACCTCTACACCCGGCGGGAGGCTCAGGAGGCTCAGGCGCGCGCCGAGCCAGCCCGGCGGCACGGCCCGGCGGTACAGTTCGCGCTCGGCGGTCGGGGCTGGCAGCAGGTCCCCGTCCACCGGCAGGTCCTCCGCTCCGGGCGCGTCTGCCGGGGAGTCCTGCGGCGCGTCGAACGGCACGCCGGGCTGGGCGGCCGAGCTCCGGCGCGTGACGAACCGCACGGAGTCCGGCAGCCACGCCGGGCCGGCATGCACGGCGCTGTCCCGGCGGGCCTGAAGCTGCGACGGAATGATCCCACTCGTGCCGCTCAGGAAGTGCGCCACGCTGCTGGCGACCAGCGCCACGGGCAGCAGCGTGTCGCCGCCCCACGCGACGCCCAGCAGCGTGGCGCCCAGCGGCACGTTCAACGTGACCGTCAGGAACGCGACTGCCCCGACCATGCTGCCCGTGGCGGTATCGACGCCCAGCAGACTGCTCAGGCCCGCGCCCAGCAGGCCGCCCACACCCACTGACGGCAGCACCCCACCGCCCAGCGCGATCTGCGCGCCCAGCGCCAGCAGCAACCAGCGCCACGCGCTCAGCCCCAGGCCCTCGGTGCCCATGAACCCGGCCGCGCTCAGCTGAACCCAGCCGCTCCCGTCTCCCAGCACGGCCGGCGTGCTGAACGCAGCGGCGGCCGCCGTGATCCCGCCGAAAATCAGACCCAGCAGCGGCCGCATACGGCCACCGGACCACGCTTCTGGCAGCACCCGGCACGCCAGCAGCGACAGCCAGCCCAGCAGCGTGGCCGCCAGCGCCACCAGCAGGAACGCCGGGAACTGCGTGCTGGCCGGCACCTGCACGTCCGGGAAGGCCAGCAGCGGCGCGAACCCGAACGCCAGCCCGTACACGGCCGTCCCCGCCACGGCCGCCAGCACGCACGGCATGACCACCTCGAACTCGAACTCGAAGCGGCGGTACAGCACCTCGGCAATCAGGACCGCGGCGGCCAGCGGCGCGTGCAGCACCGCGCCCAGCGCCGCCGCCGCGCCCGCCAGGGTCAGTGTGCGGGCCTCGACCGCGTCCAGGCGGGTCACGCGCTGCATCAGCCGCGCGCCCAGTTGGCCGGTCATGGTGAACGCCGAGTCCCGCCCGATCAGCAGGCCCGAACCATACGCCAGCAGGGTCGCCGCGAGCGTCCGCACCTGTAGCAGCGGCCCCGGCCACTGCCCACGCGCGTGGTAGCCGCGCACCAGTTGCGTCAGCGGATCGCCCAGCCGGGCGGGAACCAGCCACGCGTACAGCGCGCCGAGCAGCGGCAGCGCCAGCAGCCCCCACGGGGTGGCCGATCCGAACGCCATCATCAACCCACCCTCGCCGGTCGTGCCGGGCGGCGCGTAATCTGTGATCAGCGTGCCCAGCCGCACGGCGGCGTCCAGCGTGAGCCGCAGGATGATGCTCAGACCCCCCACCAGGGCGCCCAGCAGCACGCTGAGCACCACCAGCCGCCCGGTTTCCAGACGGTTGAGGACGGCGCGGGGCAGGGGAGAACGCATTAGCGGCCATGCTAGAGCATTTACCAGACCCGCACGCTCGCAGTGCGTGTCCCCAGTTGGGGCGCACTGGTCAGTGCCCGGCACCTTCCGGCTAACATGAAGTCCGCCTTAACCGGTCGGGCCTCCGCTCGGCGGCGCGGCAGGTAAGATACACAGCGGTCGCCGGGAACGGCCCGCACCGTGCGGGACCGCTCACCCGGCCTGTAAAGGAGCTCATCATGGCTTACGAACTTCCCAAGCTGCCCTACGCCTACGACGCCCTCGAACCCCACATCGACGCGCGCACCATGGAAATCCACCACACCAAGCACCATCAGGCGTACGTGGACAACGCGAACAAGGCCCTCGAAGGCACCGAGTTCGCCAGCCTGAGTGTCGAGGAACTGATCACCAAGCTCGATCAGGTGCCCGCCGATAAGAAAGGCGCCCTGCGCAACAACGCCGGCGGTCACGCCAACCACAGCCTGTTCTGGACGGTCATGGGCCCCCAGGCCAGCAGTCAACCGGGCGGTGAATTGGCCGCCGCCATCAACGCTGCGTTTGGTTCCTTCGACGCCTTCAAGGAGAAGTTCGAGGACGCCGCCAAGACCCGCTTCGGCAGCGGCTGGGCGTGGCTGGTCGTCAAGGATGGCGCGCTCGCCGTCGTGAGCACCGCCAACCAGGACAGCCCCCTGATGGGCGAAGCCGTCGCCGGCGTCAGCGGAACGCCCATTCTGGGCGTGGACGTGTGGGAACACGCCTACTACCTGAACTACCAGAACAAGCGCCCGGACTACCTGAAGGCCTTCTGGAATGTCGTGAACTGGGACGAAGTCGCGCGCCGCTACACTGCCGCCAAGTAATCCCCCCCAAGCGCCAGAAAGCGCCCCCGGCCAGGACGGTCGGGGGCGCTTCTGTGTGCATGCGAGAGACCCGGCTTGAAAAACGTTCATGAGCGGTCACCCGGAAGCTTTTTCAAACACGGCGGGGCGCTCGGGCTTTCAGGATAGCCGGGACGATCAGGGCAGCCAGGGCGGTCAGCAGGATGCAGACCGTCAGGGGGCTCTGCAGAAAGATGGTGGGGTCGCCGTTACTCTGTTGCAGCGCTGTGCGGAACTGGCTTTCCGCGACCGGGCCGAGGATCACGCCGATGATGGCCGGCGTGACCGGGAAGTCGAAGCGGCGCATGCCGTACCCGATCACGCCGAAGATGGCGAGCAGAATCAGGTCGAAGACAGAGTTGTTTAGTGAGTACACGCCAACCGTGGAAAAGACCAGGATTCCGGCGTACAGGAACGGACGGGGGATCAGCAGCAGCCGCGCCCATACGGGGGCCAGGGGCAGGTTCAGGGCGAGCAGCATGACGTTCCCGATGTACAGGCTGGCGATCAGGCCCCACACGAGCTCGCCGTTCGTGACGAACAGCAGCGGCCCCGGTTGCAGTCCGTACTGCTGAAACGCGGCGAGCAGGATGGCGGCGGTGGCGCTCGTGGGCAGCCCCAGGGTCAGCAGCGGTACGAGCACGCCCGCCGCGCTCGCGTTGTTCGCGGCCTCCGGTCCGGCGACGCCCTCGATGGCGCCCTTTCCGAATTCTTCCGGGTGTTTGCTCAATCGGCGTTCCAGGGTGTACGACAGGAACGTGGGAATCTCGGCGCCGCCGGCGGGGATGGCGCCGAACGGGAAGCCCAGGGCCGTGCCGCGCAGCCAGGGTTTCCAGGAGCGCCGCCAGTCCTCACGGGTCATGCTGGCATTGCCGTCCAGTTTGATGACGTTGGCCTTGTCCTTACGAAGGCGGCTGGCAACGAATAGCGTTTCACCCACAGCGAACAGACCGATCACGACCGTGACGAACTCGATCCCGTCGAGCAGTTCCGGGCGGCCCAGGGTGAAGCGCGCCTGCCCGCTTTGCAGGTCGGTCCCGATCAACCCGATGCTGAGGCCCAGAAAGAGGCTGATCAGGCCGCGCAGCGGGGACGCACCGAAGGTGGCGCTGATAGTGACGAACGCCAGCATGATCAGCGCGAACTTGGCGCTGGGCGGAATCATGACGGCCACGTCAGCGATGGCGGGCGCGGCGAAGGTGAGCAGGATGGTGCCGATGGTTCCGGCCACGAACGACCCTATGGCGGCCGTGGCCAGTGCGGCGGCCGCGCGCCCCTTGCGGGCCATCTTGTTCCCCTCAAGCGCCGTGATGATCGAACTGCTCTCGCCGGGCGTGTTCAGCAGGATGCTGGTGGTGCTGCCCCCGAACATACCGCCGTAGTAGATCCCGGCGAACATGATGAACGCACTCACGGGCGGGAGTTTCGCCGTGACGGGTAGCAGGAGCGCGACCGTCAGGGCCGGACCGATGCCGGGCAGCACGCCTACCAGGGTGCCCAGCGTCACGCCGATCAGCGCCCACAGCAGGTTCAGGGGTGTCAGCGCTGTCTCGAAGCCCGCGAGCAGGGATGTGACGGCCTCTATCACAGCACGCCCCTGAGCAGGCCGGCCGGGAGGGTCAGGCCCAGGCCGCGCGTGAACACCACATACGTGACGAGTGCCACAGCGAGCGCCACCCCTGCCAGTAACGGCGCGCGCCGTTCACCGAACGCGAACCCCACGCTGAAGTACATCAGGGCTGTGCCGATCACGAATCCCAGTGGTTGTAGTAGAGCGGCGCCCAGCAGGAACCCGCCCAGGATGAGTCCCGGCTGGCGCAGGTCGGGCTGGGCGTCCGGGTCGGTGTCCTCCTCGGCGGCCGGTTCGGCGCGGCCGCCGCGCAGGACGTTCACGGTCAGCAGGGTGCCCAGCAGCAACGTGCCGACCGACACGATCAGCGGAACCACGCGCGGGCCGACCACAGCATTGATCCCGAACGGAATCCGCAGGGTGCCGGCCAGAAGCAGCGCGCCCAGCAGCACCACGCCCAGGGCGACCAGCAGATCCGGGACGCTCAGGCCGCGCCGCTCGGAAGGAGCCGCGGGAGCAGGTGGGATGGGGGGAACGGTGGAATCAGACATGAATCGAACCTCGTGTGGAGACCCTGGAGAGGGGAGACAGGTACAGTAAGCCGGGCGGCGCGAAGGAAACCCGCCGCCGCCCGGATCGCTGAAAAGTCGGTGTTATACGGACTGCGCTCCACTGCGCCACAGTCGGGACGACACCGTTTGCGGCTCCATACCGCGAAGGGGCGTCTGCTGTTCCCACTCGCGTCTGCACGGATTGATTCAGAACTGCACCGAATCAACCGGAATCCGTATGACTTGACGTTACTTGACCAGACCGATGTCTTTCAGAATCTCTCGGGTGCGGACCGCTTCGAGTTTAAGGAACACGTCGAACCGGCTGCCGCTCATGTACAGGTCCGTCCAGTTGCGGGTCTTCAGGGTGTCCTTCCAGGCCTTGCTGGCGTGAAGTTTGTCCATGGCGCTGACCAGCGTGGCCTTCTGGCTGCCGCTGATGCCGGGCGGAGCGACGATGCCGCGCCAGTTGGCAAGGTCCACGTTAAAGCCCTGCGATTTCATGGTGGGCACCGGGATTCCCGTCTGCGCCTTGGCGGCGCTGATGCCCAGGGCGCGCAGTTTGCCAGCCTTGATCTGTGCCTCGAACTCGCCGTACCCGGCGACACCCGCCGCGACCTGGTTGCCCAGCACGGCCGCCAGGGTCTCTCCGCCGCCGCTGAACGGCACATAGTTCATCTTCCTGGTGTCCACGCCCGCCGCCTTGGCGAACAGACCGACGAGCATGTGATCGGTGCCGCCGGCACTGCCCCCGGCGAAGGCCAGCGCCGGGTTTGCCTTCCAGGCGGCTGCCAGGTCAGCCAGCGTCTTGTGGGGGCTGCTGGCGGGCACCACGATGACCTCGTACTCGCCGGTCAGACGGGCAATGGGCGTCACGCGGCTCAGGTCCACCTTGGAGCTGTTCGTCTGGATCGCGCCGACCATCACGAGTCCCATGGTCATCAGGAGATTCCCGTCGCCCCGGCTGTTGTACAGCTGCGCCAGGCCGATGGTGCCGCCCGCGCCGGGCACGTTGAACACTTGCACGGGCTTGGCGATGCCCTCATCCTGCATGACGGTCTGAAGCGCGCGGCTGGTCTGGTCCCAACCGCCGCCAGGGCTGGCGGGGGCCATGACGCGTAGGTTCAGGTTCTGCGCGGTGGCGGGGGCGGCGGTACTCAGGAGGACGGACAGGGCAAGGGCAGCAGTTTTCACGTTCATGGTGGACCTCCGGGGGGTGGGCTGCCGCTTCGGGTGGGCAGCCGGTCTGGGTTGTGGGTACCCGGCTACCCTATCCTCGCCCGGCCTTCACGACAAGACGTTTGGTGCGCTCAGCACGCCACACTGCGCTTACGGAACGCACAGGCGTGAACACAATGAACACAACCGGCCCCGCGCCCGCCCGCCGCCTAGAATCGCGGGTACCGATGGCTGTGTTCTCCCGACGCCCTGACCTGCAGGGCCGCCTCGTGCGGCTGCACCTGCTGGTGCTGTGCGCCATGACGCTGCTGCTGGTCGCCGTGCAGACCGCGCAACTGTACACCGAGGCCCGCGAACGCCTGGGGGAGCGCGCCATGACAGCCAGCCGCATCATGTCGCGCCTTCCGGACGTGATCGCCGGAGCGACCCGCGCCGCGCCGGACGCCGCCCTGAACGCCCGCGTGAACGCCCTGCGCGCCGAGGTCGAAGCCGATTTCATTGTGGTTGGGGACCGGCGGGGCGTGCGGCTGGCGCACCCGCTGCCCGAGCGGCTGGGCAAACCCATGGAAGGCGGTGACAACGTCCTGCCGCTGGCGGGACAGGAAGTCGTCAGCGTGGCGCGCGGCAGCCTGGGCCTGAGCGTGCGCGGTAAAGCGCCCATCTGGGCAGGCGGCGTGCGTGGCGGGCGCGTGGTGGGCGTGGTCAGCACCGGGTACCTGATGCCGCAGGTGTGGCACCTGGTCCTGGGCGCGCTCGTTAGCCTGCTGCCATGGTTCGTGCTGGCGTTGGCCCTGGGCACCCTGGGGGCCGTGTGGGCCGCCCGGCGCCTGCGGGCCGAGATCCTGAATCTGGAACCCGAACAGATCGCCGCGATGGTCAGCGAGCAGCGGGCCGTCCTGGCAGCGCTGCGTGAGGGCGTGCTGGCCGTGAACGCTGCCGGTCAGGTCACGCTCAGCAGTGACCGCGCCGCGAGCATGCTGGGCCGCCCCGACCACGCCCCGCTGTCGCAGCTGTGGCCTGAACTGGCCCGCCTGACTGACCCCGCCGCACCGGGCCGCCACCAGAACCTCGAACTGACCTTGCGCGGTCAGCCGGTCCTGGTGAACCTCGAACCGCTGGATGGCGGCGGATTCGTGGCTGGTTTCCGCGACCGCGCCGAGGCGCTGGCCCTGGCCGAGGAACTCACGCACGCACGCGGCTTCGTGGACGTGCTGCGCGCCCAGACACACGAGTATCAAAATCGCCTGCACGTTCTGTCCGGCCTGCTGCAACTGGGACGGAGTGAAGAGGCCCTACGCGTCCTGAACGCCGAGATTCATGCCGACTCTCAGTTCCGGGAACTGCTGCGCGACGTGCAGGTGCCCCGGCTGGTGGCCCTGCTGGCAGGGAAGCGCGAAAGGGCGCAGGAACTCGGCATTGATTTCCAGGTGGCCGAGGGCAGCAGCCTGGGCCCCATCTGGGAACGGCACGCCGACACGCTGGTCAGCGCCGTGGGCAACCTGACTGGCAACGCCTTCGAGGCCCTGGGGGGCCAGCCCGGACAGGTCACGGTCCTGATCGGAGAGGACCCTGAGGGCATGCAGATCGAGGTCGAGGACAGCGGCCCCGGCGTGCCCCCGCACCTGAGTACCCGCCTGTTCGAGCGCGGCGTGAGCACCAAGGGCGAGGGGCGCGGCTACGGCCTGCACGGCGTCACAGTGCGCCTGCACGCTCTGGGCGGCGAACTGCGCCACACCTGCCGGGCCGGGCGGACCGTGTTCGTGCTGAGCCTGCCGCTGCCCACCCCGCTGCGCCCCCACCTGTTTCCTGTCGCGCAGACGCCCGGCCCCCCCACCGGCGACCCCGCCGACCCCACCCCGTACGCTGCCGGAGATTACCCATGACCCCAGCCGCCGCGCCCGCCCCCACCCGGGTCCTGCTGGTCGAGGACGACCTACGGGTCGCCCGCGTGAACCGTGACCTGCTGGAGCGCGACCCGGACGTGCATGTGGTCGGCAGCGCCGCCACCTGCGCGCAGGCCGACGCCCTGGCCCGCGCCCTGACCCCCGACCTGATCCTGCTGGACGTGCACCTGCCCGACGGCAGCGGCCTGGGCCTGCTGCGTCATTGGCGTGCCCAGGGTCTGACCACCGACGTGGCCCTGATCACCGCCGCCGACGACGAGGCCAGCGTACGCCTCGCGCTCGCGCACGGAGCGTTCGACTACCTGATCAAACCGTTCACGGGTGCGCGCCTGAACGACCTGCTGGCCCGCCACCGCGCCCGCCACCACGCGCAGCCGGGCCACGTAAACCAGGGCCGTCTCGACCAGGGCCGCCTGGACCGCCTGCTGGGCCTCAGTCCGGGCCTGTCCAGCCTGCCGCGCGGCATTGACCCGAATACCCTCGAACGCGTCACCCAGGCCCTGCGGGACGCTCCGCACCCCGTCAGTGCCGAGGACATCGGCGAGCAGGTCAGCCTCAGCCGCGTCACCGCGTGGCGTTACCTTGAACACCTCGTGCGCAGCGGGGCCGCCCAGCTCGACCATCAGTACGGGCAGGCGGGCCGCCCCGCGAAGCTGTACCGGGCGCAGCAACCGCCCTCCTGAACAGACCACCGGCCAGCTTTGAACGGTGCAAAGGGCACGGAATTGCAAAAAACGCGCGGCTGAGTGAGCGGGAGAGAAGCGGATTCCAGGAGTGGAGTAAGCACCACGGTGATGTTCCGGATTATCAGTGAAGCGCAAGTTACACGAACTCCGGTTGAATGGGCTGCACGGACCGTTCAATCCGAGCGAAGCGAGTGGGAGCCGAAGCGGGTTCCGGACGTGGCGCTGGCAACCCGGTGCCCTTCCGGGTTGTCAAGAGTTTCCAGGCGGCACGAGATGCCTTCCAGAACGCTGCCGATCACGGCCCTACACGGATTTTCATCGGTCAGCACAGCATTCTGCGCGTATCTATTCCCTGCGCCCCGCACCACACGACATCCGGCGTCTCTCGCCTTCTCGATGTTCGACCCCCAGATGCTTGTCTCCGGGCTGTTCAGGCTGAGAACGGCTTGTCACGGCCAACAATCCCCTCCAGGATGCAACGGAAAGAATGACGTGCTGACCGACGTTTCTCCGTCTGCGCGCCCTCATGACGTCGTGTGGCACACGACTCCAACAGGCGTGGAAACTCTTGCTCCAAGAAAAAGTCTGGTCGACCTCCCGCTCTCAACGCGGCTGAACAACTCCTCCTCACACTCGAATTCTGGCGGGAATACCGCACTTTTGCTCACCTCGGCCACGACTGGAACATTCACGAAACCACTGTGCAGCGCACGGTGGAACGCGTCGAAACCGCCCTGATCGGGAGCGGAACGTTCCGACTTCCTGGCCGCAAGAGCCTCAAACAGGAAAAGGACGTCTTTCAGATCATCGCCGTGGATGCCACCGAAACCCCCTGTGAGCGGCCCACCAGCAAGCAACGCCGCTGGTACAGCGGCAAGAAGAAACGACACACCCTGAAAACGCAGGTCATGATCGACGTGTCTACCCGCTTGATCCTGTGCGTCGCCACCGCCTTCGGATCCATGCATGACCTCACCCTGTTCCGGCAGTCGGGCGTCCAGATCCATCCAAAGACGCCGCTGATCGGCGACGCCGGCTACCAGGGCATTCGGCGACACCACGGTCACTCGGTGACACCTCACAAAGCGACGAAGAACGCGCCCCTGACCCCTGAACAGCGTCAGCAGAACCGGGAACTGGCGTCGACCCGCCTGCGGGTCGAGCATGTCATTCGGTGTCT
>NZ_JAGLBB010000178.1 GCF_018260555.1 Deinococcus sp. | reverse complement strand
CCCTTTGGCATCCGTCAGCAGCGTGCGTTTACAGCCTGCTTTGCCTCGGTCGGTGGGATTGCTGCCCGTCGCTTCGGCGGCTCCGAGAGCCCCCTTTTTCCGAGGGGAGCTTTGACGATGCTTCCATCAGCGGCTTGCCATTCCCAGTCGATCCCGAGCTCCTGGTCATATTCTTCCAGCACGATCGCCCAGGCAGCACGTAAGCATCCGTGCTCGACCCAGGCGGTGAATCGTTCGTGGACCGTGGATTTCGGGCCGTAGCGACGTGGCAGTTGGCTCCACTGACTGCCGGTTCTGGCAAGCCAGATCAACCCGTTGAAGATGGCGCGGGCGTCCCGTGGGGGACGCCCACTTTTCTTTCTGGGTTTGTCGATGACCAGGACTGGAGCCAGACGAATCCAGAGCTCGTCCGGCACTTCCCAGAGGGTGTCCTGAGCGTTGATTTGGTCTTGGTGCTGTTGCGTCGTCGTCACGGCAACTCAGTACACCATATTTTCCGGATAGGCTCT
>NZ_JAGLBB010000177.1 GCF_018260555.1 Deinococcus sp. | reverse complement strand
CCTTCGGGGGGGCCGTGGATTGAAACGTGAATTTCGGCCAGGACCGCGTTGAACTCAGCGACGATTCGGCCTTCCTTCGGGGGGGCCGTGGATTGAAACAGGGCAACCAACTGTCCCTGTATGACCTGATAGGCGATTCGGCCTTCCTTCGGGGGGGCCGTGGATTGAAACAGCGAACTGCTGCCCAGCCGCGCGGCCCTGGCGGATTCGGCCTTCCTTCGGGGGGGCCGTGGATTGAAACTTACAACATCATGATTATCACCCTGGCCGGGATGTGATTCGGCCTTCCTTCGGGGGGGCCGTGGATTGAAACGGACTAAAATTCTGAACACGATTCCATTCGTGGATGATTCGGCCTTCCTTCGGGGGGGCCGTGGATTGAAACAACTGGTGGATGACGCTGACCAGGACGTTACCGCGATTCGGCCTTCCTTCGGGGGGGCCGTGGATTGAAACAGGATCGACATGAGAATCAGGCCCGAAACGAACGGATTACGCCATACGTACGGTGTGCCGAGG
>NZ_JAGLBB010000176.1 GCF_018260555.1 Deinococcus sp. | reverse complement strand
GACCAACTCATCGAAAAAGCCAACACAGAATGGTAAGTTGGCGAAACGTCTGATATAGTGCGGAATGTAGTTCTTCAACGCGAAAAGCTTGTGACGAGAATCGCTAAAGTCGCGAAACAGTGTTTATACCGGGAAGATGCCGTCGTCGTTCATCAACGCGGTTGGATCAACCCGTGAGTGTTGAACAGTGCGGACAGTGGTGAATTCTTCGGTGCTGCAAAACATCGTCTTCGGTCCAGTTCCACGTGCAAAAGGTTGGGAAAACGGATCTTCCGCCAGGCGGTCCACAACAACGCGGTTTCAAAACCCCAAAAATCTCACATAAGAAAAGTTGTTCAATTTTATTCAATCCGGTTGAAGTCGATCCGATCAAAATAAACGGAATCCGGCAAGGTCGAGGTTCAAAATCCCAAATCCGGGATTTCTGGTCCCCCCCTTTCCCCCCTTCAAGGCTCACTATCTCGGCGGGGCAACGTTCTGAACCCAGACTGGGTTCAGCTACCTGAACCTCCCCCCGGAAACGCACCAATCT
>NZ_JAGLBB010000175.1 GCF_018260555.1 Deinococcus sp. | reverse complement strand
CCTCTTTAAATCTCCCCTACCCAAATTTGGCCTTGAAAACAGAAAGAAATTCTTGAGCTCGGGTCAACTTTTCGGGTATACCTTATTGTTTAAAAAACCCTTTTCTTTCACTGGTTCTTCTCGTCAACCTTCTCTCCTATGTAAACCCGGTACGACTCTCAACAATCATCGCTTCGATCGAGCATTGAAAAAGCCAACAGTTGTGGAATAAGTCGGCTGGAAACGTCTGTGGATCTGAACGGGTTGTAGTTTTCAACGAGTGGAAAACACTACTATAGCAGTGTAACGAAGCATTCTCATTCAACGGGTTGTGGTCTCCATCGTCGTTTTCAACGCATCAGGATCGAATAGTAAGTGTTTTGTATCATTGGTAGTATCGTCGGAGCGATCATCTAACGGGCTAACAGGGGAACACTTTACCCAAATCTACTAGGATCAGTTCCGGTTTCCACGAGCTAACCATGGAGGAAAACATATCTTCGCGACAAACCCATCGTTCAACAACTTCAACATGGCATCATAATTCAAAAACA
>NZ_JAGLBB010000174.1:298-541 GCF_018260555.1 Deinococcus sp. | reverse complement strand
CTCTTGAGCGCCATGGCCGGCTTCGACGAGCGCGACTCGACCAGCCTGTCGCCGGAACAGGGCGGTCTGACGGAAGATTTTTCACGTGAACTGGGCCAGCCGTTGACGGGCTTGCGCATCGGCGTGCCGCGCGAGTACTTCGGCGAGGGCCTGGCCAAGGACGTGGAAGCGGCCGTGCGCGGCGCGCTGGCGCAGTATGAACAGCTGGGCGCCACCCTGGTCGACATCTCGCTGCCCAACACG
>NZ_JAGLBB010000174.1:0-288 GCF_018260555.1 Deinococcus sp. | reverse complement strand
AAGCGTCGTCGAACCTGTCGCGCTACGACGGCGTGCGCTATGGCCACCGCGCCGCCGAGTACAAGGACTTGCAGGACATGTACAAAAAGTCGCGCGCCCAGGGCTTCGGCCCGGAAGTGCAGCGCCGCATCATGGTCGGCACCTATGTGCTGTGCCACGGCTACTACGACGCCTACTACCTGAAGGCGCAAAAGATCCGCCGCCTGATCGCACAGGATTTCGATGCCGTATTAAATGGACCGAACGCCGTCTGCGACGTCATCATGGGACCGGTCGCACCGACTGTCG
>NZ_JAGLBB010000173.1 GCF_018260555.1 Deinococcus sp. | reverse complement strand
TATACGGTGCGGATTCCACAGGCTGGTCGGTTGACCCTGGGCTATTTCAACGACTATTACCTAGCCGATGTGCGGGTAGCGACCCTGGAAAAATTCAGGTTTTCAGGGCAAGGCTGCCACACTTTTCAGGTGGATGTTCCAGCAGCCACAGGCGGAAGCTGGAAGTCTGACTACAATTCAGCCAGCCTGGTTTCCAGTGTGCCCATGTCCGTCACTCCGTGCGCGGCGGGTGAACTGGAACTGGAGGTTGTCGGACGTGCCGGAAATAATGCTTTCCCTATTCTTAGCTTTCAGCAATCAGGCAAGGTACTCCAGACACTGACCACCACCCTCAAGCACCAGCGTATCAAGCTGTCACTTTCTGCCTCCCCCATGACAGTGACGCTGACCAATCCTTACGGACGCACGGTGGCGGATAGAAACCTGAACATCAGAAGTCTGGAATTTAATCCGGTTGCCGCCCCTAAGTAGTTGGCTGGATTTATTGATAACGGTAGAAATTGAAGTTGCTTTGAGTTTAATGCGACACGCTGGCGAACGTCCA
>NZ_JAGLBB010000172.1 GCF_018260555.1 Deinococcus sp. | reverse complement strand
AACGCCCCCCACATCGCCGCCGTGCCCGGCGTGACCGCCCTGCTCGTCGGCGCAAACGACCTTGCCCGCGCCCTGCGCACCCAACCCCACCCCGACCGCGCACCCCTGCTGCACGCCCTGAGCAGCGTCATCCTCGCCGCCCGCGCCCACGGCAAGACCCCACTGGACGCCGTGTACAACGACGTGCGCAACCCCGGAGGCTTTCAACGCGAATGCCAGCAGGGCCGGGCCCTCGGCTTCACCGGCAAGACCGTCATCCACCCTGACCAGATTGAAGGTGCCAACACCGCCTTCGGCGTTACCGCCCAGGAGGCCGAGGAGGCGCGGGAACTGATCAGCGCGTGGGAGGCCGCGCGGGCCGACGGCAAGAGCGTCGCTACCTTCCGGGGCGCACTCGTCGAGCAGATGCACGTGGATGAAGCGCAGGAGGTTCTGGAATTGTGGGGGGTTACGGAGGGATAGCGCGTGGGGGCGTGGCGGTGGGTTTTCCGGGTGCTGCCCCACCCCCCAACACCCAAACCCCCCGGGGCAGGGGGAGCAGCCGTTC
>NZ_JAGLBB010000171.1 GCF_018260555.1 Deinococcus sp. | reverse complement strand
CGTGTTGAAGATTGTTGAACCGGTGAGCGGTTTTTAATCGTTTTCGTTTTGCTTTTGAGAAAACGGACTATAACAGATGATGATATGTAGCCCGAAGAATTTCCAATGTCCGCACAAACACGGGTCAATCCCGATGCGTTGAAAACCAAAGATGACCACATCCCGTTTTTCTCGATATCCCGAAGAACCTGAAGTAGGTGTTAAATCGTTTTCACGACACTTATAGGTCACTATGACTATGCGTTAAAAACGACATCCCGTTCACTACCACTCGTTTCGCCAAATTATGATGCGAGATGGCATCATAACCCAAAAACACTTATAATAAATGTGCAATGAATGAAAACTATGAAAGTGTGAAAAACTATAATCATTTTTACAGTTAATCCTTGCCGACATGATATTTCCCCTTCTCCCCTCCTCTCCTCCTTTCCACCCAAAAATTAATGCTTTTTCCTTCTTCGGTACCTGTTGGGTGACGTTTCCATATCTTTGAAGCTCGTCCCTCGTGCTAGCTACAATGGCAGCGGCAATGGCTGGAGGCGGAGC
>NZ_JAGLBB010000170.1 GCF_018260555.1 Deinococcus sp. | reverse complement strand
CGTCGTCAGGGAGCTGGTCGCGGCGCACATCAGGCCCGAACGGGCCTGTGTTCTGGTGGGCCTCTCCAAATCTTCCTGGCATTACCAGGCCAAACCGCGCCAGGACAGCGAACTTCGGCAGCGCATCCATGACCTGGCCAAGCAGCATCCCCGCCGGGGATACCGATTTATTCATGCCCTGCTCGTACGAGCAGGGGTCACCATCAACAAGAAGCGAGTTCGACGACTCTGGCGTGAAGAAGGGCTCGCCATCAAACCCAAAGCATCCCGGAAAATCCGCACTGGGGCGTCTATTCCATGCAGGCCGAATATGTCGACCACGTCTGGACCTACGATTTCGTCTTCGATCAGACCCTGGAAGGCACCACTCTAAAGATCCTGACCCTGACCGATGAATTCACCCGGCAATCCCTGGCGCTGCGGGTAGCCGAATCCTTCACCTCCTTGGAGGTGAAAACCGTCCTGCAGGAGGTCATTACGCAGCGTGGTGCGCCGGGATTCATCCGCAGCGACAACGGTTCCGAATTTATTGCCCGTGATTTGGGGATTTGGCTCGCCGTTCAG
>NZ_JAGLBB010000016.1 GCF_018260555.1 Deinococcus sp. | reverse complement strand
CTTTTGACACGTCCGGGGATAGGCCCCGGACGCTCCCATTTCAGTGGTGTCGGGCATAGTTCCAGCCAACTACCCGCTCATCCAGGCCTTAGCATTCCTGACCTCAGCTGCCCGGCACCTGGCGTCCGGGCACCTGGCGTTCCGGGCAACTGGCGTTCCGGTCCTAACTGCCCGGAAATCAGCGCCGCGCGGTCTTGCAGCCGGTCAGCAGCGTTTTGGTGTTCGTGGTGCTGTTGCCGGTAAAGGCACTCAGGGTCGCCTCGCCGTGATGCTCCCACCACTCCAGACCCCCGCGTGCGCTCGCCGGGCCGCTCAGGCCAGCGTAGCGCGAGCCGCTCGCGCTGATCGCCTCGGCCAGCCCGAAGCGCTGCCCGTTCCAGTCGAGCATGGCGAACATGGGATCCTGACCGAACTGCACGTAGTACACGTTGATTTTCTTGCCAGCGTCACAGGTGTACCGGAACACGCGGTATTTCACCTGCACGGGCGACGCATCGGCCGCCGCCACCGACCCCAGCATGACGCTTCCTGCTACCAAACCAGCCCACCACGAACGAAGATTCATGCCCATACCCTAGAAGCCCGGTATGAAAAGAGCCTGAGCGGCGCGTCAGACGGATTCTGCGATATGGAGCCGTAGGCGGCGCTTTTCCGACTGTGGCGGAATGGAGCGGAGTCTCCCACCGTATGATCGCAGCATGTCACGTGAACGCAGGCCGCGCCCACATGCCGCCGGTCGGCTCCTGATCGGCCTTGGCGCCGCCCTGATCGCCGCCCTGCTCACCCCGCGCGAGTGGCTACCGGAAGCCCGAACGCTGAGCGCCTGGGTCACCTTCTGCGTGACGGTGATGGCGCAGCTGTGGCCCGTCATGATGACGGCCGGACCCGAACGCACCCGCCAGCTCGCCACGCGCGAGGACGACACGCGCGCTGTCGCGGCGACCATCACCCTCTTCACCGCCGTCATCAGCCTGGTCGGCGTGATCTTCCTGCTGTCGGCCGCGCACGATCAGCCCCGCCTCCAGGAAATCCTTCTCACGGGCCTCGCGGTCCTGACCGTCGCCGCCTCGTGGCTGCTCGTGCAGACCGAGTACACCCTTCATTACGCCCGGAACTACTACCGGAACGGCCGCGGCGTCCAGTTCCTGCAAGACGACACCACCCTTCAGGAGCCCACCTACTGGGACTTCGCGTACCTCAGTGTCACCATCGGCATGACGTACCAGGTCAGCGACACCAACCTCAACACCCGCAGCATGCGCCGCCTTCTACTTGGGCACGCCCTGCTCTCTTTTGTGTTCGGCACCGTCATCATTGCCATCACGATCAACGGCGTGGCCGGACTGACCCAGTAATACGGACTTCGCTCCACTGCGCCACAGTCGGAAAAGCACCGCCTGCGGCTCCATACCACGAAACCCGTGTCCTGTTCCTACTCGCATCCGCTCGGATTGATTCAGAACGGCACCGATTCAATCGGAATAATACGGACTCGGGTTGACTGGTTGTCGCAAACCGCTCAACCCGAGCGGGATTTTGGGGGCGGCGTTGGCGACCCGGGGCTGGTCCTGATTGTGAACGAATAGACCGGGGAGGGGGGCAGGGCGCCGGCCACCGCCCGCCCCGCCTGGGCGGGCGCGGCCTTGCACCCCCCTTCAGCCCAGGCGAGCCAGGGCGCGGGCGGCGAGGATGTCCACGAGGTGCGCGCGGTACTCGGCGCTGGCGAAACGGTCGCCGAGCAGGTCGCCCGACTCGACGAGGCCGGTGGGGGCCGGGGCGCCCCGCTTCACGGCGTCTTCTAGCGCGGGGAGGCGGTGGGCGCGTTCGGCCGCGCCGGTGTACGCGGCGCGGACCTCGCCGCTGGCGTGGCGGGCGACGGCCAGACCGACGATGGCGTAGTGGCTGGCGGGGTGCCGGAACTTCTCGTACGCCGAGGCCTGGATGGTGGCGGGCACGCGGATGTGCGTCAGGAGTTCACCGGCCCTGACGGCACTTTCGAACATCCCGACGAACATGTCGTCGGCGTGGACGGTGCGCTCGCCGCTGGGCCCACGGATGACGAATTCCACGCCCAGGGCCAGCGCAGCGGCGGGGTAGTCGGCGCTGGGGTCAGCGTGCGCCAGACTGCCGCCGATGGTGCCCCGGTTCCGGACCATCGGGTCCCCGACCCACCCGGCCACCTCGGGGAACAGGGGCAGGTCGCTGCGCAGCACCTCGGCGTGCGTGGTCATGGCGCCCACCACGTACCAGTCGCCTTCGCGGGTGATGCCTTTCATTTCCTGAACGCCCCAGATGTCCAGCAGGGCGGGCGGCTGCGCCAGCCGGAGTTTCATGGCGGGCAGCAGGCTGTGCCCCCCGGCAATGAGTTTCAGGTCGGGGTTCGCGGCGAGCGCGGCGATGGCCTGATCGACGCTGTCGGCTTTCTGGTACTCGAAACTGGCTGGATACATGAATCCCTCCGGGGTGGGGGTTGATGGGTATGGGGTAAGGCTTGCTGGTTGATGGAGAATGGACGGTCTGTTCTACCGACCATCAACCTTCACCCAGCAGCGGTTCAGTCGTCGGCGGCCTGCGGCTGGCTGCGGGCGTCGCGGATGACTTTCCAGACTTTCTCGGCGGTGTAGGGCATGTCGAGGTGTGAGACGCCGCACTCGTGCCACAGGGCGTCCATGACGGCGTTGGCGACGGCGGCGGTGCTGGCGATGGTGCCGGCCTCGCCGATACCCTTGACGCCCAGGGGGTTGTGGGGGCTGGGGGTGACGGTGTGCCCGAGCTGGAAGGTGGGTACGTCGTCGGCGCGGGGCATGGCGTACTCCATGTACGTGCCGGCCAGCAGGTTTCCGTCCTCGTCGTACGCGGCGTCTTCCAGCAGCGCCTGACCCATGCCCTGCGTGATGCCGCCGTGCACCTGTCCCTCGACGATCAGGGGGTTGATCAGGGGGCCGCAGTCGTCGATGCAGCCGTAGTTGCGAAGTTTCACGTGGCCGGTCTCCGTGTCGATCTCGACGACGGCGATGTGCGTGCCGAAGGGGTACACGAAGTTCTTGGGGTCGTAGAAGGCGGTGGCTTCCAGGCCGGGTTCGAGGTCCTCGGGGTAGTTGTGGGCCAGGTGGGCCATCAGGGAGATGTCGGAGAAGGACCGGCTCTTCTCGGGCGCGCCCTTGATGCGGAACACGCCGCTTTCATGCTCGACGTCGTCCACGCTGGCTTCCAGGAGGTGCGCGGCGATCTTCTTCATCTTGGTGGTGATCTTTTGCAGGGCGACTTTCAGGGCGCTGCCGCCCACCGCCGCGCTGCGGCTGCCGTAGGTGCCCCAGCCGTAGGGCATGCGGCCAGTGTCACCGTGAATCAGTTCGATGTCCTCGATGGGAATCTGGAGTTCGTCGGCGGCGATCTGCGGGAACGCGGTCTCGTGGCCCTGCCCGTGGCTGTGGCTGCCGGTGAACAGCTCGACCTTCCCGGTGGGGTGCACGCGCACGAGGCTCGATTCCCACTGTCCGGCCTGCGCGCCGAGCTGCCCGACGAGGGCGCTGGGGGCCAGTCCGCACGCTTCCAGGAACGAGATCAGGCCGACGCCCAGGATCTTGCCCTGGCCTTTCATGCGGGCCTGTTCCTCGCGCAGGGCCGGGTAGTTCATCATGGTCATGGCCCGGTCGAGGGCCGGTTCGTAGTTGCCACTGTCGTACACCAGCGCGACGGGCGTCTGGTACGGGAACTCGTCGGGCCCTATGAAGTTCTTGCGGCGCAGTTCGGCGGGGTCCATGTTCAGTTCGTGCGCGGCGATGTCCACGATCCGCTCGACGAGGTACGTGGCCTCGGGGCGGCCCGCGCCACGGTAGGCGTCGACGGGCACGGTGTTCGTCATGACGCCCGTGACCCTGGCGTGAATGGCGGGCATCTTGTACACGCCGTTCAGCAGCGTGGCGTACAGGTAGGTGGGCACGGCGGGCGCGAACAGCGTCTGGTACGCGCCGAGGTTCGCCAGGGTGTTCACACGGAAGCCCAGGATCAGGCCGTCGTCGCTCAGGGCGAGTTCCGCCTCGGTTTCGTGGTCGCGGCCCTGCACGTCACTTACGAAAGCCTCGCTGCGCCGGGCGGTCCATTTGACGGGGCGGCCCAGTAACCGCGTGGCGAGCAGCACGATGACCTCTTCCTGGTACTGGAAGATCTTCGTGCCAAAACCGCCGCCCACGTCGGGACTGATCACGCGCAGCTTGTGTTCGGGGATGCTCATCACGAACGCCGCGAGAATCAGGCGGTGAATGTGGGGGTTCTGGCTGGTGGTGTACAGCAGGTACTCGCCGCTGGCGGGCGTGAACTGCGCGAGACTGCTGCGCGGCTCGATGGGGTTGGCGATCAATCGGTGGTTCTTGAGTTTCACGCCCACCCGGCGGGGCGCGGCCTTGAAGGCCTCGTTGGTGGCGGCCTCGTCTCCGATCTCGAAGTTGAAGGCCACGTTGCCCGGCACGTCGTCATGCACCAGGGGCGCGCCCTCCTCTAGAGCGGCGCTGGCGGTCGAGACGGCGGGCAGCGCCTCGTAGTCGACTTCCAGGGCGGCGGCAGCGTCCTCGGCCTGCGCGCGCGTCTCGGCGATCACGACGGCCACGATGTCGCCCACGTGATTGGCTTCAGCGAGCGCGATGGCGGGGTGCGCGGGGGTTTTCAGGTCCGGCAGCAGCCACCCGACCGGGATGCTGCCCAGCCCGGCGTCCTTGACGTCCTGTCCGCTCAGCACGTGCACCACGCCGGGCAGGCCCGTCACGGATTCCTTGTTGACGCCGCTGATCTTCGCGTGCGCGTAGGGACTGCGGACCATCGCGGCGTGCAGCGCGCCGGGAATCACGATGTCGTCGGTGTACCGGCCGGTGCCCGTGATGAAACGCGGGTCTTCCTTGCGCTTGAGGGCCTGCCCGAAGTACTTCTCGGTCTTGGTGTCCGTCTTGGTGTCGGTCATGGGGTGGGACCTCCCTGGAGGGGGTGATGCGCTGATGGGTAGGGCGGGAGCGGGTCTCAGGGTTCAGGAGGCCGGGGGGTGCGGCGTTCCGGGTGTTCGGCGGGGGGGGCAGGGACGGACCGCCGTGACCGCCTGAACGCCGCTCAATCGTCGGCGGCCTGAGTTGCGCCGCCCTGCATGGCGCTGGCGGCGTGCTGCACGGCACGGACGATGTTGTGGTAGCCGGTGCAGCGGCAGTAGTTGCCTTCGAGGTGGTGACGGATCTGGTCCTCGGTGGGGTTGGGGGTGTGCTTGAGTAGTTCGGCGGAGCTCATGATCATGCCGGGCGTGCAGAACCCGCATTGCAGGCCGTGCTCTTCCCAGAAGCCGGTCTGGAGGGGGTGCAGGTCGGCGACGGTGCCGATGCCCTCGATGGTGGTGACGTTCATCCCGTCGGCCTGCACGGCCAGCAGGGTGCAGCTTTTCACGGCGTCGCCGTTCAGGTGCACGGTGCACGCGCCGCACTGGCTGGTGTCGCAGCCCACGTGCGTGCCGGTCAGGGCGAGTTCCTCGCGGATGAAGTGGACGAGGAGCGTTCGGGGTTCCACGTCGCGGGTGTAGGACTTGCCGTTCACGTTCACGGTGACGTTCATGCGTGCCTCCCTCGGGGACCTGGGGTCCGGTCGAGCTGGTGCGTTACGGCGGGGTGCCTGCCGGTACCTGCCGCGCGCCCGGCGAACGCCGGGACAGACGCCGGCAGGGCCCGGGGAGCCGACGCCGGAACTGAGTTGTGTGACCGGTCTTATTCAAACACACCCAAGGTTGGAAAAGGGTGTCGGCCCGGCAGTGCCAGCCACGGGCGCCAGCGGGAGCGGGGGGCGGGCGGCGCGTGGTACGTTGGCAGGGTCAAGCAAGTAAGTATCACCGGGGGCGGCGCGGGCCGCCGGGGCCGGGTGACGGGATTCCTTTCCGGAGGGTTCCGGTCTGCCGGGTCGGCTGCGCGCGCTGTCCCTGAAAGCCGGGGGCCTGGGCGGTGCGTGTTCTGCCGCTTCCCGTAGGCGCCGGGTGATTGTGTGCAGGGTGAGTGGGCGCAGGTGCAGAACGGGAGGGTATCGGGGCGGCATGAACGAGCGACTCGTACTGGAAAGGCAGCGGCGCGTCATGGCCTGGAACCGTTTCGTGGGGCGCGGCGGTGGCGCGGGCGTGAGCCGCGCAGAAGGGGACGTGCCGGCGGGCGTGCTGGCCTCCTGGGGCCGGTCGGCGCTGACGGTCTCGCCGGACCGCGTGACGGCCCCCATGTCCGATCAGGGCCCGGCGTGGACGGGATCGCCGCTGGAATTCGCCACTCGGTCCCTGCGGTCCGAACTGGGCATCCTGGCGCAGGACGGGGACCTGATGGTCGCGCTGGCCGACACGCGCGGGCAACTGCTCTGGACGGCCGGGGGTTCGCGCATGCAGCGGCTGGGCCGCGCGCTGAACTTCGTGCCCGGCGGTCACTGGGACGAGAGCAGCGTGGGCACCAACGCACTGGCGCTGGCGCTGCGGGAACGCCGGGCGGTGCGGGTGTTCGCCGCCGAACATTACGTGCAGGCCGTGCATGACTGGGTGTGTTACTGCGCGCCGCTGAGGGACGCGCGCGGGTCGTTGCTGGGTGTGCTGAACCTGAGTACCGTGTGGCACCAGAGTACGCCGCTGGGCCTGGCGAGCGCGCAGCACTACGCGCAGCGGATTGAGGAGCAACTGGCGCACCAGGACGCACCGCCGGGTGTGCAGGTGCGGCTGTGCGGGGTGCCCAGCGTGCACCTGGCGGGCCGTAGCCTGCACCTGACGCCCCGGCAACTGGAACTGCTGACCGTGCTGGCGCTGCACCCGGACGGCCTGACGCTGGACGCCCTGCACGCGCACATGTACGGGGACGCGCCGATCAGTTCCAGCACCCTTAAGTCCGAGGTCAGTACCCTGCGGGGCCTGCTGGGCGGGCAGATCGCGTCGCGGCCGTACCGGCTGAGCGTGGCGGTGGATCTGGACCTGCTGCGCCTGGAGCGCCGGCTGCTGCGCGGTGACGTGAACGGCGCCCTGGACCTGTTCGACGCGCCGCCGCTGCCGGTCAGCGAGTCGCCGCTGCTGTCGTACTGGCGCTCGTACCTGGACGGGGCGCTGCGCCGGGCGGTGTGCGGCGGGCGCGACCCGGCCCTGCTGTGGCGCTACGCCGCCCGCTTCGATGATCTGGAGGTCCTGGCACTGCTGGAGTCGCTGCTGGACCCGCGAGATCCCCGGCGGGAGGTGGTGCGGGCGCGGCACGCGGCGCTGCTGCGCGAAGAGTGACGCGCGCCTGCCAGGCCGGGGGCCATCTTCGGGTAGAGTGGCGCGGCACAGAGTTGGTTCTGGAGGTCCTGGTGGACGCGCTGGCCGCACGGCGCGGACGGCATCCCTTCACGCAGTGATGAGGGTATGGGTCATGACTGTCTGCGTTCGTGTAGGATGTACACTGTTGCCGATTCGGAAGCGAGTGATTCCGATGGCGATTGCGGGGGAGTCGGCTGACCGCCCACGGAACTCGTGAATTCGTTCACAGGAGATAGACATGAAGACCCTCATCCTCGGTGCTGGTTACTCCGGCCTTGCTGTCGCCACCAAAATGAAGCCCGCGCCCGGACTCGAAGCGCTGATGGTCGAGCAAAACGCCTACCACACCTTCGAAACTCGCCTTCACGAGGCCGCCGCGCACAACACCCGCGTCACCCTGCCCCTGGCCCCCCTGCTGCGCGGCACCGGCGTGAACCTTGAACAGGCCCAGGTCGAAAGCGTGAACCTCGACGACCGTGAAGTCACCCTCAAGGACGGCCGCGTCCTCACCTACGACACCCTGGTCGTCGGCCTGGGCAGCGTTACCAACTTCTACCGCATTCCCGGCCTGGCCGAGAACGCCGCCGAACTCAAGCAGCTCAGCGACGCCGACGAGATCTACAACTTCGTCAACCGCGCCTACACCACCGAGTACCAGGGCAACCGCGACATTGTCGTGGGCGGCGCGGGCCTGACCGGCGTGGAACTCGTCACGGAACTCGCGCAGCGCGCCCAGCTGCTCAGCAAGGAACGCGGCCTGCCCCCCGTCAACATCTACCTCGTCGAGGCCGGGCCCAAGATCCTCCCGATCCTGGACGACGCCCTGCGCGCCAAAGCCCAGAACACCCTCGAGGAGTACGGCATTCACATCCTCGTCGGGCACCGCCTGATGCAGGCCACCGCCGACAGCGTCACCGTGCAGACCGCCGAGGGCGAGCAGAAAGTCATCGGGGCGGGCAAGATCATCTGGACCGGCGGCATCCAGGCCCGCGACATCGTCAAGGGCGAGAAACTGGAAAAAGGCCCCGGCGGCCGCATCGCCGTGGACGACAAACTGCGCGCCAAGGGCTACGACGACGTGTTCATCATCGGTGACATGGGCCTCGCCCTGAACCAGGAAGGCAAACCCGTTCCCACCACTGCCCAGCACGCCGGGCAGCAGGGACGCCTGACCGGCAAGAACATCATGCGACTGGTGCGCGGCGAGGAACTCGAATCGTATGAGCCCACCACCCTGGGTGAATTCGTCAGCCTGGGCGGCCTGATGGCTGTCGGCTGGATGAAACTCCCCTGGAACCAGAAGCTCGCCATCACCGGCGGCATCGCCCACGTCATGAAACGCGCCAGTGAATGGCGCTGGCGCGCCAGCATCGACTGATACGGATTCCGATTGATTCGGAAGTACACCGAATCAATCCGAGCCGATGCGAGTAGAAACAGCATACGGATTGGGCGACATGGAGCCGCAGGCGGCGCTTTTCCGACTGTGGTGGAATGGAGCGCAATGCGTATGAGTACCACCCACCCCCCTGTCCCCCGAACCCGCGTGGTTTCGGGGGCTTTTCATGGTGTGTCCAGCCAGGGAAACCCCCACGGATCGGCCGCGCAACATGCGCCGACCGTGGCGCATCCGGGGCATTCGAGGTTGAAGGTCATCACCAGGCCGGGCCGCGCCCAGGCGGTGAACGGGGGGAGGGGATCGCCGTGGACGAAGTCGGTGGGGTCGGGCCATTCCATGCAGGCAGGGGACGGCGCGGCGCGCGGGGTTCTATGCTGGGCGCATGAAACGTTTCGTGATGATGGCGGCGGTCCTCGGTTCGGCCCTGGTGGGCGCGGCGCACGCGGCGACGGTGGCCGAGGTGAAGAAGAAAGGCGTACTGGTGCTGGGCACGGACCCCACATTCGCGCCGTTCGAGTTCAAGGGTCCGGACGGTCAGATTCAGGGATTCGAGATCGATCTGGCGCGGGCCGTGGCGAAGGATCTGGGTGTGCGGCTGGAGATTCGCGCGGTGGGGTTCGGGGCGCTGATGCCGCAGGCGGTCACGTCGGGCCGGGTGGACATGGCCATCAGTGCGATCACGATCACGCCCGAGCGGGCGAAGGTCGTGTCGTTCAGCCAGCCGTACTACCGGTCGGCGCAAGTGTTTATCGTGCGGGGCGGAAATCCCGGCAAGTTCGCGTGGCCCGCAAGCGTGAAGGGGAAGGTGATCGGCGTGCAGGCGAACACGACCGGGCAGTTCGTGGCGACCGACCTGCTGAAACCCAAGGGCGCGACCCTGAAGGTCTACGACGATTTCGCAGCGGGACTGGCCGACGTGCGCGCCGGGCGCATCGCGGCGCTGGTGGGGGACGCGCCAACCGTGGACGACCTGAACAGGCGTCTGCCGGGGCAGTTCGGCCGCGCCGGGAAGGACCTGGCCGCCGAGGATTACGGCATGGTGTTCAGGAAGGGCAGTGATCTGGCCGCCGCTGCCAACACGACCCTGGCCCGCCTGAAAGCCAGCGGAGAGTACCAGAAGCTGCTGAACACGTGGATCGTGCAGAAGTAGAAGTAACCGTGCAGAAGTATCAGGGGCTGCGGGTCAGTGGCTGCTGCTGAGAACGGCGACACTGCCGAGGATCAGGGCGACGCCGGCCCAGCCGGTAGGAGTCAGGCGCACCCCTTCAATGCGGCGGCTGAGCAGCGCAGTCGTGACGATGCCCAGGCCGCCCCACGCGGCGTAGGCGACCGCGACGGGCATGTGCCGCACGGCTGCGCCCAGCAGCGTGAAGGCCAGCAGGATCAGGGAAATGGCAGCCAGTCCCGGCAGTTTGTGCCGGAATCCGTCGGATTTTTTAAGCAGAATGTTCGCGAGCACGTCGAGCGTGACCGCGCCCAGGATCAGAAGGGTGGCGGCCAGGTTCATGCGCTGACCTGCGGGGCGTGGCTGGCGCTGGAACTGACCCTGGCAACGGGCCTGGGGCGGGTGACAGGGCTGCTGTCAGGGCTGCTGACAGGGCGGGAATCTGGGCGTGTGCCGCGGTGCAGCAGGGCCGCGCCGACACCCAGGGCGAGCATGGCGACCAACTGGGCGGGGCGCAGGTGCTCGCCGAGGATCAGGGCGCCCAGACCGGTGATCAGGATCAGTCCGGCGGCCTCCCAGACGGCGAAGGCCACAGCGACCGGAATCTGCCGGAACGCACGGGATAGCAGCACGTACGAGGCGGCCAGCAGGCCGTACGTGAGTATCAGTTCCAGGCCGGGGCTGGCGGCGCTGGTGAAGACCTTAAGGCTAAGAGTGCCCGTGACTTCCAGGGCAATGGCGGAGAGAAGCGCAGTCCAGGCGCGCATGGGGTTACACCGTTCCTTCCCCGCGTGGGCGGGGTGAGCTGAAGGCAGCAGGCCGGGCCGCGCGGGTGGCAGCCGGGAGAGCAGGGAGAACACGCCGCCTCGTGTGGGGCGGTGCGTGTTAGTCGGCCTTCGGGGCTCCGGGGGGCGGGCGGTCCAGACGGACATTGAGTTGTGCGGCGGAGCTCGTATTCGTCCAGGTGATGGACATGGTGTTTCACTCTTCCTGAGGCACCCGCCGGGGCGGGTGGGGCCTCGTCCGCCGCGGTGGTACGCGGCAGGGGCCCGGTTGAAGAGCAGGTCACGTTGACCCGCTGGTAGGCAGTATACCCGTCTGGTGTCAGGCGACCGTCTGCTCCGGCACGGTGCGTGGTTGCGGAGCACCCGGGAGGTATGGAGGCGGGGCGGCCGGGGAGGCATGGATGGTGGGGCGGCCGTGTGCGTGTAACTGGTCGCGGCGGGGCTATTCTCGGGGGCGTGAAGGTGTTCAGGGTGGTGTTCCGTCGCGGAACTGGTCGCCTGTCCCGTGCGGGGCGGGGTGGGTATTGAACGAGTTGCTGACGGGGTTCCGGACGGTGCTGTCCGGGGAGTATCCGCGCCTGCTGCTGTCCGGGCTGGGCCTGACCCTGGCCGTCAGCGTGTGCGCGCTGCTGGTCTCGGTGGTGGTAGGGACGCTGCTGGGGACGGTGAGGGTGCTGCGCGTGCCCGTGCTGGGCGCGCTGGGGAACGCGTACGTGGAGGTCGTGCGCGGCATTCCTCTGATCGTGCTGCTGTCGGTGGTGTACTACGGCCTTCCGGCGCTGGGCGTGACGCTGGAGGGGTTCCCGGCGGCGGTACTGGCGCTGGGGCTGTACTCGGCGGCGTACACCAGTGAGATCGTGCGCGGTGGGCTGGGCAGCGTGCCGGAAGGGCAGTCGCAGGCGGCACGCAGTCTGGGCCTGACGCGCGTGCAGGCGCTGCGCTTCGTGGTGTTGCCGCAGGCGTGGCGGGTGGCGCTGCCTGCGCTGGGGAACGAGTTCATCAGCCTGATTCTGGGCAGCAGCCTGGCGAGCGTCGTGACCCTGCAGGAACTGTTCAGTCAGGGTCGGTACATCACGAACGCCACGTACCGGCAGTTCGAGGTGTACGCCGTGCTGGCGCTGGTGTACTTCCTGCTGACCTTTGCCCTGACGCGGCTGGTGCGCCTGATGGAACGCCGCCTGAGCCGGGGCGTGACCCTGCCGGACCGCCGCGTCCTCTGAGCGGCCCCATGGTCAGGCCGGGCGGTCCTGCGCGTCAGCCCAGGCGGTCACGGCGCGGCCCTGGTAGTTGGCCAGTCCGGGGCGGGCGCGGTCAATGCTGCGCCTGAAGCGGTCGTCGGCCACCCACATCTGCGCCAGTCCGCGCATCATGGTGGGCGAGGCGTCGTAGTACGCGCCGCTGATGTGCGCCCGGTGCCGCGCCGCGACGGCGCTCGCCCGCGCGTTGGTGGGGGGCACGCCCGCGTCCATCAGGGCCACGTAGTCGGCGGTGATGGCGTCCATCTCGGCCCGGATGCGTTGCCAGTCGGCCTGCGTGTAAGGGGCGGTGCGGGCGGCGCTCTGGCGGTAGGCTTCGGTGTCGCCCCAGCGTTCCTTCACCTCGGTCTCGTACGGCGCGGGGTCGAACCCGTCGAAGGCGGCTTTGATGTCCTCGTTGTTCATGATGGTCTCCTCTGCCCTGCCGTTCAGGGCGTCCAGGCGGGCCTGTACCTGCCGCAGCGTGTGCTGGGTGCGGCGCAGATCCGCCCGCAGCTGCGTGGCCTGTGCGTGCAGGGCCCCGCGTTCCTGTTCCGGCGGGGCGTCCAGTACGTCTGCCACCCGTGACAGGGGCAGGCCCAGCGCCCGCCACGTCAGGACCCGCCGCAGCCGCGTCAGGTCGCCTGGCGTGTACAGGCGGTAATTTCCGTCGCTACGCCCGGCGGGGCGCAGCAGCCCGATCTGATCGTAGTGGTGCAGGGTGCGCACGCTGACGCCGGTCAGGGCGCTGACCTCGCCCACCGTCCAGCGCGGGCCGGTCTGGTCGGTGGGTGTGGGGTGCGTGGGGCCGTTCAGGTGGATCACCTCCCTTCTGCTGTGGGCAGCGTACGGCCTGCCGCTGCGTGAGGGTCAAGGGGGTGCGTGCGGGGTGGGGGCGCGCCGTGGCAGACTGCGCGGCGATGACTGCCTCTGCCCCCCGGTCTGCATTCTGGCCGCCGTTCTGGCGGGGCTTCCGGGCGCTGCTGCCGCTGTGGCCGGGCATGGTGCCGTTCGCGGTGGCGTACGCCGTGACCGCGCGGGCCGGGGGCCTGAGCGTCTGGGAGACGCAACTGATGAGCGCCACGGTATTCGCGGGGGCCAGTCAGTTCGCGGCGGCCGGGCAGTTCGTGGGGGGCGGCCTGCCGACCGTGGCGGGCGCGCTGGGCCTGGTGGCGACCACGTTCCTGCTGAACGCACGGCACGTGCTGTACGGCCTGAGCCTGTCGCGCTCGCTGCCGCTGCCGTGGGGCCAGCGTCTCGTGGCGGCGCAGTTCCTGACGGACGAGGCGTACGGCGTGACGGTCGTGGCGGGGCCGCGTGATCCGGGCGGCCTGAGTGCCGCGTTCCTGCTGGGCGCGGAACTCAGTCTGTATGCCGTGTGGAACGTCTCGACGCTGCTGGGGGCGCTGGCGGGCGCCGCGCTGCCGGAGCCGCAGGCGCTGGGGGTGGGCGTGATCTTCCCACTGGCGTTCCTGGGGCTACTGGTGCCGCTGTTGGTAGACCGCGTGACGCTGCTGGTGGCGGTGGTGTCGGGCGTGGGGGCGTGGCTGCTGGGGCGGGCGCTGCCGGGCGGACTGGTGATCGGGCTGGCCGGGGTGGGCGGCGCGGCGCTGGGCGCCTGGATCACCACGCGCCGTGCCAGGAGCCGGGCGTGAGCGGCTGGCTGGTGATCGGGCTGATGTGGGCGGTCACGTACCCGGCGCGGCTGCTGGGCCTGAGCCTGGGCCGCCTGAACCTGCCGCCGTTCTGGCTGGCCTTCCTGCGCTTCGTGCCGGTCAGCGTGTTCGCGGCGCTGGTCGTGCCGGACGTGCTGGGTAGCCCCGAGTGGCCCCGGCGGATCGTGGCGGCGCTCTCGGGCGGCCTGCTGATGTGGCGCAGCCGCAACCTCGCGCTGGGCATTCTGGGGGGCTTCGCGGCGTACTGGGCGGCCCGGCTGGCGGGCCTGTGAGGGCCTTCAGCCGGTTCGGGCACGCGTTGGCGCGTCGGCGCGCTATGCTGGGCAACGCATGACGGGTCAGGTGGGCAGGGTCAAGGTCATTGATGGCAAGTACGAGGTTCTCCGGGAACTCTCGACCCAGGGCATGGTGACCCTCTCCGAGGTGCGCGCCGCCGAGGGCGTCACCCGGCACGTCGCATGGTTCGCCGTGACGACTCCCGCCGACCGGCAGGTGTTCCACGCGTACCGCACCGCGCTGCGCGCCCTGGAACCCGCCGGACTGACGGACGTGGTCGCCCGCCCCGGCGCGTACTACGCAGTCTGGAAGCCCGTCGCCGGGCAGCCGCTCGCGGCGCTGCTGGAACAGAAGGTTCGCCCCCAGGAGACCGTGGACGCCCTGAACGCGACGGCCGACAGGCTGGCCGCGCAGGGCTACGCGCTGGACGACGCCGACCTGGTCACCGACAACCATCAGGTGAGCGTGGCGTACCTGCGACCCCTCACGCTGCCGCGCACCCCCGAGGATATCGCCGCGCGCAACGCCCAGACGCTCGCCCCGCTGAAGGCCGGACGGGTGCGCCGCCGCCGCGAACCCGGCGCGTGGCTGAGTTTCGTTCCGGGACTGCTGCTGCTGGGCGGCGCGGCGTACCTGGGCGCGCAGGCCGTACAGATCTACCTGAACCCCCCTTTGCGCGAGGTCGTGTCCGTCACCGGCCAGGAAGCCAAGGTGGCCGCCAGGAGCCTCACGGGCGCCGGGTTCCGGGTGGAGTACACGCAGGGACAGGCGGGTGGGCGCGCCATCGGCAGCATCATCCGGCAGGACCCGGCGGGCGGCACCACCCTGCCGCGCGGGCGTCTGGTAATCCTGACCGTCAACAATCCCCCCGCCATCGAGATTCCGGCGCTGGAGGAAATGAACCTCGGACAGGCCCGCGACGCCCTGAAAGACCGCGCCATGCTGGTCGGGAAGGTCATGAAGATCGACGGCACACTCTCGAACACCCCGAAAGGCCGCGTGATCGCGCAGTTGCCCGAAGCCGGTTCCAGCGCCCAGCGCGGCCAGTCGGTGCAGCTGCTGATCAGCACCGGGATCAGCGCCAAGGAAACGTGGCTGCCAAACCTGACGGGCCTGACCTTCGAACAGGCGCGGGCGCACGCGCGGGCCGCCGGACTGGTCGTGACCTCCGTGGAACGCCAGCCCAGCGAGCAACCCGAGAACACCGTGCTGGAGCAGACGCCCGCTCCGTACGTGCGGGTGGACGTGGGCAGCCCCGTGACACTGGCGGTGGCCTCGGCGCGGTACAGCGCCCCCAGCCGCCCGGCCGGGAACCTCCCGCTCCCGCCCGCGTACGTGCCGCCCCCGCCCGAGCAGCCCGAAGCACCGCAGAATACGGCTCCCGTCACGCCGGACGCGGTGCCTGACACGCCCAACACAGGCACTGGCACGGAAACTGGTACGGGCACGGAAACTGGTATAGGCACAGAAACTGGTAGTGGCACAGAAACTGGTACTGGCACGCCGACACCGGAGCCGGTCCAGCCGACCACGCCCGACACGCCGCAGATCGTGCCGACCGAACCTCAGACCCGTTCGGTGAACTTCGAGTACGTGTTCCCCGGCGACCTGCCCCCCGGGACGTACACGGTGGTCGTGCGTGACGATGATGGGGAGCGGCAGATCATGCCGCCCACGGCCGCCGCGAACCTCGCCAACCGCCGCGCGAACAGTTCCGAGGCAGCCGTGGTGCGCGGCAACGCCGTGTTCGTCATCCGCCGCGACGGCGTGGATTACGCCACGGTCGCGCCCTGAACCACGTGACACGCTGACCATTGATGATCTACCTCGACTACGCCGCCACGCACCCCATGACGCCCGAAGCGCTCGCTGCGTACGCGCAGGCGGCGGCGCTGCCCGGCAACCCGGCCAGCGTGCACGCCGCCGGTCAGGCCGCCCGCGAACGCCTGGAAGAAGGGCGTGCCCGCGTGGCGGCCGCCCTGCGCACCGATCCGCGCACCCTGATCGCTAACAGCGGCGGCACCGAGGGTGACAACCACGTGCTGCTAAGCGTCACCCGCGCGTGGCAGGACGCGCACGGCCGCCCCGGGCACCTGATCACCACGCCCACCGAACACTCGGCGGTTCTGGCCCCGGCACGCGCCCTGGCCGCGCAGGGCTGGCAGGTCACGTTCCTGACGCCCGACCGGTACGGGCAGTACGACCCGGCCGAATTGGCGGACGCGCTGCGGGATGACACGGCGCTGGTGTCCATTCACCACGCCAACAACGAACTGGGGTGCGTGCAGGACACGCCGGCTCTGTGCGCGCTGGCCGCCGCGCGGGGCGTGCCCTCCCACACGGACGCCGTGCAGGCACCGGGCGTCCTGCCGGTCGACCTGGGCGCCTGGGGGGTCACGTTCGCCACGTTCAGCGCGCACAAGTGGGGCGGGCCACGCGGCGTGGGCTTCCTGTACGTGCAGCGCGGCACGCACCTGAACGCTGTCACCCTCGGCGGCGGTCAGGAAGGCGGCACCCGCCCCGGCACGCAGGACACCGCCGGGGTGTACGCGGCCGGCGTGGCCCTCACGCACGCCGAGCAGACCAGAGAGGCCACGCACGCCCACCTGAGTACCCTGCGCGCCCGGTTCGAGGCGGGCGTGCAGAGCATCCCGGACCTGCGACTGAACCACCCCCCGCACGGCAGCCCCAAGGTCGCCAGCGTCACCCTGCCCGGCACGGACGGCGAGGCCCTACTGATGAACCTCGACATGCTGGGCGTGGCCGCCAGCGCCGGCAGTGCGTGCAGCGCCGGGACCATGCAACCCAGCCACGTCCTGAGCGCCGTGGGCCTGAACGAACCCGACGCCCGCTCCACCCTGCGCTTCTCCTTCGGGGCCGCCACCACCGAGCAGGACGTGGACGCCGCCGTGCACGCGCTGGCACAAGCCGCCGCCTGGAGCCGCGCCTAGAGCGGGAACAGCGCACGCCGACTCCCGGCAAGCAGGAAGGCCAGACCCCACTTCAGGGTCTGGCCTTCTCTCATGGGGTTACTCGAACTGTGCCAGCACAGCTTCCAGACGCTCCTTCTGCGCGCCGAAGTCGGTCACGCGGCGCTTCTCCTCTTCAATCACCTCGGCGGGGGCACGGGCGACGAAGCCGACGTTTCCGAGTTTGTTCTGCGCCTGAGTGATCTGTTTGTCCAGTTCGGTCAGGCGTTTTTTCTGCTTGCCCAGCCAGTCGGCGATGTCCACGGTGCCTTCCAGGGGCGCGCGGAGGGTGACGCCCTGCTCCACGGCGCTCAGGGTGCGGCCTTCCAGGGTGGTGAGGGTCACGCGGGCGATGCTCTCGACTACGCGGGCGTTCTCCAGCACGGTGCGGGCAAGGTCACCCTCGACGGCCATGTTCAGGCGTTCCTGGGGGGCCATGCCGAGTTCGTTCTTGAGGTTGCGCGCGGCGGCGACGGCGGCGCGCAGGGCGTCGAAGGCGCGGGTGGCCTCGGCGTCGTGCAGGGCGGCGTCGGGTTCCGGCCAGGTGTGCACGGCCAGCTGTCGGCGGTGGCCGAGCGCGGCGTAGAGCTCGCTGGTGATGAACGGCATGATCGGGTGCAGCATCTTCAGGATGTGCTCCAGCGTGGCTTTCAGCGTGACCAGGGTGGTCAGTTTGCCTTCGGCGAGGGCGGGTTTGGCGGCCTCGATGTACCAGTCGCAGAATTCATCCCAGGTGAACGAGTACAGCGTGCGGGTGGCCGCGCCGATATCAAAGGCGTCCAGTTGCGTGCTCACCTCGGCCGTCACGGCGTTCAGGCGCGACAGGATCCAGCGGTCCGCGAGACTCAGGTCCGCGCGCGCGCGCAGCATGCCCAGGGCGTCGCGGCTGCGGACGGGTTCGCCTACTGTTTCGTCCAGGGCGCTCTGCACGTAGCGGATCAGGTCGGTGTCGCCTTCCGCGCCGCTGGTTTCCAGGTTGGGGAGGGCTTCACCGAGGCGCAGCAGGGCGAAGCGGGCGGCGTTCCAGAGTTTGTTCGCGAAGTGGCGGCCCTGCTCGAAACGGCGCGGGTCGTGGCGGATGTCCTGCCCGCCGGTCGAGAGGTAAGCGAACGCGAAGCGGCTGGCGTCCACGCCGTACTGGTCGAACAGGTTGAGCGGGTCGATACCGTTGCCTTTGCTTTTGGACATCTTCTGGCCCGCCGCGTCCAGATACAGGCCGTGCAGCATGACCGTGCTGAACGGGGCCTGCCCGGTCAGGCCATAGGCGGCCATCTGCATGCGGGCCACCCAGAAGAACAGAATGTCGTAGCCGGTCACGAGAACCTGGGTCGGGTAGAACCGGCGGAAGTCCTCGCTGTCCGTGTCGGGCCAGCCGAGGGTGGAGAACGGCCAGAGGTTGCTGGAAAACCACGTGTCGAACACGTCGGGGTCGCGCCGCAGGTTCAGGTGCGCGTAGCGGGGGTCCTGGTCGCAGTCCAGGTCGGGATTGGCGGGGTCCGGCACGTAGATGTTGCCCTGCTCGTCGTACCACGCGGGAATCTGGTGGCCCCACCACAGCTGGCGGCTGATGTTCCAGTCGCGGATGTTCTCCAGCCAGTCGCGGTTGACCTTGCCGTAGCGCTCGGGCACCAGCGTCATGTCACCGTGTTCCAGGCCGGTCAGGACCTGCTCGGCAAAGGGCTTGGTCTTCACGTACCATTGCTCGCTGATGATCGGTTCGACCGGGACCTTGGTGCGTTCGCTCAGGCCGATGGCGGTCTCGTGATCCTTCTGTTCGATCAGGTCGCCGCTCTCGGTCAGGGCCTTGACGACGGCCTTGCGCGCCGCGAAGCGTTCCAGGCCCCGGAAGGCTCCCGGAACAAGGTCGTCGGAGGTCAGGTTGCCGTGCAGGTCAATCACGCTGGGCCGCGCCAGACCGTGGCGTTCCCCGACCTCGAAGTCGGTGGGGTCGTGCGCGGGCGTGATCTTCAGGGCGCCCACCCCGAACTCCATCTCGACCGCCTCATCGGCAATGATCGGCACCCAGCGGTCGGTCAGGGGAATGCGGGCCTCCTGCCCGATCAGATGCGCGAAGCGGGGGTCGGCGGGGTGAACGGCAATCGCCTGATCCGCGAAGATCGTCTCGGGCCGCACGGTGGCGATGCGAATCTCGCCGGGCTCGCCGTTGCTGGCCGCCGCCCGCGAGTCACGCAGCTTGTACGACAGGGTGGTCATCTTGCCCTTGCGGACCTCGCGGTCGATTTCGAGTTCCGAGAGGGTGGTCTGCGCCGCCACGTCCCAGTTCACGATCCGCTCGCCCCGGTACGCCAGGCCGTCGTGGTACAGCCGCACGAACTGATGGCGCACGGCGCGGCTCAGGCCGCCGTCCATGGTGAAGCGCTCACGGGTCCAGTCGGCGCTGACGCCCAGCCGCGCGAGCTGGTTCAGGATCATCCCGCCGGACTCGGCCTTCCAGTCCCAGACGCGCCTCAGGAACTCCTCGCGGCCCAGGTCGTGGCGGCTCACGCCCTGATCGCGCAGTTGCCGCTCCACGACCACCTGCGTGCTGATGCCCGCGTGATCCATGCCCGGCAGATACAGCGCCTCGAACCCCGCCATGCGCTTGTAACGGATCAGCGTGTCGATCAGGGTGTTATCCAGCGCGTGCCCCAGGTGCAGGTTTCCCGTCACGTTGGGCGGCGGGATCACGATGGTGAACGGCGGTTTGCCGCTCGTCGCGTCCGCGCGGAACGGCTCGCTGCGCCACTTGGCGGCCCAGGCGGGCTCGATGGCCTGCGGATCAAAGGCGCGGGCCAGCGTACCCGCGTCGTTCTCGGGCGTCTGATCCGGGGCGGCGTTCAGATCAGGGGTGGTGTCGGGTGTGTGGTCAGTCATGCGCGGATCTCCTTGAAACGGGGGCAATCAGAACGGGGCAGTGGGGCAGCGGGGCGGCGGGCCAGGGGCGAGTCGGCAGTCAATTCGGTAGGATGACAGATTACGGACCATCCGCGTGGGCAGACGATGGGGCGGGGTGCAGGGCCGCGCACACCCACGGCAGGGCGGCGTCCATCTCCCAGTCCAGCGCAGGCGCGTGCAGCAGGGCCCAGCGGAACGCGAACCGCTCGCCGTCCGCGTCGCACTCCCAGGTGTGGGGCAGGTCGTGAGGGGCGCGGAACAGGAACGCGTGGCAGACCTGCCGCGTAAACCGCTGCGGCAGTTGTGCCTCCCACAGGTATGAGGTCAGGTACTCCGGGCCAGTGAGATTCAGGCCGGATTCCTCGCGCAGTTCACGCAGGGCGGCCTGCTCTGGCATCTCGCCGGGTTCCACGCCGCCCGCCGGGAGTTGCACGCCGCTGTCGTCCGGCACGTGATCGAACACCAGCAATTCCGGGCTGGCCTCGCCGCGCACCACGAAGCACACGACCTTCTCGCGCAGGCCGCGCGCGGCGGCGTCGGCGCGGGCAACTGGCTGGGTTGGGTAGAACGTGACCATACGAACGAGCACCTCCGGTGGGAACGAGGCGGCGGGAATCAAGAAAACGTCCCGTCCGCCGGGCCTCTGCTGAACAGGCCTCCTGCGGACGAGACGTCACGTGACCGTCCCGCGGTACCACCGCTCTTCCCCGCTGTGGGCGGGGCGCTCGTCGCGCTGTGTCGGGCGCACCCGGGCGGATCTACTCTCTCCCGGCGCGGGGGATTTCTGCCGACCTGCTCGCGGGCGACGTTCGCCGGGTGCCTCCCGCACCGCCCTCTCAGTCTCGGGGCGGGCTTCCTGTGGGTGCGTTCCGCGGGTACTCTTCCCGGTCACTGCCCCCGCAGTATAGGGCGGGCGGGGGGGGATCAGCGCATCTGCCAGAGGGCGCACGTCCCGCACGGCCCAGGTGGGCCGCATGATGGGCCGATGCCGGAATCGAGTGACCCTGCGGCCCTGCGCCCGTTCACGCTGTACCCCCGGGCGGTGCGGGACGTGCGCGGCGATCACCTGCTGCCCCTGAATGTCCTGCGGGAGCTTCACCCGGACGTGTATGCCCGTGAGGCCGCCAAGTACGTGGGCCGCGAGGCCTTGATGCAGGAGCGCGTGGGGCGGCTGGACTGCCTGTGGAACGACGTGCTGTTCTTCTCCCCCGTGCATCCGGGGCCACTGCTGGACGCCGTGCGCGCCACTGGACGCGAGGTGCCGCCTGTCCGGTTCTGGACGTTGAGCGCGGCTGATCTGGACCCGGCGCAGGCCTGCGTGCATCTGCCCCGGCCCTGGCCGGGTGGGGTGAAGCCGGAACATGACCCGGCCGACGAGCGGCCCCTGGACGCCCGGACGCTGCGGGCCGTCAGCGTGCCCCCGGCCGGGACGCTGGCGCGCCTGCATGCCCTTCCAGCCGGCGCGCCGCTGATCCTGGATGGACGTGCCGCACGTGCTGTACCGGGGGTCCGTGCCACTGGCGTCGCTCGGTGAACTGCGCGCCTGACGCTCAGGTGCCAGTGGGCAGCGGGGTGTCCTCGGGGCCTGGTTCCACGACTTCGTAGCGGTACAGCAGGGGTTTTTTCAGCAGGCCGCGCGGGACGCTGACGGTCGCGTGGCGGTATGGGACGCCCGTGACGACCGTGCCGGGCGCAAATTCCTGCGTGTGCGTGCCGACCTGCGCGGCCCGGTCGCCCAGGTTCAGGTGGCCGACCGCGCGTTCCAGCACGTCGTAGGGGTGTTCGATCAGCACCGTCAGTTTCACGGGTTGTCCGGCGAGGCTGCGCAGGGGGTTGGCGGCGCTGCTGAAGGTGGTGCGGACCGGTTCGGCCACGCGTTCGCGGGTGACTTTCAGGCTCAGGGCGTACTCGCCGACCGGAAAGATCACCTCGCGGATCAGGGTGACGCCGTCACCTTCGGCCTCGCGGAAGGCGGCCAGGAGGGACTCGCGGCGGTTGCGCAGCAGCGTGACAGGGGTGGCGTTGCCGCGCCCCATGGGGAAGTCGCCGCGCGTGATGAACCGTTCGGCGTGCAGCAGGGTTTCTTCACGGGTGCGGAAGGTGCGCTGCATGACGCTCTGGTGCGGCTGCCAGTGTCCGGCCGAGTTGCGTTCGAGCCAGTCGGCCCACAGTTCAAAGTAATCCTGGAAGCGCCAGCTGGGGTGGGCGGGTAGCGCCGGGCTCTGCTCGGCGCGGCCGTATTCGGTGCGGGCGTCACGGCCGGCGCCTTCTCGGTCCGGGGTGTCGCCTCTGCTGTTCGTTCGCGTAATCGCGCTCATTCGTCCTCCGCTGCGCCCATCATGCCTGACGGGAGGTCACTTTTGTTCAGCGCGTGACCCGCTCGGCAACAGCCGCCCGGGCCGGTCGGTCGGTCGGGGCCGCCGCGCGGCGGCACATGTGGCGTCCCTGTCGGCGCGCACCGGTTTCCTGACGGCCGATCAGGTCAGTGAGCCAGCAGGAAGGGCCGCAGGGTGTCCCGGGGGCGCGCGGGGATGCGGGGCGCGTTCCAGATCAGTGGGTGCGGGCGGGCGTAGGGCACAGCTCCGGCAGGTGTGGGGGGCCGGGACGTGCGACCATCGGGCCATGAGTGATGCTGCCCGGATGAATGACGCGTTCGAAACGCTGCTGTCGTTGTGTGCCGCCGACGCCCTGGGCGCGGCGACGGAATTCAAGTCTCCGGCGTCCATTCGCGCGCAGTACGGCGAGCGGATCCGGGGCTACCAGCCGGGCAGCGTGTTCGGGTTCGCGCCGGGCGAGGCGACCGATGACAGTCAGATGGTGGCCGCGACCCTGCTGGGGTACCGCGCAGCCGGGGCGGGCGCGCCGGGGGGAGTGGCGCACCCGGCGGTGCTGTCGGCGCTGCGGGACTGGCTGGCGGCCGCGCCGCCGGACGTGGGCGGCCTGACGCGCCGGGCGCTACAGATCACCCTGCGTCAGCCGGAGCGGCTGGACGGCGGGGCGCTGGCGTGGCAGGAGAGCGGGCTGAACGGCGCGGGGAACGGCGGCCTGATGAGAATCGCGGCCCCGTTCCTGGCCGGGTTCCGCGGAGAGGCGCTGGCGCGCGAGTCGGCGGTGGTGACGGCCCTCACGCACGCCGATCCGCGCTGCGTGCACGCCTCGGTGTTCCTGACAGCTTTCATGGAGGCCCTGGCAGGCAGTGACTACGAGGCGGCGGCGGACACGGCCCTGCGCGTCACAGAGGGGTTCGATGCACGCCTGGCGCTGGTGGAGGCTGGGGTGCTGGGGGTGGATTCGCAGGCGGCCCACGCGGCGTTCCGCGAGCGGGACCGGGCCGCGCGGGGCGAGGTGCGCTCGCGGGTGCGCGCGGGACTGACCGGGCACGTGACCTCGCAGAGCGGCTTCGTTCTGGACACCCTGGAAGCGGCCGTGGCGCACGCACGCGGCGCGGACTGGCTGGAGTGCGTGGAACCGGCCGCGCTGCTGGGCGACGACAGCGACACGGTCGCGTGCGTGGTGGGCGCCCTGATCGGCGCGCGGGGCCTGCGCGTTCCGCCGCAGCTGCGCCCCGCGCTGCGGCTGGGGCACTCCTGGCCCGGCTGGGAGCGGGACTGGCCATGCGTGGACCACCTGGGCGCGCTGCTCCCCTGACCTTCCGCCTCGCCCGCCCCCCTGGTCAGAAGTGGGGCGGGTGGTGTACACTGGCAGGGTTGCCCGCTACGCACACCCACCGGTCGGTGGTGACAGACGTGGCGGCGGAGGCACCCATGCAGAAAGAAATTCACCCGAAAGCCGTTCCTTGCAAAATCATCTACCAGGGTAAGGTCATCATGGAAACCCTGAGCACCAAACCCGAGATCCACGTGGATGTCTGGAGCGGCGTGCACCCCTTCTGGACCGGCGAGGAGCGCTTCCTGGACACCGAAGGCCGCGTTGACAAGTTCAACAAGCGCTTCGGCGACAGCTACCGCACCAAGCGGAAGTAAGCCCCCCCGCTCAGTCTGCGCCCCCGACCCCCGTGTCCGGGGGCGTTCTGCTGCCCTACAGGCCGCCTTAGCCGCTGTCCAGGCAGGATTCACAGCAATGCTCTATGCTCGCGGGCGTGTTGAAGTCCCCCTATCACGGCGGTCACCTGGAAGTCATCGTCGGACCGATGTTCAGTGGCAAGAGCGAGGAATTGATCCGCCGCCTGACCCGCTCGGTGATCGCGCGGCAGAACGTGCAGGTGTTCAAACCCGCCCTGGACGACCGGTACCACGATTCCGCCGTGGCCAGTCACGCGGGGCGCAGCGTCCGCGCGGTGGCGGTGCGCGGCGCAGCCGAGATCCGCGCGCACCTGAGCGGCGAGGGCACGCTGCTTTCGTCGGGCAGCGCGGACCTGCCGGACGTGATCGGGATTGACGAGGTGCAGTTCATGGACCCGGCGCTGGTACCGCTGGTGCTGGAACTGGCGGATGCGGGCGTGCGCGTGATCCTGGCGGGCCTGGACCTGGATTTCCGGGCCGAGCCCTTCGGTTTCATACCCGAACTGCTGGCCCGCGCCGAGAGCGTCGAGAAACTCACGGCCATCTGCACCGTGTGCGGCGCGCCCGCTACCCGCTCGCAACGCCTGATCGGCGGGCAGCCTGCCCGGTTCGACGATCCGGTCGTGCTGGTGGGTGCGCAGGAAAGTTACGAGGCGCGCTGCCGGGTGCATCACGTGGTCCGGCCGCCGTCCGGAACCGCCTGATACGGACGCCGGTGGACACGTCTGCAACAGCCAATACGGACTCCGCTCCATACCGCGAAGGGGCGTCTGCTGTTCCCACCCGCTTCCGCTCCGATGGATTCAGAACTGTCCCGGATCAATCGGAATCTGTAGGACCTTACAAATGGTATCCGCTTATCACAGACGTTCGGGTAAGCTGAACGGGACGGGTTCACGTCAGGTCTCCCGAGCAGGTCTGTCCAGCCAGATCACGGTCACGCGGCCCCTGCTGTCTGGGTCCGATACGGACTGCCGTCTGTTGCGTTCACACCCCGCCAACACACCGGGTGGTGAGCTCCACGCCTCAGATCCTCCGCACTCCTGTTTGCTGGGTTCCTGTTCGTTGGGGGCCGCCAGTCTCCGAATCCGTCCGGGCTTGAAAGCTTACCCGCAGCATTCAACCAGAGTCCGTACGATTTCCGTGGTCCACTTTCCTCCTTCTCTGTCCGGGCTGTTGTGCGCCTGAACCCGCTCACAAGCCGACCGCCTGGGGTTTTCCTTGTTCAAGTTCTTGCGCCGCTCCGCTCCCACCGTGCCCGAACCGGTCTCCTGGCACGCCGGGCAGGGCCGCATGTTCATGACCCTGGTCTGGCTGGCCTGCCTGGCCTGCGGGGCCGCGCTGATCTCGCAGGCTCCCCACTTCGATCCGCTGGACGTGTGGGCACTCCCGCTGCTGTCTCTGATCATGCTGAGCCTGCAACTGCTGCTGAGTGCCGGGCAACTCACCCTTCAGACCGCCGTGACGGGCGCTTTTGCCGGAACGGCCGCGTACGTGCTACTGGCCCTGAATCACCAGTTCAACGTGATGCCCCGCACGTCCTGGACGCTGATGGAGAACACCTACTGGTTCGCGGTGCTGTACGCGGCCGCGTTCCTGGTGTTTCCACCCCGTCAGGCAACCCGACTGGCCGCCGCGATCCTGATCCTGTCGGTGCTGATCTGCACCTACCACCTGCTGTTCACGGTTTCCCCGCTGACGCGCACGCACCTGACGGGCGCCTCCGTGCAGTTCCTGCTGGTAGGCGGGGTCATGACAGTCATACAGGCGACGCTGGGCGTGCAGCGCATGCGGCTGCTGGAGTCGCACACCGCCGCCTACACGGACACCCTGACCGGACTGGCCAACCGCCGCGCGGCCGAGGAGCGCCTGAGTGCCCTGACCCGCCAGGGTGAGACGTACACGCTGGTGCTGTTCGACCTGGATCACTTCAAACGTGTCAACGACATGCACGGGCATGCCACGGGCGATCTGGTGCTGCGCGGCGTGGCGCAGGTGGCGCTGGGTCACCTGCCACAGGGCGGGGCGGCGGCCCGCTGGGGCGGCGAGGAGTTCCTGCTGATCCTGCCCGAGCAGCGTGACCGGCACGTGCGGTCGCTGCTGGACGCCATGCGCCTGGAGCTGCGGCACCAGCGGCACGGGAACGTGAGTGGCGTGACCGCCTGCTTCGGCGTGGCGACCGCGCATGCGGGCGAGGACCCGGAGCGGGTGCTGGAGCGCGCCGACGCGGCCATGTACACCGCGAAACAGAAGGGACGCAACGACGTGCACCTGGCCGATCTGCGCCGCACGCAGATGGGCTGAGCGGGGGTCACGGAGCAGCGGCCGGGCAGCGGCGCTTGATGTGGAATTTTTTCATGCGCGCTGCACTATCATGATCCGCATGGCGTATACCATTCTCGTCGCAGACGACGAACCGGCCATCCGGACCATGCTGGAGGTCATTCTGTCGGCGGACGGGCACGATATCGTGGCTGTTTCTGATGGCAAGACGGCCCTGGATTATCTGCGTGAACACACCCCGGACGCGATGCTGCTCGACGTGAAGATGCCGCACATGGACGGTTTCGAGATCTGCTCGCGCGTCAAGCGCATCAAGCGGCTGCGCGATACGCCCGTGCTGCTCCTGACAGGCTTCGACGACGATCAGACGCGTGACCACGCCAAACTGGTCGGTGCGGACGACATCGTGTACAAGCCCCTGTCGGGTAAGAACCTGCGCGGCCGCGTGAATCAGCTGATCGAGGCCCGGCGCCGTTGAGCCCCTTTTCTTCCGGCCGGGTCCGGCTGTCGGCCGGGCCTTCACTCATGGCCGACGCCGATCCTCACGCCCCTCAGGGCCGCGCCCTGACGTTCTCCCGGTGACCTCATGATCTTTCTCGGACGTTTCCTTAAATTCCTGACTTCGTTCGTGCTGGCGGCCCTGGTCGCTGGTGTGGGCGTCGCGGCCACCTACGGCCTGAAATGGACCCGTGAACTGCCGGACTACCGCGAGCTGGACAACCTGACCCGCTCGCTGGGAGCCGAAACGAAGGTGTTCGCGCGGGACAACACGCCGCTGGGCAGCCTGATTCCGCGTGTGGGCGATCAGGCGATCAGCCGCACCATCGTCACCCTGAACGAGATCAGTCCGTTCATGATGGCGGCGCTCATCAGTAACGAGGACCGCCGTTTCTTCGAGCACTACGGCCTGGACCCCTACGGTCTGGGGCGGCAGTTCCAGCGTGCCGCGCGCGGCGACAGCGTGCAGGGCGGCAGCACCCTGACCAACCAGCTCATCAAGAACACCCTGCTGCTCGACGAGTACCAGCAGGCGCGCACGGCGGACCGCAAATTCAAGGAATGGATGCTGAGCGTGCAGGTCGAGCGGTTCTTTACCAAGGAAGAGATTCTTCAGAATTACCTGAACGCCATCTACTGGGGGGACGGGGGGCCGGTCGAACTGTACGGCATCTACTCGGCTGCCCAGGCGTACTTCCGGACCACGCCGAAGAACCTGACCCTGGCGCAGAGCGCGTACCTGACCGTGCTGGTCCCCAGGGCCGGACGGTACTTCGATTACAAGGCGACCCGCCCGCTGATGCGCGTCCTGCTGACCCGCATGGTCGAGGACCACTGGATCACGCAGGCGCAGATGGACGCCGCCTGGAAGGAAAAGCTGCAACCGCGCGGCTGGCAGGTCACGTATGACGCGTCTGGGGCCGTCACCAGTGCCAAGCTGGTAGACCGCACGCAAAAGGAACTGAAGGCCGTGACGACCGTGCGCGCCCCGCACTTCATGCGGCAGGTGGAAAACGAACTCGTGCGCCGTTTCGGGCGCGAGAAGGTATACGGTTCCGGCGGCCTGCGCGTGTACACCACGCTGGACCCCAAAGCGCAGAACGCCGTGGAGACCGCCAGCCGCGAGGCGAGCGGCCTGCCGCCCGGCGCGACCCTGGCCGCCACGATTCTCAACCCCTACACCGGCGAGGTGCTGGGCATGATCGGGCAGAAGTTGCAGGGCAGCAAGCCGCCGGCCGACTGGAACAACGCCGCGCAGGGACAGCGGCAGATCGGTTCGACCATCAAGCCATTGCTGTACACCACGGCCCTGTCGACCGGGCTGGACCAGACGCACCGCGAGGAGGACCGGCCCATCACCTTCCCGTGCGTCGGCTGCAAGGATGGCGTGTACGCCCCGCAGAACTTCGAGGGAGCCACCACGTACCGGAACATGACCATCCGCGAGGCGCTGGACCGTTCGCTGAACCTCGTGACAGTGCGACTGGCCGACCGGATCGGCCTGCAGACGTTCTTCAGCAAGCTCCGCGAACTGGATGTCGCTCCGAACGACGGAACCGGACTGGCCGCTGCGCTGGGCGCCGTGGAAACCACGCCCATTAAGATGGCGGCCGCGTACGCGCCCTTCGTGAACGGCGGCCTGTACCGCGCGCCCCGCTACCTGAGCAAGGTCACGACCGCTCGTGGCGAGATCCTGTACGACGCCAGCAGTGAACCCGTGCAGCCCAGCCGGGTCTGGACGCCGCAGATCGCGTGGCTGGGCCTGGACATGATCCGCGGCGTCGTGAACGACCTGACGGCCGCACAGGGTGGACTGGCCGAACGCGCCAAGTTCGGCGAGTGGCCGGTCGCCGGAAAGACCGGCACCAGTAACGGGCCCAAGGACTTCTGGTTCGTGGGGACCACCCCGCTGTACACCGGGTCCGTGTGGGTGGGCCGTCAGCAGGGCGGCGAGATGCCCACGTACTACTTCTCGGGGTACGTGAACGCCCCGATCTGGCGGCGCATGATGGAACTCGCGCACGCCGGTCAACCGGTGCGTCAGTTCAGCGAACCACCGGGCATTCAGTACGTGGCCGCCCCCGACCCCCAGGTCTTGCCGGGCGTCAAGATCGCCATGCTGGACCCGCAGTACCGGGACGCGGCGAACACCGACCTTCAGACCGACGTGCCCGCCCCGGTGCAGTACCGCGAGACGGACCTGGCGACCGGCAGCGACCCGCGCACCGCGATGGTCAGCCTGGACCGCGTCACCAACCGACTGGCGACCGAGTTCACGCCCCCTGAGAACATCGTGCAGCGCCGCATCGAGATCGATGCCCTGCCCGCCTACGCGCCGGACCCCGCGCCCGCCCCGCTGAAAGACGAGAAGGCCGACCCGGACGCGCTGAAGGCCGCAGGGGTGCAGGGCGGCGCTCCAGTCAGCATTCCATCAGTGACCACCCCGAAAACGCCGCTGGAACCGGGCACGGACCCGAAAACGGCCCCCGCACCCGGGACCGTGCAGCCCGCCACGCCGTAACGCGGGGATCACCAGCTCCCATGAAGGTCCGCCCCACGGTTCGCCGTGGGCCTTCTCATGGGTCCGTCACGCGCCGGTCGTGCTGGGCGGCGCATGATGACGGTCATGAACCGGATTGCAGTTGCCGCTCCCCCGCCTGAACCGGTTGTGCCCATCCTTTGGTTTTCGCACACCAGTGCACCGGAGTCGGTATGAGACTGCGGCGCGCCCCGTTCATGTCGCTGCTGCTGGCGCTGGGCGTCTCGTCTGCCGACGCCCGCGTGCGCCTGGGCGAGGTGCTGCCCGCCCACCCATGGGCGCCAGCCGCGCGTGAAGTGGTGGTCGTGTACAGCCATGACTGCGGCGACCTGGGGCCGCTGTGGCAGGCGGTGCTGGACAGCGGCCTGCCCGTACGGGCCGTGAACGCCGAGGACGTGAGCTCGCCCGCGCCGGGCGGCCTGAGCGCGTGGCAGGGCGAGGCGGCCACCCGCTTCTCGCGCGAGCTGAAGCTCAGCGCTTACCCGACGGTGCTGCTGGTACACGAGGGACGGATTCTGAACGCCTGGGAAGGCGATTTTGGTGGCATGCTGGAGTGATACGGACTGCCGCTGCATTCCACCACAGTCGGAAAAGCGCCGCCTGCGGCTCCATGTTGCGCAATCCGGATGCTGGTCCTACTCGCATCCGCTCGGATTGATCCGGGACTGCACCGAATCAATTCGGGTCCTTATGACAGGAACATCCGTCCAGGCCGCTGCGTCTCGGTATTAAGTACGTTGAAGCTCACATGGCGCCATGCCGGGAAAGCACCGGAACCTCTCCATTCCCGCTCCAACGTACTTTCCTTCTGCTCCGCGCTCCGCGCGGTTTATCGACAAGATAAACGCAGTGTACTTAAAGCCGCTTGAACCGGTCGGCACCACTGATCAGTCGAGTACGGGCACGCCCCGAGCTGCGAGAGCCTGCGCGAAGGCGCGCGGGTCGGCGGGCGTCAGGTAGTACGGTGTGCCGCCCCGCTCGACAATCAGGCCGCCGCGCGTGTTCGACGCGATGGCCTGCACGCTGCGGTAGGCGGGGCCGGTGAAAGTGTAGTTGCCGCTGTAGTAGCCGGGCAGGCCCACACCGCCCACCTTCAGGCCCAGCCCGCCGTCGGTGCGGCGCACGCGCAGTTCCCGGTACGGCCACTCGAACGTTCCGGAAAAGCGGCTGACGCGCAGGCCCGTGTCGGTCAGGGTGTATGCCAGTCGGCGCGGAACCTGCGCGAACAGCGCCCCCAGCCCCACGCCCAGCAGGGTGAAGGCGATCTTCCCGCCGAGCGGGAGGGGTCGCCCGGTCTGCACATCGTCCGGGAGCCAGGTGGGTAGAATGAGCATCAGGGGCACCAGCCACACCAGCGCCCGGAACCAGATGGGCGAAACGGCAGGGGCGACCGGAACGGCAGTGTTCATACCGTCCGGTACGCGCCTACCCCGCGCGGGGTTTCCGGTTGCCCTCACCCGGACTGCCTGCCGCGCGGCCCTGCCAGACCTGCGCGACGGCTTCCTCGACGCTTTTCACGCCGTCTGGGTGCCCGTCCAGGCCGGGCGGGACGATCAGGCGGGTGTACCCGGCCCGGCGGGCTTCCTCGGCGCGGCGGATCGAGCCGGTCGTGGAGCGCACCTCGCCCGCCAGTCCGACCTCGCCGAACACGGCCACGTTGCCGGGCAGGGCGCGGCCCACCACGGCGCTGTAGATCGCCAGGGCAATGGCGAGGTCCAGGCCCGGATCGGGGACTTTCAGGCCGCCCGCGAGGTTCACGTACACATCCAGGCCACCCAGCGTCAGGTCCAGGCGGCGCTCCAGCACGGCCAGTACCACGTCCACGCGGCGCGGGTCAAGACCGACCACGACCCGGCGGGCGTTCGGGTACGGGGTCTTGCTCGCCAGCGCCTGCACTTCCAGCAGCATGGGCCGCTGTCCATCGATGGTGGCGGCCACGACGCTGCCCGGCACGTCCAGAGGCCGCTCGGCCAGGAACGCAGCCGAGGGATTCTCGACGGCGATCAGGCCCTCGCCACGCATCTCGAACACGCCCAGTTCACCGGCCTGCCCGAAGCGGTTCTTGACCGAGCGCAGCAGCCGGAACGATCCGACCGTCTCCAGGAACACGGTGGTGTCCACGATGTGCTCCATGACTTTCGGACCGGCGACCGTGCCGTCCTTCGTCACGTGCCCGACCAGGACGGTGGCGGTGCCGGTTTCCTTGGCGGCGCGGGTCAGCAGCGCGGTGCCGTCGCGGACCTGCGCCACGCCGCCGGGTGCGCCCTCGCCTTCCACGGTCACGGTCTGGATGGAATCCACGATGCACAGCGCGGGTTTGTGCTCGCTCATCAGCGCGGCCACATGCTCGGCGCGGGTATCGCGCGTGAGTTGAATGTCCGCGCCGCCTTCCAGGGCCACGCCCAGCCGGTCGGCGCGCAACCGGATCTGCTCCAGGGATTCCTCGCCGGCCACGTACAGCACGGTGCCGCCCAGTTTCGCCACGCGGTCCGCGACCTGTAGCAGCAGGGTACTCTTGCCGATGCCGGGTTCGCCGCCGATCAACGTGACGCCCCCGGCCACCAGACCGCCGCCCAGCACGCGGTCCAGTTCCGGGATGCCGCTGGACGTGCGGGGTTCCTCACGGCGGCCCACAGTGGACAGCGCCGTGAGTTTCCCGCCCACCACGCCGCCGTACGCGCCTCCGCGCGAGCCGGTCGCGGCGGCCGGGACTTCCTCCTCGAACGAGTTCCATGCCTGGCAGTTCGGGCAGCGGCCCAGCGGTTTGGCGCTGGTGTACCCACAACTGCCGCAGACGTACTGGGTGCGGACTCTAGCCACGCGCGCCGGGGCGACCGTCGGCACGCCAGTACATGCCGTCCTCTGTGGCGAGGTAATCGCTGTCCACCAGTTCGGTCAGCAGGAAGCTGGGGTCCTCCAGGGTGCTGTGGTCGGCCAGCACCTGCTCGATCTGCCCCTGGTCGTAGGACACGCCGGGCTCGAACAGGCCGGTCAGGTAGTCGAGGATGGCCAGCTGGTGCGCGCGGCGGCGGTCGCTGGGCCACCCGGTGACGCGGCCCTGTTCATCCTGAAAATCGGAAATACTTTTCGTCATGACCGCCATGCTAACCGCCCGGAGCGGTCCCGAGCGTAACGCGGGTCAGCCTGCGCGTCCGTCCGGCCGCGCCGGGAAAGCCAGACGGAAGGCGAGACCCGGTCAACAGCGGCCAGGAAGGGACCCGCAGAAGGCCAGAAGGACCGGGCAGGCAGATAGAAAAGGACGCCTGATACGGACTGCCGCTCCACTGCGCCACAGTCGGAAAAGCGCCGCCTGCGGCTTTATACCGCCCAATCCGTCTGCTATTCCCACTCGCATCCGCTCGGATTGATTCGGAATTGTAGCGAATCAACCGGAATCCGTATGACAAAACGAACATCCAGTACAGGCTCCGGTTGGGCTGGCAACAACCATCCAAGCGGAGCCTGTATCAGAACACTACATCGCAGAGTCCACACCTTGTTCCCGCTCGCATCCGCTCGAATTGATTCGGAATTGCACCGAAGCAACGGGAATCCGTATCAGGCCAGGATCTGGCGGGAGGCGGCTTCCTCACCCTTCTCGAACTGAAGGCCGCCGTCGCCCAGCACGACGCGCAGTTCCTCGCCGTGGTTGGCCATGAGTTCCAGGGCCAGGGGGTCCTCGATCTCCTCGCGGACCAGGGTGCGCAGCTGCCGACTGCTGCCGACGGCGTGCTTGGGGCTGCGGGCCTTGAGTTTCGTGACCAGCCACGCGGCGATGGCCGGGTCGAACGTGACGCGCAGCTCGCGGCTGGCGAGTTCCTCGGTCATCTCGCCCATGAGTTGCTGCGCGACGCGCACGAGTTCTTCCTCGCCCAGGCTCTTGAAGCGGATGACCTCGTCGAGGCGGTCCAGGAATTCTGGCGTGAAGATGTTGCGCAGCGGGGCGTTGCTGTCCGGCGTGACCGGGCTGAAGCCCACGGTGGGCGTCACGTTGAAGCCCGTGTTGCTGGTCATGATCAGGATGGTGCGCCGGAAGTCCACGGTGCGGCCCAGCCCGTCGGTCAGGCGGCCGTCGTCGAGCACCTGAAGGAAGGTGTTGTACACGTCCGGGTGGGCCTTTTCGATCTCGTCGAGCAGAATCACGCTGAACGGTTGGCGGCGCACCGCTTCGGTCAGGCGGCCGCCCTGCTCGTAGCCCACGTACCCGGGGGGCGACCCGATCAGTTTGCTGACCGAGTGGCTCTCCTGGAATTCGCTCATGTCCATGCGGATCAGGCTGCGTTCGCTGCCGAACAGGCTGCGGGCCAGCGCCTTGGCCAGATGGGTCTTGCCGACCCCGCTGGGCCCCACGAACAGGAAGCTCGCGGCGACGCGGGTGCGGCCGCCCAGGCCCACGCGGGCGCGGCGCAGCGCACTGGACAGCGCGCGGATGGCGTCCGGCTGGCCGTACACCTGGTCTCTCAGGGTCCCTTCCAGGTCACCGAGTTGCGCGGCCGTCTCCTCGGAGTAGATGCCGCCCATGGAATTGATGACGCTCTCGATGTCCTCGCGCGTCACGTACGGTTCACCGTCCTCGGTTTCCGCGACGGGCAGGCCCACACTCATGTTCAGGCGCACGCGGCTGGCGGCCTCGTCGATCAGGTCGATGGCCTTGTCCGGGAAGTTCCGGCCCGGCAGGCTGCGCTCACCGATGCGAACGGCGAGTTCCAGCGCCGCTTCCGGGATCTGCACGCCGTGGTGCTCCTCGTACTTGGGTTTCAGGCCGCGCAGGATCTGCAACGTCTCGGCGGGACTGGGTTCCAGCACGATCACCGGCTGGAAGCGGCGCTCGAGGGCGGCGTCCTTCTCGATGTACCGGTGGTACTCGCCGGTGGTGGTCGCGCCGATCACCTGAATCTCACCGCGGCTGAGGGCGGGCTTGAGGATGTTCGCGGCGTCCAGTGTGCCCTCGGCTCCGCCCGCCCCGACCAGCGTGTGCAGTTCGTCGATGAAGGCCATGACCTTGGCGTTGCGCAGTTCCTCGATGATCTGCCGCAGGCGTTCCTCGAACTCTCCCCGGTACTTCGTTCCCGCCACGACGCCGCTCAGGTCCAGGCTCACGAGGCGCACGTCATGCAGGTTCGGTGGGGTGCGCTTCTCGTGAATGGCAAGCGCCAGACCCTCCACGATGGCGGTCTTCCCGACACCCGGATCGCCGATCAGGACGGGGTTGTTCTTGGTGCGGCGGGTCAGGATCTGCGTGACGCGGCGAATTTCCTCGCTGCGGCCGATCACGGGGTCGAGCTTCCCCTCACGCGCCCACCTGGTCAGGTCGCGGCCGTACTCGTCCAGGAAGGGCGTGGCGACCGGCTTGGCCGGTTTGCTGGCCGTGCCCTCGCCCTGCGCCAGGATGCGCCAGCGGATGGTATCCACGTCCTTGGTGAGTTCCTGAAGGATGCGGAAGGCCACGCCGTCACCCTCGCGGATGATGCCCAGCAGGATGTGCTCGGTACTGGTCACCTGCGCGCCCAGGCTGCGGGCCTCGCTGGACGCCAGTTCCATGACGCGCCGGGCGCGGGGCGTGATGCTGGGCGCGTCATTCAGGCGGTTGCCCTCGCCACGGCCGATGATTTCCTCCACGCGGCGGCGCAGGCCGTCGAGCGAAGCACCGAATTCTCCGAGAATGCTGGCGGCAGTACCGCCCTCGCGCATCAGGCCCAGGAGCAGGTGTTCCGGGCCGACCATCGCGTGACCCAGGCGGTTGCCTTCCTCGCGGGCGTAATGGAACACGAGTCGGGCGCGGTCGTCGTATCTGTTCATGGGTGACCCCCAGGGGCGGGAAGCGCTACCATCACGGGCCCGTCACGGACAGGCCGGGAAACGCTGAAACAGCGGCGCTGGGTGAACGACTGAATCGGGAACAACGAACTGCCGAAACTGGCCAGAACGCTCGGTGCCTGGTGGACAGCCTGAGTGTAGACTACGCGCCCCACCCACCGTCCGGCAGGTGAAACCTTACGATCTGAGCAGCGAAGCGGCACCCACCCACTGTAGCGAGCAGGTCAGCCTGGCATTCTGACCACGTCTGCACGCACGCTGGCACCCACGGCACCCACCGCGCGCCCCGCGTTACCCTGCGCGCATGAGTGATCCCACCCGCGAGCCCACCCCGACAGACGCGCCGGTCCTGACTCCCGCCCCGGAAACGCCACGCCACGCCCGTGACGTGATCTTCGGCTCGCAACAGGGCCGCATTCAGGAACGCCTGAACGACCTGGACCCCGACCTGGGCCGGTACATTCAGGAGTTCGCGTACGACACCGTGTACGACCGGCCGGGTCTGGACCTGAAAAGCAAGGAGCTGATCGCCTGCGCCCTGCTCGTCTCGCTGGGCAGTCCCCCGGAGCTGCGCACCCATATTCGCGGCGCCATGAACGCCGGAGCCACTGAAGCAGAGGTCCGCGGCGCCCTTATGATGTGCGTTCCGTACCTGGGCTTCCCACGCACCGTGGCGGCGTTCGAGGTGCTCAGGCAGCACCTGAACCGCTGACCCACACAACAGACACCGGCCCCCACAGGGAGGGCCGGTCAGCAGGTGGCGCAGCTTAGAAGGCGGCGCGGCTCAGAAGGCGGCGTGGCTCAGAAGGTGACGCGGCTCAGAAGGTGGCTTTGATGCCCACGCGGGCCTTGAAGTTGGTGCCGGGGCGCACGAAGCGGCCATCGTTGTAGGAGTAGTCGGCGTCGCTGGTGGGGTAGTTGAAGGTGGTGGTGGTGCCAGCGTTGGTCGCATCGACGTTGATGGCGCTCTTGAAGAAGTGATCGACGCCCAGGTCGCCCACGAGGCTGATGTTGCCGCTCAGAGCGTAGCTGGCCATGACGCCGGCACCGATCCCGAAGGAGTTGCTGCTGTAGGCGGTCGAACTGGTGGCGTTGGCCGTTTCAGTGGCGCGGAACATGCCGTAGCGGCCACCGGCGTACAGGGTCGTATCGACACCCGGGGCGACCTCGCCGAGGCTGTAGGTGCCGTCCAGGGAGATGACGGTCTGGCTCCCACTTTCGGTGAAGCCGTCTTTCGTCTTGCGGTCAGCGAAGGTGGTGCCCAGCGCGTCCTTGCTGCTGTCGTTGATGGCGTCGGCGGAGCGCGCCACGGCCACTCCGGCTTTCACGCCGACCGGACCCACGACATTGGGGGCGTGGACGAAGGCTTCGCCGCTCAGGCCACCGGCGTAACCGCCGGTCAGGCCAAGTTCGACGCCGCGCAGGGACTGCGCGCCGGCCGTGGCAGTGCTGGCAGCGATGGCGAGGAGGGTGACGGACATCAGGTTCTTCATGAGAGTAGGTTCGTCTGCCAGCATGAGAAGGTTCCTTGAAACAGTTGACTGGAATTTAAGGTGAGGCCGTTTTTAAAGCCAACCACTTGATGACCTGAAGGTCGCGTAAAGGCGGTGTGGACATCTCCAGGCTCAGGGGTACGCCTGACTTGTGCTCGCTCAGGTCGAAAGGCGCTATGAACTGGTCAGCCGGAGTCCGTATAATTGATGACCTGTACGCTGGGCTGCTGCGGGCGGGGTAGTGGGCTAGGCTGGGGGTCGTTTCCCGGTGCTCCTGGGCTCTGGCCGGCGCGGCAGATTCCCGCCGTGCCGGCTGGTGACTGTCCGGGCCGGGTCTTCCCTGGGCTGGAAGGCTCTGCTAAACTTGAACCAAGTACAATTTGTCGGGACGGGTGAGCCAGCCGCCCCCTGTCCTGACACGCGCACCAGACCCCTGGAGGACCCATGAATATCCTGACCCTCGTAAGACAAGTTCCCGACGCCGAAGCCCGCGTCAAGATCAGCGGCCAGAACGTTGACCTCGAAGGGGCCACCCTGGTCATCGACGGCATGGATGAGTACGGCGTGGAAGAAGCCCTGCGCCTGCGCGAGAGCGGCGCGCCGGTCGAACAGATCATCGCGCTGGCCGTCGGCCCCAAGAAAGTCGAGGACGCCCTGCGCACCTCGCTCGCCATGGGCGTGGACCGCGCCATTCACATCGAAACCGACGAGAAGTTCGACGCGGTGACCCTGAGCCGCGTCGTGGCGCAGGTCGCGCAGGCCGAGAACGTCTCGCTGATCCTGGTGGGCGGACAGGAAGCCGACTGGGACTCCCAGGCACTAGGAGCCGCCAGCGCCGAACGCCTCGGCTGGCCCCAGCTCACCTGGACGAACGAACTGAAGATCGACGGCGACACCATCACCGGTCGCCACGACGTGGACGACGGCAACGAGAGCTTCAGCGCTCCCCTTCCCGCCGTGGTCACCACGCAGCAGGGCCTGAACGAGCCCCGCTACCCCACCCTGCCGAACATCATGAAAGCCAAGAAGAAGGAACTCCGCAAGGAAGACCCCGCCGCGTACAACCTGAGTGGCAAGGTCCGCATGGTCGGCGCTGAAATTCAGACCCGCGCCCGCCGCAACACCATGATCGACGGCAAGGACCCCCAGGCCGCCGCCCAGCAACTGCTGGAACTGCTTCGGAACGAAGCGAAGGTGATCGCATGATTCTGATCGTCGCTGAACACACCGCCGGGAAACTGGCGAAATCCACCCTGGAAATGGTCACCGCCGCGCGGGAGTCCGGACGCGAAGGCCCCGTGACGCTGCTTGTACTGGGCCAGAACGTCGCCGCTGTGGCTGCCGAGGCCGCCGCCGTGGCCGATCAGGTGCTCGTGGCCGACCTGCCCGCGCTCGCCGCGTACAACGCCGAAGTCTGGGCGGCCGCCACCACGCAGATCGCGCAGGAAGGCGAGGCGTCGGTCGTCATGATCGGCGGCAGCCGCTCCGGGCGCGAGTACGCCCCCAGGGTCGCCGTGAAACTCGACGCGCCGTACCTTGAAGACGCTATCAAGCTGAGCAGCAACGGCGCGGCCTTGCAGGCACAGCGGTACACCTTCCTGGCCCGCGTGACCGAAACCGTGGAGGCCGACGGCACGGTCGTCGTGACCGTCAAGCCCGGCTCGTTCGCGCCCGCCGCGCCTGCCGCCACCCCTGGCGAGCAGTACGACGTGGAACTCGACCTGCCCGCCCCCCGCGTGCAGGTGACTGGCCGCAGCGTCGAGAAGAGCAGCCGCGTCGCCCTGACCGAAGCCGACGTGATCGTCACGGGTGGGCGCGGCGTGGGCAACCCCGAGAACTTCGCCCGCTACGTCGAGGGTCTCGCTGACAACATTGGCGCTGGCGTCGGTGCCACGCGCGCCGTCGTGGACGCCGGCTGGCGCCCCTACGCCGAGCAGGTCGGCCAGACCGGCAAGACCGTGCAACCCAAGGCCTACATCGCCCTGGGCGTCAGCGGCGCCGTGCAGCACCTGAGCGGCATGGGCAAGAGCAAGAACATCATCGCCATCAACAAGGACGCTGAAGCCCCGATCTTCAAGGTCGCGGACTACGGCATCGTGGGCGACATCAACGAGATCGTCCCCGCGCTGATCGAAGCCAGCCGCAAGTAAACGGGACTGGGTGGGGGTCGGGGTTTAACCTCGGCCCCCACTTCCCAGGGCTCCATGAAAGGCCCGCCGACGTTAATTGCGTCGGCGGGCCTCTTGCTAGCCTCATACGGATTCCGTTCCATACCGCCCAATCCGTGTGGTGTTCCTACTTGCCTCCGCTGGGATTGATCCGGAACTGCACCGAATCAATCGCAATCTGTATCATACGGATTCCGCTAAATTCCACCACAGTCGGAAAAGCGCCGCCTGTGGCTCCATACCGCGAAACCCGTCTGCTATTCCTACTCGCGTCCGCTCGGATTGATTCAGAACTGCACCGAATCAATCGGAATCCGTATCAGATGCTGCGGGGTCGGCCCCAGGCGAGCAGCCCGGTGATCAGGATAAAGGCCGTCATGCTCAGCACCGGAATGGTGATGACGGTGTTCAGGGCGGCCAGGGCGCCACTGCCCCACACAGGCCAGGGCACGTCGCAGGCGACGGTGGTGGCGTCGGCGGTGCACGCTTTCAGGACGGGAATCACGCCCCAGTCCTCGAAGTTCTGGATCAGGGCGATGATCAGTCCGGCGGCGGCGAGTGGCAGGGCGTACAGGCGGGCACCGAGGTCGCCGCGCAGTGCGCCGATGCCCAGAATGACAGCCAGGGGGTACATGCAGATGCGCTGATACCAGCACAGCACGCACGGTTTGAATCCCAGGATGTTGCTGAAATACAGGCTCCCCAGCGTGGCGATCAGCGCGATCACCCACGCGGCGTACAGGCGGTTGTCGCGGCTCACGGCTTACTTGCTGGCAGCGTCAATGGCGGCGCTGACGTCGGCCAGCAGGTAACTGCTCTCGCCGCTGCCGTTCCGGACTTCCTTGCCGTTCACGAACACGGTGGGCGTGTGGTTCACGCCTGCGTCCGCGACCTGCTTCTCGTCGGCGTCCACGCGGGCGGCGGTGGCGTCGGTATCCAGGCAGGTGGCGAACTTCGCCTGGTCGAGCCCCTCGACGTTCCCGGCCAGGTCCTTGAGGCGGGTCTTGGTGGCCCAGACTGCACTCTCGCTGCCCTGCGCGCGGAACAGGATGGTCTTGAACCGGCCGAAGGCGTCGTTGCCGCCCTGGTCGTACACGCACTTGGCGGCCTGCGCAGCGAGTTTGCTGTCGTCGGTGGGCAGGCGGGCGTTTTCGGCCAGGAAAGGCCACACCACGGAGTACAGCTTCGCCTTGCCAGTCTCGATGTACTTGGTGTTCAGTTCGGGCGCGATGGTTTCCTCGAAGGTCTTGCAGACGGGGCACTTGAAGTCCTCGACGACAACCACGCTGACCGGCGCGTCGGCCTGACCCGCAAAGGGTTGTCCGGTCAGGTCGAAGGTGCCGTTCAGGCCCGCGCCGGGAGCGGGTTTACCGCGAACGGCGACCAGGGCGAGGGCGATCAGGGCCACGGCAATCAGGGTGCCGATCACGAGAATGGTGCGGTTGGAGTTACTGTTCATCTGCCCTGAAGTGTAACGCGAGTGCGTGAGGGACCGCAGGCCATGTCATACGGACTGCGGTTGATTCGGTGCAGTTTCGGTTGGGTGCAAGCGGATGTGAGGAGAAACAGCCGACGGTGGCGCAGTGGAGCGCAGTCCGTCTCTGGCCGCCCGGTGACCGGAGCCACGGCGCAAAAGAGCAGAAACGCCGCTCCTGGTTAAGGGAAGCGGCGCGCAGGCAGTACAGGAACGGTCAGGCAGGCATGCCTTCCGGCGGACGGGCGCGGCGGCGGGCGCGCAGGAACAGTCCCGCCAGTTGCCGCGCGGCGCTGATGCCCAGCGCGATCAGCATGGCGGTCAGGGCGGTGCGCAGGAATTCGGGGTTGGCGGGCAGCGTCATCTGCGGGTCGAGTTTGGCCCCAAAGCGGCCCACGGCGATCAGCACGCCCGCGAATAACACCCCGGCGAACGGCAGGACGAACAGTCCGCCCGAGTGCTTGAGCAGCAGCGTGCCCGCCAGGGCCCCGCCGACCAGCGGCAGGATGATCAGCCACTCGGCGGGCGGCTGCACCGGACTGAAGTACCCCAGGCCCCCCAGGACCAACCCGCCGTACCCGAACCAGCCGCCGAACTCGTCGGCCAGTAGGGTCAGCAGTACCCAGGTCAGCAGGCGCACGGGCCACTCGCCTGGCGTCCACTGGAAGTACGCCAGGGTCAGCAGGCACACGGCGCCTCCCAGCAGTTTCAGCCCCTTGACGGCTGTGCCCGGCGGCGGATCGTCCTGCGGAGCCGGGCGGGCCTGGCGTGGGCCTGCCAGACGCGACCCCGGCGCGGAAGCACCGGGAACGGTGGCGGGGGCGGGGGTGGGATGCTGCCCAGCCTGATCGGCCTGAACCGGCGTTTCAGGGCTCAGACCCTGGGGATCCGTGGGGCGGGTGTCGGGTGGGGTGGGGTCGGGCGGCTGCGTCATGCGCTTTCTTTCTTAGCACGAGTCTTGCGGGCGGGGGCCGCGCCGACCAGTTCCGGCTCCTCGGCCGCCGCGGGTTTCTTCGCGGGCCGACCAGCCTTTTTCGGGCCTGTTTCCTTGCGCGCGGGCGCGGCGGCCGGGGCGGGCTTGCGGGTGGCGGCCACGATCCCGGGGACGCGGCGCAGGTACTCGCCGGTGTGGCTTGTCGGGTGCGCGGCCATCTCCTCGGGCGTGCCGGTGCCGACCACGGTGCCGCCGCGCACGCCGCCTTCGGGGCCCAGGTCGATGATGTGGTCGGCGGTCTTCATGACGTCCAGGCTGTGCTCGATGATGACCAGGGTGTTTCCGCCTTCGACGAGGCGTTGCAGGACTTCCATGAGTTTGCGGACATCCTCGAAGTGCAACCCCGTGGTGGGTTCGTCGAGGATGTAGATGGTCTTGCCGGTGGCGCGCTTGCTGAGTTCGCTGGCGAGCTTGATGCGCTGCGCCTCGCCGCCGGACAGGGTGGTGCTGGGTTGCCCGATCTTCATGTAGCCCAGGCCCACGTCGCACAGCAGGGTCATCTTGCGTTCGATGGCGGGGATCGCCTCGAAGAACCGCTGGGCATCCTCGACGGTCAGGTCGAGCACGTCGGCGATGGTTTTGCCGTTGTACTTGACTTCCAGCGTTTCGCGGTTGTAGCGCGCGCCCTTGCAGACCTCGCACGGCACGTAGATGTCCGGCAGGAAGTTCATCTCGATCTTCATGACCCCGTCGCCCTTGCAGTGCTCGCAGCGGCCGCCCTTGACGTTAAAGGAGAACCGCCCGGCCTGATAACCGCGCCGCCGGGCCTCGGGCGTGCGGGTGAACAGGTCGCGGATCTCGGTGAACACGCCGGTGTACGTGGCGGGGTTGCTGCGTGGCGTGCGCCCGATGGCACTCTGGTCGATCTCGATGACCTTGTCCAGGTGCTCCATACCCTCGATGCGATCAAAGCGGCCAGGGGTGGTCTTCGCGCCGTTCAGTTCGCGGGCCAGCGTGGCGTGCAGGATGTCGTGGATGAGGGTGCTTTTGCCGCTGCCGCTGGGGCCGGTCACGACGGTCATGGTCCCCAGCGGAATCTCGATGGAGACGTTCTGGAGGTTGTGTTCGCGCGCCCCGATGATCTTCAACTGTTTGCCGTTGCCCCGGCGGCGGCTCTGCGGCACCTCGATCTTCAGTTCGCCGCGCAGGTACTTGCCGGTCAGGCTGTCCGGGTTGTCCCGCACCTGCTGCGGCGTGCCGACCGCGACGACCTGACCGCCGTGCACGCCCGCACCCGGGCCCATGTCCACGAGGTAATCGGCGTCCATCATGGTGTCCTCGTCGTGCTCCACGACGATCAGGGTGTTGCCGAGGTCGCGCAGGTGCTTGAGGGTACCGATCAACCGGTGGTTGTCTTTAGGGTGCAGGCCGATGCTGGGTTCGTCCAGCACGTACAGCACGCCGGTCAGTCCACTGCCGACCTGCGTGGCCAGCCGGATACGCTGCGCCTCGCCGCCCGACAGGGTGTTCGCGGTGCGGTCCAGGCTCAGGTAATCCAGGCCCACGTCCACCAGGAATTTCAGGCGGGTGCGGATGGCCCGCAGGATCGGGGCGGCCACCGCCGTGCCGAAATCGTTCAGGACGTACTCGTAACGGCTGGGCGTGTGCGCGCGCGCCGTGCCGCCCAGGTGTCCTGTCAGGAAGGGCATGATGGCCGCGTGGTCCAGACCGCCGCCCTGCAACCGGTCGAAGAACAGGTCGGCGTCCAGCACGCTCATGCCGCTCGCCTGACTGATGTTCAGGCCGCCCACGCGCACGGCGAGAATCTCGGGTTTATAGCGCGTGCCGCCGCAGGTGGGGCACGGCTGGAGTTCCATCATCTCCTCGAGTTTCTCGCGCATGAACTCTGATTCCGTGTCGGCGTAGCGGCGTTCCAGGTTGGGAATCACACCCTCGAACTCGGTCATGAACCGCATGGTTTCCTTGCCGGCGCGGCGGTACACGACCTCGAAGGGTGCGCCCGGCCCTTTCAGGACGGCGTCTTTGGCCTGGCTGGGCAGCTCACGCCAGGGGGTCTTCACGCTGAACTCCAGGTGCTCGGCCAGCGCCTGCAACTTGTCCCAGTAGTAGATGCCGCCGCCCGTGCCCTTCTTGCTCCAGGGCAGGATGGCGCCCTCGGCGATGGAGAGCTTGTCATCGATGATCTGATCCGGACTGAACTCACGTTTGCTGCCCAGGCCCGCGCAGTCCCCGCACGCCCCGTACGGCGAGTTGAAACTGAACGAGCGGGGTTCGAGTTCCTCCAGGACGCTGCCGTGCTCGGGGCAGGCGAACTTCTCGGAGTACAACTCCTCGTGCGGCCCGCCGTCCTGCCCGGCATCGGGCATCAGGACGCGCAGCAGGCCCTCGCCCCGGCGCAACCCCAGTTCCACGCTCTCCGCGATGCGGCTGCGGTCGCCTTCACGCAGGGTCACGCGGTCAATGACCACGTCCACGTCGTGCTTCTCGAACTTCTCCAGCTTCAGCTTCTCGGCTTCCTCCAGCTCGTACAGCGTGCCGTCCACCCGCACGCGCGCAAAACCCTCGCGGCGCAGGTCCGCGAACAGCTTGCGGTACTCGCCCTTGCGCCCGCGCACGACGGGTGCCAGCAGGATGGCGCGCCTGTCCGCGAAGCCCGAGAGCAGGCGGTCCGTGATCTCGCTCGGGCTCTGCTTCTCGATCTTGCGGCCACAGACCGGGCAGTACGGGGTGCCCACGCGGGCGTACAGCAACCGCAGGTAATCGTGGATTTCGGTCACGGTGCCCACCGTGCTGCGCGGGTTGTGACTGGTGGTTTTCTGGTCGATGGAGATGGCCGGCGACAGGCCCGTGATGCTCTCCACGTCCGGTTTCTCCATCAGGCCCAGGAACTGGCGGGCGTACGCGCTGAGGGACTCCACGTAACGGCGCTGACCCTCGGCATAGATGGTGTCGAAGGCCAGAGTGCTCTTACCACTGCCGGACACTCCCGTGATCACCACGAACTGATCGCGCGGCAGTTCCACCGTGATGTCCTTGAGGTTATGTTCCTTGGCGCCCTTCACGATCAGATTGTTCTGCAAGGTGGGTTCTCCCTGAAAAGTGCGGCCAGCACGGCAGGAATCAGACGTAGACCGGGCCGCAGGGGGTTACGTTGAACGCGTAAGGCGCTGCCTCCGCTTCGGAAACGAGACAGTCTAGCAGCTCAGGGCACCACGCGAACATGGGGCGATTCCTCATACGGAATCCGTATCATTCGGCGCCCCTCGAAACCGATCAGGCTTTGCGCAGCAGGACGCTCTTGAGGTACAGGCTCTCCGGCACGCTGAGCAGATGCGGGTGATCGGCGGGCTGATAGGTCACCTCGAGAACCTCGGCATCGGTGTCGGCCTCGGCGGCAGCGACCCTGGCGGCGTCGAGCAGGTCATCCACGCGGATGTAATGCGCGCAGGTGCTGATCATCAGGTGCCCGCCGCCCTCCAGCATGCGCAGGGCGCTGGCAGCCCCGTCCGTGAAGATGCGTTTGGCGCGCGGGACATCTTCCCGCCTCTTGGCGAGGGTAGGCGGGTCGAGCACGATGGCCGAGAAGGTTCGCCTGTCCTTTTCCAGTGCGGCAAGTGCTTCCAGGGCGTCGCCCCAGCGCACGCCAACCTGAACGCCGTTCCCCCGCGCCGCCTGTTCCAGGGCGGCCAGGGCGACGTTGTCCTTGTCGATGGCGGTGGCTTTCGCGCCGGCCTTCGCGGCGTGCAGGCTGAAGCCCCCGGTGTACGAGTACACGTCCAGGAAGCCCGCGCCGGGCCGGACCAGCGAGGCCATCAGGCGGCGGTTGTCGCGCTGATCGAGGAAAAAGCCGGTCTTCTGGGCGTCCATGGGCGCAAAGTGCAGGCGCAGGTCGTCCTCGAAGAACTCCACACGCCCCGGCACGTCGCCCCAGAGGGTGCCGGTCACGAGCTCCAGGCCCTCGCGGCGGCGTTCGCCGGTGTCGCTGCGCTCGAAGGCGCTGGCGGCGCGCGTCTCGTCCTTGAGGGCTTTGACGATCAGGTCGCGGTGGCGTTCCACGCCCGCGTTGCGTAGCTGCACGCTCAGCACGGACCCGAACTGATCGGCGATCACGCCGGGCAGACCGTCGGCCTCGGCGTGCAGGACGCGCATGGCGTCGGTATTCACAATGCGGCCCTTGCGGCGCGCCAGGGCGGCCTTCACGCGGGCACGGTAGAATTTCAGGTCGATGTCCTCGTCCTGCCAGGTCAGCAAGCGCAGCGGCGTTCCCCCCTGCGGGTTGAAGTACCCGCGCGCGATCAGGCGGGTGCTGCCCTCGGCGCGGACGTTCACGACCTCGCCCGGCTGAATGCCGTCGTCGGCGTGGGCGATATCGCCACTGTGCCCGAAGGGGTAGCGGCCCGTGATGCGGCGCACCGCCTGGGCTTGAAGGGTGACGGTGGGGGACTTCTTCACCGCAGCAGCGTAGCAAACACGCGAACGGAGCGCCGGAGACCGGCCCTTACTGGCGCCCGGCTACCCGGCATGAAGCGTGGCCGCTGCCCTGCTCGACTCTTGCTGTCCTCGCTGCCTCTCTTCCCGACTGCCCGTCTGCGGAATCATACGGTCTGCGGTTGATTCGCTGCAGTTCTGAAGCAATCCGAGCGGACGCGAATAGGACCAGCGTACGGATTGGACGGTATGGAGCCAGAGGCGGCGCTTTTCCGCCTGTGGCTCAGGGGAGCGGATTCCGTATCAGGCAGGCCGCTCTAGCGGGACCAGCGTTTCATGAGGGTCACGAGGCGTTCGGGCGTCACGTTGCGGTACTCGATCTCGTTCACTCGGACGAGCGGGGCGTCCTCGGGCGCCACGGAGTCCCCGCAGTGCTTGAGGGTCAGTTCGACATTTCCGTCAGCCGTGACCATGCCGGGGCTGATGCGCAGCGCCGCCCAGACAGCGTCGAGCAGATCCTCGCGTTGATCGATGGTCAGGTGTTCGGTGCAGATTTCCAGGCGGGTAACGGGCACAGTGGTGATCTCCTTCGGGCGCGGTCATCCTAGCGGATCAAGGGCCGTCCCGGCGCTTCCTGGTCCGACATGACCGTCAACGCAAGCAGGAAACCAGCCGTCCACCCCGCTGCACGGCGGGGTAGTCAGGGCACCTCCTGGAAGCGGCGGTCACCGGATCATTCCGGACCCGCTTTAGCGGATGGTCGCGCCGTCCAGGAACACGGCCAGCAGCGCCCGTCCCATGCCCTGCGGGTCGTTGGACGGCGCACCCGTCACCAGTGGGTACGTGAGCGCCAGGAAGGCCCGCGCCAGCATCCCCGGGACCACGTCCGCGCGCAACTCTCCCCGCGCGGCCGCCAGCTCGAACAACTCCGACAGCCCACCGATCCACACCCGGCGGTACTCGCGCTCGAACGCGGCGCGCCGCTCGGCACTCACGTGCCGTAACTCGCCCGCCAGTTGCAGGCCGACCCGCTGTTCGGGCGCGCTGGCCAGCAACTCGTACACCAGCGTATCGAGTTGCAAGCGAATGCCCACCTGCGCGTTCGCGGCCGCCACCAGCCGCGCCAGTCCCGCCAGGGTGCCCTCCAGCATCGCCAGGAACAGCGCCTCCTTATCGGCGTAATGGTGGTACAGGGCGGGCTTGGTCACGCCCACGGCCTCCGCGACCTCGCGCATGCTCACGCCGTGGTACCCGCTCTGCACGAACAGGCGCGCCGCCTCCTGCTGAATGCGGGTGCGGGTCGTATCGGGCAGGGCGGCAGGAGCAGACACAGGAGGAACCGTCATCACCACCCATGATACCCTCGCACGCCCTGATACGGCTTGCGTCTGTTTCGCTCGGATTCAAGGGTCTTTGCGGTCCCCTGAACCCGGAGTTCGTCTGACAGCCCCTGGCAGCCCCCTGACAGCCCCGCCGTATGGTGGAAGGCGAGCAGTCACCCCCGCTCCCCCGTCCCCCACCTGCCCACAGGAGTCGTCATGCGTTCATTCATGTTGCCCGCCGCTCTGCTCTCGCTGTCCCTCGCCGCGTGCTCCCAGACGGCCGCACCCACCGCAACGCTCGGTACCAGCGATTACGCCTCGCGCCCCGAGTTGCAGGATGCCGGTAGCCAGGCCATCCTCGCGCGTTACGGCAACGACCCGGAGCTCCTTGCCGCGCTGCGCGAAGCGTACGGCGAAACACCCCGCGTCCTGACCCTGCCCGCCGCTCCCAGCCTCAGCGGCCTGGACCTGACCAGCGACCGCCTCGCGTACGTGAAACGCACCGGGTGGGGCAGCGTGGGGAACTACAATACCCAGTACGCTGCGTACAACGGCACCAGCCTCCCCTACCCCGGCCTGGACTGGACGCGCGACGGTTGCAGCGCCCCCGACGGCCTGGGCCTGGGCTACCGCGAGGATTTCCGGCCCGCCTGCAACGTGCATGACTTCGGGTACCGCAACCTGAAAGTCTACGGACGCACCGACGCCAACCGCAAAACGACCGACGAGGCCTTCTACACCAACATGAAAGCCATCTGCAACGCCAAGAGCTGGATCAAGCAGCCCGCCTGCTACAGCGCTGCCTACGCCTACTACCAGGGCGTGCGCGTGGGCGGCAGCGACAGCTTCTAACGCAGGTCTTGGGGGGCGGGAAGTGGGGCGCGGTCGGCACCCACTCCCCGCCCCCGCTCCTGTAGCCTCCGGGGCAACAGT
>NZ_JAGLBB010000169.1 GCF_018260555.1 Deinococcus sp. | reverse complement strand
ATCTGGTAGTGAACGGGATGTCGTTTTTAAAGCGTGGTCGTAGTGTGGTCATTGAATTCTTCGGGTTATCGGGATGGTTAAAAACGGGATGTGGTCATCAATGTGATGTGGTTTTCAACGCATCGGGAACGACCCGAAAGTGTTAACTACGGATCTAACCTAACCTAACCTAAGTGTTTGTGCGAACATTAGAAGTTTCTTCGGGTTACATATCATCAGCTATAGTCCGTTTCTCGCACGCATACGTACACGCTGTACAACGTCTTAAACAACACTAGTTCGCAGACGTTACCACTTTGCCAAGACCGGTTTTGAGCCGAAGACGTCCTCTGGTGTTGGCACACATCGTTTTTCTTACTCTCGAGTGGTTCGGTGAGATTTTTTTTTTCTTGGTGGTACCATTTCATTCTCTCTCTCTCTCTCTTCCACACACACTCGCCTTCATTTTTCTTCCTGCCTCTCTCGCGTGATTATCATTCTCCTGAAGGGTTCAAAAACTTGGTCCAATTTTCCTCTCCTATCGGTCAAACTCCGGGAAAAAAAGTAACGGGAAAACTCCAATCACTGT
>NZ_JAGLBB010000168.1:292-568 GCF_018260555.1 Deinococcus sp. | reverse complement strand
CCACAATTCCTCATGCCCAGAAGAGACGTTGGTTTCGGGTTGTCGGACGACATTCCCATCGGCTGATCCGACTTACACAATCACAAGCTGCTAAAACGAGGCGTGGAGACGGTGATGGTGATGGTCATGATGATGGTCATGATGGTCATGGTGATGGTCATGATGGTGATGGAGATGATGGTGATGGAGATGATGGTTATGCTCATGGTCATGATGGTGATGGAGATTATGCTGATGGAGATTATGATGATGCTGATGGTCATGATGGTGATGACG
>NZ_JAGLBB010000168.1:0-282 GCF_018260555.1 Deinococcus sp. | reverse complement strand
AATCCATGATGGTTATAGAATCAATCCGCGAGTAATTCCCTTATGGGCAAGAGGGGGCAGGAGTGCTGGGGGGGGGAGGGGGGGAGGAAGGCGCAGACTAGACTGACTTTTCCTTAGGTCGGACACAAAACCTTGAGGATGTAGTCGATGGTGATGATGGTCATGATGGTGATGGTGATGCTGATGGTCATGATGGTGGTGATGGTGATGATGATGATGGTTATAGAATCAATCCGCGAGTAATTCCCTAATGGGCAAGAGGGGGCAGGAGTGCTGGGGGGG
>NZ_JAGLBB010000167.1 GCF_018260555.1 Deinococcus sp. | reverse complement strand
ATAGATGAACCCGCCGGGGATGGTTGCGTCAAACATCTCCTCCAGGCACAGGGCCTGCGCGCACAGCTGCACCTCGTCCGCCAGTCGGGGTTTGGCGCGGCCGGACTTGTACTCGACTGGGATGGGCCGCCCGGCGTGCAGTTCCACCACGTCCGACACACCTGCCAGTCCATGCTGACGTGAGGTGAGAGGCAGGGCGCGCAGGGTGGTCACGCCGTCCCGCGCGTCGTTCTGACCGCTGTGTGCCCGCTCATGAGTCTGCTGGCCGCGGGTGGTGTGGGCGTTCTCGCTCCACTCGTGTTCCAGGTGAATCAGGGCGCACTGGCGCGGGCAGAATACGAAGTGCTGCAGGGCCGAAAGCAGGACTGGTTCAGGCGGGTCGTGTGGGAAGGGCTGGGCCGACCGGCCAGTCACGCGGGTTCAGAAATGAGGTGAAGACCCAGGGGCTCCACGGCGCGCGCCAGTCGGGCAACAATGTCCTGGACGTCCTGTATGTCCTCAGCTGACGGTGTGCGCTCGGCGGTCGGGTCCGTGTGGAAGTGAGCGAAGCGGTTTCTCAGGGGAAGGGTATCTCTCCAGAG
>NZ_JAGLBB010000166.1:263-586 GCF_018260555.1 Deinococcus sp. | reverse complement strand
CCGTGACGGATCTGCTGACGTACGACGGTGGCGAGTGGCCTGACCCCCTCGCCCCCTGCGCGGACTTCAACGGCACAACAGGCCTCCCCCTGTTCGTGATGACCACCCCAGGTACCGACACCACGGCGACCCTCCCGAGTGTGCAGGTGGGCGGCAAGGCCGTTGCAGTCTGCGCCTACGGCAGCACCCAGTACGTGAATACCACCGATCCGAACGGGAATTACACAAGCGGTCCGGTCAGCGCGCAGGAGAGGGGACGGAGCACCCTCAAAGGGCAGGAAGCCGTGATCGTGATCCCGCGCACGCCCCTCCCGGCGGGGGCC
>NZ_JAGLBB010000166.1:0-253 GCF_018260555.1 Deinococcus sp. | reverse complement strand
CGTGAACGGACAACGGCATGCGTGGAGCTTCACCACAGCGCCGCAAGGCAGTCTCCGCCCGCAGGGCCTTTCCTCACACGTTTTCTAGGACTCGACGGACGACAGGCCAGGAACAGTCATACGGATTCCGTGTGTACCGCTGACAACCCAGAACGTCACCGGGTTGCCGGCTCCAAGCCCGGAATCAGCCGTGCTTCCACTCGCTTCGCTCGGATTGAAGGGTCTTTGCAGCCCCTTCAATCGGAGTCGGAAT
>NZ_JAGLBB010000165.1 GCF_018260555.1 Deinococcus sp. | reverse complement strand
CGGTACTGAAATGCCTGGAACACGAAGGCTGGGATGAGCGCATGGGGCAACAGGCGCTGACGTTTATTGCCGGTGTGCGCCGCCTGGATCCACGCAACCCCAAATTGCCCGTGCTATCGGGCTTGCATCAGCAGTTGTTGCGTAAATATAAGCCCCTTGGCAACTCCTGGATGCATCCGCCTGACGCCCGGTGAAAGGGAGAAATACGGGGCGAATGACGGAAAAATGCGGCTTGCAGCCGGGGGTGATAAAAAAATGCGAAAAAAAGTCGACTTTTTCGCGCCAACCCTTGCACATTCTCAAATCGGGAGCTTATAATCACGCCCCGAAGCAGCCAACTTCTTCTTTATACGCAAATGCAGCAGTCAGGCATCAGTAAATAAGGTTGACAGTTGTGAGTAGATGCTTCATACTCTGCGGTTCCCGCGGAGGGGTGGCCGAGTGGTTAAAGGCGACAGACTGTAAATCTGTTCTCTATGAGTACGCTGGTTCGAATCCAGCCCCCTCCACCAAGTTTTTGCAAGGAAAACTGGGTAGTAGCAAGTAAGTGAAGATAAGTGAACGATACCTCGCGGGTGTAG
>NZ_JAGLBB010000164.1 GCF_018260555.1 Deinococcus sp. | reverse complement strand
GGATTCGGCCTTCCTTCGGGGGGGCCGTGGATTGAAACAACTGATCCTCGCGTACCGGACTGGGGAGCGTGAGATTCGGCCTTCCTTCGGGGGGGCCGTGGATTGAAACACCCGCGTGACCCACCCCGCGTTTCTGGAAGCCTCGATTCGGCCTTCCTTCGGGGGGGCCGTGGATTGAAACCAACTGCTGCACGCGCTGGGCACTGGCGGGCGCCTGATTCGGCCTTCCTTCGGGGGGGCCGTGGATTGAAACAGCGCCCACGAGAACCCCCCAACCTGTTTGCATGGATTCGGCCTTCCTTCGGGGGGGCCGTGGATTGAAACACCGGGGCCAGCCGCAGTGAAGCCCTCGCCCAGATTCGGCCTTCCTTCGGGGGGGCCGTGGATTGAAACCCGTGATTTCCGCGCCGGTCGTCCCTGCCCATGCGATTCGGCCTTCCTTCGGGGGGGCCGTGGATTGAAACCCGCTGTTGATGACGACTGCGGCGCTCAGCAGCAGATTCGGCCTTCCTTCGGGGGGGCCGTGGATTGAAACCTGATCCTGATCCTGATCCTGATCCTTTTTCGGGAGATTCGGCCTTCCTTCGGGGGGGC
>NZ_JAGLBB010000163.1 GCF_018260555.1 Deinococcus sp. | reverse complement strand
GGGGCCGTGGATTGAAACCACTGATAGCCCTGCCGGACTCTGCACGCCACGCGATTCGGCCTTCCTTCGGGGGGGCCGTGGATTGAAACAGCGGGGCCGTCCTCGTCCCACGTGCCGTCCAGCGATTCGGCCTTCCTTCGGGGGGGCCGTGGATTGAAACACCGGGTGGCCTCGCGGAACGCCGCCGCCCCCTGATTCGGCCTTCCTTCGGGGGGGCCGTGGATTGAAACACTGGGTGGCCTCGCGGAACGCCGCCGCCCCCTGATTCGGCCTTCCTTCGGGGGGGCCGTGGATTGAAACAAGAATCCCGCCATCATCGCCGGGGTAATCGTTTTGGGATTCGGCCTTCCTTCGGGGGGGCCGTGGATTGAAACAGCGGCGGCAAGGACAGCACGGTCCTCGCGCACCTCGCGCAGCAGGAAGCCGTCCGGATTCGGCCTTCCTTCGGGGGGGCCGTGGATTGAAACCTGCTGCCTTCCATGCACAGCAACAGAGCCGTAGCTTGATTCGGCCTTCCTTCGGGGGGGCCGTGGATTGAAACGTTGCTGATGCTGTCGTCGAGGAGGTCCATCTCTGGGATTCGGCCTTCCTTCGGGGG
>NZ_JAGLBB010000162.1:262-603 GCF_018260555.1 Deinococcus sp. | reverse complement strand
AGAACCGACCATGCCAAGAAAAAGCTCGTGCAGCCGCGTGTCCTCGGTCAGCTCCGGGTGAAAGGCGGAGGCCAGCACGCGGCCCTGCCTGACCAGCACCAGGCGCTCATCGTGTGTGGCGAGCACCTCTACCCCGGCGCCCACTCGCTCGAACACGGGGGCGCGAATGAAGGTCGCGGGGAAGGTCCCTTCCAGGCCAGCTACCGCCAGAGGCACATTGAACGAGTCGATCTGCCGTCCGAAGGCGTTGCGCCGGACGGTGATGTCCAGCAGGCCCAGGCTCCGCTGCTCCGGCAGGTTGGGCGAGGTTCCCGTGACTTCACGCGCCAGCATGATCGCCC
>NZ_JAGLBB010000162.1:0-252 GCF_018260555.1 Deinococcus sp. | reverse complement strand
AAGGCGAGCAGCGCGTCCCAGAAGCCGTAGTCGAACATCAGGCGGCCCATCGTCGTCGACTCGCCTCCGGGCAAAATCAAGCCGCCCAGGCCGCGCAGATCCTCTGGCAGGCGCACTTCCCGGGTGCTCACGCCCAGGCGACTCAGTCGCTGAACATGTTCGCGGAAGGCTCCCTGGAGAGCCAGCACACCGACATTCGGCTTTGCAGTCGCCGCTGAAACGGAATTCAGTCGTTCAGCATGGTTACCAGCC
>NZ_JAGLBB010000161.1 GCF_018260555.1 Deinococcus sp. | reverse complement strand
GCGGCAGACTGCGCCGCGCTTGACAGCAGCAAAAGCAGAACGCGGGGTAAACGGCGGCCCTGGACATACGCGCCCTGATGTCACGGAGGGAAGGCCCAGCAATCCGCGAGGCGGCACACGCACGCCCGAAGGGGCGGGCGCGGTGTGACTTCCACCCTTGAGAGATTCTGTTTTCTTTGTCCCTATCGCTCAAAACCCTTGACATATCATTCTAAAAGGAATAATATGTAAACACCCCGGACAAGGGTAAGGAGCGTAGAAAATGACAGAACAAGACAGCAAAGCCCGCAACATCTCCCGCACCTGGAAGGTTGACCTTTACGGTGGCTGGGGCGACGGGCCGAGTGCCAGCGTGTTCATGGGGTCGCACATCATCACTCTCAGCGCCGACCACAACGGCATTCTCGCGCCGTGAGCTTGCTGGAGTGGGCCAAGAGTGATGGTTACTTCAAACTGCTCAGCGAAGAACATACTGAGCCGCCTGCGCCGCTGGAATTGCCCACTCCGGTGATCGGCAAGGCCCGCGCCTGTACCCTGCACAAGATTATGGGTTTGACCGGACTCCCCAACGCGCAGCATTACGCCCTGGCCGCCGCTGCTCTGGGGGAACCCTGGCCGCTGGATACGCTGTCTGACCTGAA
>NZ_JAGLBB010000160.1 GCF_018260555.1 Deinococcus sp. | reverse complement strand
CTGCGACACCAGCATCGTCCTGAGCACCCCCCTGGAAGGCAAACTGCTCCTGCCGCCCCGGTGATTGGCGCCGCCCCGGTGATTGGCGCCGCCCCGGTAAGCTGTTCCCATGCTGCCTGAATTGCGGGATCTGTTCGTGCGGGACCTGGAGAAACTGACGCTGGAACTGGAGGCGTACCCGTCCGAGGACGCCATGTGGGCCGTGCCGGACGGCGTGCTGAACTCGGGCGGGACGCTGGCGCTGCACCTGATCGGGAACCTGTCGCAGTTCGTGGGCGCGGACCTGGGGGGCGTGGCGTTCGTGCGGGACCGCCCGGCCGAGTTCGCGCGGCGGGACGTGCCGCGCGCCGAGTTGATCGCGGGTGTGCAGGGGGTGTCGGCGCTGGTGGCAGGCACGCTGGAGAGCCTGGACCCGGCCCGTCTGGACGCACCGCACCCGACGCAACTGCCGGGCTTCCCGGAGGGCATGAGCACCCGCTTTTTCCTGATTCACCTGTACGGGCACCTGAACTGGCACCTGGGACAGGTGAACTACCACCGCCGACTGCTGTAACGGTCAGCGGCAGTCGGCGGTGGCGGTCGGCGGTGGCGGTCAGCAGGGGTGATCGTCAGCGGCGGGTGTGGGTGGCGTAGCGTTCCAGGGTGCTCCAGCC
>NZ_JAGLBB010000015.1:36468-48894 GCF_018260555.1 Deinococcus sp. | reverse complement strand
TAAATATTATGCTCATACAAAACGGGAACAAGCGTTTTTTGCCGTGTTTATCGTGCTGAGCAGTTACCAACGTACTTTCTTCTGCTACGCGCTCCGCGCGGTTTATCTACAAGATAAACGCAGTGTACTTAAGCGCGCCGGTCGGCAGCGGGGCAGGATGGCCGATTCAGTGTGGGCGGCTCAGGGGAGGGCCCGCTCAGCGGGCGGGTTCGATGATGACCTTGCCGGTCGTCTTGCGGTCCAGCAGGTCCTGGAAGGCGCGGGCGCTGTCGGCCAGTGCGTAGGTGGGGCCGACCTGCGGCGTGACCTGACCGCTGCCGACCAGTCCGGCGAGCGCCTGCGCGGCCTGCAGGGTCGCGGCGCGGTCGCTCATCAGGCTGGTCAGCCACAGGCCCGTGACGGTCAGGTTGCGTTTCATGAGTTCCACGGGGCGCAGGGTCGCCTGCTCGCGGCTGGCGTTCCCGATCACGATGATCCGGCCTTGCGGGGCGGCCATGTCCAGGCTCTCCTGGAAGCGTTTGCCGCCCACGACTTCCAGGATCAGGGGAACACCCTTGCCGCCCGCCGCGTCACGGACTTTCTGCACGCGGTCCGGGTCGTCCTGGAGGATGGTCACGTCGGCGCCCAGGGTGCGGGCCAGCGCAAGTTTCTCATCGGTGCTGGCCAGCGCGATCACGTGCATGCCCATCGCCCTGGCAAGCTGGATGCTGGCCGTGCCGAGCGCCCCGGCGGCGGCCTGCACGAGCACCCACTCGCCTTTCACGCCGCGCCCCAGGGTGTTCAGGCCGTGGTAGGCGGTGAAGTACGACACGGGGAACGCGGCGGCCTGCGCGCCGCTCAGGTTTTCCGGAACGGGGATCAGTCCGGCGGCGTTCACGACCGAGTAGCGGGCCAGCGCGCCGCTGCCGCCCAGCGCGGCGACCCGCTGTCCGACCTGCACGCCCGTGACGCCCTCCCCGAGGGATTCGACGATTCCGGCGAATTCCATGCCCGGCGTGTACGGCACGCGGGTGCGGGTCAGGTACTCGCCTGCGACGCTCAGAACGTCCGCGAAGTTGATGCCGACCGCCTCGACCTCGATGCGGACCTCGCCGGGACCGGCGGTGGGGGCGGGAACGTCCTGGAGTTCCATCACGCTGGGGGGGCCGAGTCGTTCGACCCGGATGGCCTTCATGGATTCACTCATGACCCGCAGCATACCCGACTGTCCCCCCAAAGTGAACGTTGACGTACACCTTGAACGTGAACGTGTTTGACCGGGTTGGGGAATCGTGAAAAGCTAGGGACCGAACCACAATCCAATTCCCCACCCACCAGGAGGTTTTATCGTGAGTACCCCCGATTCCAGCCAGCCCAGCCTCGTGCAGCAGTCCCGCGACGGCGACATTCTCGTCCTGACCATCAACAACCCGCCCGTGAACGCCTTCAGCGTGGGCGTCCCCGAGGGCCTGAAAGCCGGACTGGACGCCGCCGCCGACGACGACAGCGTGACAGCCGTGGTCATCATCGGCGGGGGGCGCACCTTCGTCGCCGGGGCCGACATCCGCACCTTCGACCTGCCCCGCGAGCAGTCCCCGGACCTGCGCGGCACCATCGAGAAGCTTGATGCGTTCACCAAACCCACCGTGGCCGCCATTCACGGCACCGCGCTCGGCGGCGGCCTGGAACTTGCCATGGCCTGCACGTACCGCGTGGCCGTGCCCGGCGCGCAGGTCGGATTGCCGGAGGTGAAACTGGGCGTCCTGCCCGGTGCGGGCGGCACGCAACGCCTGCCCCGCGTGGTGGGCGCCGCCAAGGCGCTGGACATGATGCTCAGCGGCAACCCCATCGGGGCCACGGAAGCCGGGCAGCTCGGCCTGATTGACCGCGTCATTGACGGCGACCTGCTCGCCGGAGCGGTCGAGTTCGCCCGCGAGATGGCCGGCGCCCGGCCCCTGCCGCGCATCAGTGAACGCAGCGTGCCCGGCGCCACGCCCGACGTGTTCGCCGCCGCCCGTCAGAGCATCCAGAAAACGCACCGTGGGCAACTGTCCCCGGCCCTGATCGTGGATCTCGCCGAGATGGCCGCCACCGTGCCCTTCGCTCAAGGCTGGGACGCCGAGGCCACCAAGTTCATGGAAGCCAAGGACAGCCCCCAGAGCCGTGGTCTGCGTCACATCTTCTTCGCTGAACGTGAAAGCGCGAAGATTCCCGGCATTACCAAGGACACCCCCACCACCGAGATCCGGTCAGCCGGGATGATCGGGGCGGGCACCATGGGCGGCGGCATCGCCATGAACTTCCTGAACGCCGGGATTCCCGTCACCATCGTCGAAACGCAGCAGGACGCGCTGGACCGTGGCCTGGGCGTCATTCGCCGCAACTACGAGAACACCGCCAGCAAAGGCCGCATGAGCATGGAGGATGTCGAGGCGCGCCTGGCCCTCCTGACCCCCACCCTGGACATGGGCGACCTCAAGGACGCCGATATCATCATCGAGGCCGTGTTCGAGAACATGGACGTGAAAAAGGACATCTTCAGGAAGCTCGACGGCATCGCCAAACCCGGCGCGATCCTGGCGACCAACACCAGCACCCTGGACGTGAACGAGATCGCCAGCGTCACCAGCCGCCCCGAAAGCGTGATCGGCCTGCACTTTTTCAGCCCCGCGAACGTCATGAAACTGCTGGAGATCGTGCGCGCCGATAAAACCAGCGACACGGTCCTGGCGACCAGCATGGCCCTCGCCAAGCGCGTCAAGAAAGTCGGCGTGGTCGTCGGCGTCTGCGACGGGTTCGTGGGCAACCGCATGATCCACCGCTACGGTGACGAGGCCCGCCTGATCGTCGAGGAAGGCGCGCGCCCCGAGGACGTGGACGCCAGCATGAACGCCCTGGGCCTGCCCATGGGCCCCTTCCAGATGAGTGACATGGCCGGACTGGATATCGGGCACGCCATCCGCCAGCACCAGGCCAGGGTCGCCGGGCAACCCGAGCCCGACGGCTGGCTCGACCGCATCGTCGAGACCGGGCGCAAGGGCCAGAAAACGCAGGGCGGCATCTACGACTACGACGAGACCCGCCGGCCCATCCCCAACGCCGACATCCAGAAACTCATCGAGTCCTACCGCGCCGAGAAGGGCATCACGCCGCGCGAGATCACCCAGGAGGAAAGCACCAAGAGGCTCGCGTACTCCCTGGTGAACGAGGGTGCCAAAATCCTGGAGGAAGGCGTCGCGCAGCGCGCCGGGGACATCGACGTGATCTACATCTACGGGTACGGCTTCCCCGCCTACCGCGGCGGCCCCATGCAGTACGCCAGCGAACAGGGCCTGAAGAACGTGGTGGCCGACCTGGAACGGTACGGACAGACGCCCGCGCCGCTGCTCAAGCGCCTGGCCGACGAGGGCAAGACGTTTGCGCAGTACGACACCGAGAAGGGGCGCTAAAGTGACCCCCGGTCCCCGCCCGGCCCCTCCGGCTCAGGTGGACCCGTCCAGAGCGCACCCAGGGGCGACGGCCCCGACCAGCAAGGAGAACACACCATGAAAGACGCTGTCATTGTTTCCACTGCCCGCACCCCCATCGGCAAGGCCTACCGGGGGTTCCTGAACGACACGCACGGCTCTGACATCGGCGCGCACGCTGTTCTGCACGCCGTGCAGCGGGCCGGGATCGACCCGTCCGAGATCGAGGACGTGATCATGGGCGCCGGGAACCCGGAAGGCGCCACCGGCAGCAACATCGCCCGGCAGATCGCGCTGCGCGCCGGTTTTCCGGTGAGTGTGTCGGGCGTGACCGTGAACCGCTTCTGCTCCAGCGGCCTGAACACCATCGCGCTGGCCGCGAATCACGTGATGACCGGTCAGGGCGACGTGTTCGTGGCGGGCGGCCTGGAAAGCATCAGCCTGACGCAGAACGAGCACGCCAACGGGTACCGCCTGCGCGGCGAGTGGCTCATGGAGCACAAGCCCGAGATCTACATGCCGATGCTCCAGACGGCCGAGGTGGTCGCGGAGCGCTACGGCATCAGCCGCGAGGCGCAGGACGAGTACGCACTGCAAAGCCAGCAGCGGACGGCGGCGGCGCAGCAGGCCGGGCTGTTCGAGCATGAGATCGTGCCCATGACGGCCCGCATGAAAGTGCAGGACAAGGCCACGGGCGAGATCAGCACCCGCGAGGTCACGCTGAGCCTGGATGAGGGCAACCGCGCCGATACCACCCTGGAGGGCCTGAGCAAACTGAAGCCCGTCATCGAGGGCGGCGTGATCACCGCCGGAAACGCCTCGCAACTGTCGGACGGCGCGGCGGCCGTGGTCGTCATGAGCGGCGACATGGCCCGCGAGCGCGGACTGGCCCCGCTGGGGCTGTTCAAGGGCTTTGCCGTGGCGGGCCTGGAACCCGACGAGATGGGCATCGGCCCGGTGCTGGCCGTGCCGAAACTCCTGAAACGCCACGGCCTGAGCGTGGACGACATTGACCTGTGGGAACTGAACGAAGCGTTCGCCGTGCAGGCCCTGTACTGCCGGGACACGCTGGGTATCGACCCGGCCAAGTACAACGTGAACGGCGGCGCGATCAGCGTCGGGCATCCGTACGGCATGAGCGGCGCGCGCCTGACCGGGCACATCCTGCTGGAAGGCAAACGCCGGGGCGCGAAACACGTGGTCGTGACCATGTGCGTGGGCGGCGGCATGGGCGCAGCCGGTCTGTTCGAAGTGCTGTAAGGATCGTCGGGAGGAGGAAGTGGGCTGTGGGGGTGACCCTGCGGCCCGCTTTCTGTTGTGGGTGACCCCTCACCCGGCCCTCTCCGCTGGGGAGAGGGGCTGTGGACTGGGGCCGCTGCTGTCGGCTCGTCACAATCGCTTAATGTCAAACGAATTAGGGTGTGGGCATGACCACCACGCCCCTCACCCCGCACGGCCTGCACCACGTCACCGCCGTCACCGCCGACGCCCGCGCCAACCTGACCTTCTACACCGGCATCCTCGGCATGAGACTCGTCAAGAAAACCGTCAACCAGGACGACGTGACCGCCTACCACCTCTTCTTCGCAGACAGCGCCGGCACCCCCGGCAGCGACCTCACCTTTTTCCAGTGGCCCGTCCCACCCGAACAACCCGGCAACAACAGCGTCACCCGCACAAGCCTGCGCGTCCCAGACGGCACCCTCGACTGGTGGCACGCGCACCTCAGCGCCCACGGCCTGAGCGTCACCCCCACCACCCGCCACGGCCGCCCCCACCTGGATTTCAGCGACCCCGAAGGCCAGCGCCTGAGCCTCCTGGAAGGCGGCCCACACGGCACCCCCTGGACCGGCAGCCCCATCCCCACCGACAGGCAGATTCACGGCCTGGGCCCCAGCGAACTGACCCTCCCCAACCTGTTCCCCACCACCCGCGTCCTGGAACGCGCCTACCACATGACCCCCGCCGGCACGTACCCCGACCCCGAGCAGCCAGAGCGCACCATTCACGTCTACGCCATGCAGGAAGGCGGCCCGCACGCCGAACTGCACCTGCGCATCGACCCGACCCTGCCCCCCGCCCGCCCCGGCGCCGGCGGCGTACACCACATCGCCCTGCGCGTCCAGGACGACCAGTACCACGACTGGAACGCCCACCTGAGCTCCCTGGGCCTGCGCACCAGCGGCGAAGTGGACCGACACTGGTTCCACAGCATCTACTACCGCGAACCCCAGGGCGTCCTGATCGAACTTGCCACCGACGGCCCCGGCTTCGCCGTGGACGAACACCCCGACCACCTGGGCGAAACCCTGATCCTCGCCCCCTTCCTCGAACCCCGCCGCGCCCAGATCGAAGCAGGGCTCACGCCCCTCACTTGATACGAACGTCAATTGAAGACAATTGGTAACTGCTCAGCACGATAAACACGGCAAAAAACGCTTGTTCCCGTTTTGTATGAGCATAATATTTACTGCAAATCTGCCTTGGACGAACCAATTCGCCCATATCGGCAATTTCAGTCATTTGAAAGCAGCTTCTTAGCAATTTATAGGGCTGAATTCAGATTCTGAGCAATTTACCCTGCTGAGCAGTTACGACAATTGAAAATCATTCGATCCGAGCGGCTTGAATAGAAAGCCACGGCATTCCGGGCGCGAAGTTGGTTAATCGGTGTGTTCCCCAGTTGACTCCGGAAATGACGGTAGTGACGCCGATCCCGCAGGAGAAATCGCCCCCACCTGTTAAAGGTGGGGGCGACGTATGTGCAAGAATCTTGATTAGTCTAGCGAGGGGGCCTCGCCTCTGTAAATGCAGGATGAGTAAACGGGAATGTATTTGCTGGTCGTTGCCGCATCGCTGCTTACTCCGTCAGTAACCGTAACTGTAGCGTTGAAGCGTCCCAGAGTCGTTCCCGACGGACTGACGTACTTATAGGCGAGTTTCGTTTCAATAGCCTGAGCCGAGACGCTGGCGGGTACTATGGATCCGTCGATTACATATTGGACAAGATAGTTGCCCCGGGTTGATTGCTGTAGATCGGCCATGTTAAATTGTTTCACGGCTTTCGAGAGGCTGATGTCACCATTTAACTCAAGAGTTCCCCGATTAAACCCAGTGGCCCCGAATTCTGCAACAACAAAATTCTCGTTATTAATTTGATTATTGGGATATACGACTTTCCTACATGAAATAGGTTGTCCCGTCGCCGAGTCGATCAAGTTAGTCCGTATCTCCACCGCATCATTGCGAATGTAATCCGGCGTTTGGTATCCGCCAGGTGTATTGCAACTCGCCAGAATCCCCGTCAACCCGATTGCCGCCAATGTGAGTTTCTTCATGCCTCTCACTGTGCGCTGCGAATCTGACCTTGACGTGATGGGCGCTTAAGATTTTCTGAGCGAGCATTCATGGTTGGCCCTGTGTCAGGCCATGCTGAGCGGGGCGCTGAGGGCGGCGGCCTGCGGGTCCAGGCGCGGCACCTGTGGCAGGGGGTGTCCGTCCGGGCCGAGGACCGTGCCGTACATCATGTGCGGCGTGGCGTGGTCAATGCGCACGGGGTACACGCCGGGGCCGGTTGCGCCGGTGGCGGCGGGGACGATGGTGGGGTGGTTGCCGCGCGTGTGGCCTTCCAGGAAGCCGTCACTGTGCGCGTCACCGCGAATCAGGACTTCCTGCACGGTGCCGACCTTGGCGGTGTTCTTGCGGGCACTCCAGTCTTTCTGCCTGGCGATCAGGCGCTCTAACCGTTCGGTTTTCACTTCGCGGGGCAGGTCGTCAAAGTGCTTGTAGCTGGGCGTGCCGGGGCGGGCGCTGTACGCGAACATGTACGCGCTGTCGTACCCGACCTCGTCGTACAGGCTGAGGGTCTGCGCGAAGTCGTCCTCGGTCTCGCCGGGGAATCCGACGATGATGTCGGTGGCGAGGACGACGTGCGGGAGGTGTTTCTTGATGTCCGCGACGTGCGCGAGGTACTGCTCGCGGGTGTACTCGCGGGCCATGCGGCGCAGGACGCGGTTGCTGCCGCTCTGGACGGGCAGGTGAACGTACTCGCAGATGGCGGGCGTGTCGGCCATGGCGGCCGCGACGTCCGCGGTGAAGTTCATGGGGTGGCTGGTCGTGAATTTCACGCGGCGCACGCCGCTGCGGCCCACCATGCGCAGGAGGTTCGCGAAGGTGGGGTACCCGCCCAGCCGGGCGCCCTGGTCCACGCCGTACGCGTTGACGTTCTGGCCCAGCAGCGTGACTTCCTGCACGCCCGCCGCGAGTTGCAACTCCAGTTCCCGCAGGATGTCGTCCGGGTGGCGGCTGACCTGCGGGCCGCGCGTGGTGGGCACGATGCAGTACGTGCAGTGGTGGTCGCAGCCGCGCATGATCGTCAGGTGCGCCTGCAGGCGCCCGGCGGGCGCGGGGGGAACGTGGTCGTGCAGTTCATCCCGGAACGCCAGCCCCCAGAAACGCTCGTTGCTTTCCAGCGCCTTGCCGATATCCAGCAGGCTGCCCGGCCCGAGCAGAATATCCACGCCGAACTTGCGGGCCATCTGCTGCCCTTCTTCCAGTTGCGCGAGGCAACCCATCATGCCGATCACCAGGGAACGGCGGGCCTTGACCTTGCGCAGGTCGCCCAGCAGACTGCGGACCTTCTCGACGGGTTTCCCGCGAATGGCGCAGGTGTTCAGCAGCACAAAATCGGCCACGTCCACGCTGTCCACAATGTCCGCCCCGAAACTCACGAGTTGCGACTGCACCAGGTGCGTGTCGTACTCGTTCATCTGACACCCGTAGGTGACGATCATTGCCTTCATGTGTGTCTCTCCTCTCAGCCGGTCGGATGGATTCCGGGGCCTTTGCCTGCCCGCTGTGTCGTGCTGGGCGGTCGGAAGGCAGTCTAGCGCAGCGCCACGGGCGCGCTGGGGGTGGATTCGCCCGCTGTTCGAGCCTGCCACGGTGGCTGCTGTTCTGGTACAGGTTCAGCGTGAGTTCCGTGCGGTCTGCGAGGCGTTTGAAAGGTCCATTTCCAGCACAGACATTGTGGGTTTCAAGATTCACGAGGCCGCCGCTGGCCCGTCCGGCACAGTCCACGGGGCCGAGGGTCAGGCGGTACGGGTCGCATCCAGTCGGGCCGACTCGGACGCCCTTTTACACGCCGCTGATCTACCGTTCCAGCGTCGTAGGCGGCAACGAGGCGCCGAACGGACAGCCGTTCACTGCCAGGGGAAGCAGGAGGGCAGCGGTCCGTATGTCAGGAGCGGTGGCGCACGCACCCCTCATGCTCTGCGCCTGAGGCCGTGCCGATGCGCTCAGCGTTCGGCGCGCAGGATCACGGTGTGCTTCACGCCGCCCACGGTCAGGGTGCCGCCCAGGATGGTGTCCGTGACGGTGGCGCTCAGCAGGCCGCTGGCCTTGAGGGGCACGTTGCTGACCCCGAAACCCAGCAGGCTGGCGTTCAGGCGGGGCGTGTCGCCGGGGTCAATGGTGGCGGTCAGGGCCGCGCCGCCCGGGCCGGGCAGTTGCGTGCCGCGCAGGGTGAAGGCGCCGCCGCTGCTCAGGTTGCGGTACTCGCCGCGCGCCTCGTGCGTGACGGGGTCCACGGTGTATGTCACGCGGATCTTCTGCGGGGTCAGCAGGAACCGCGTCTCGCCCACGTAGGAGTACACGGGCTGAGCGGCGGGGTGCGTGGCGGGGGCGCAGGCGGCCAGCAGGAGTGCCAGGGGGAGGGCGGCGCGTTTCACGCGGGCTCCGGCGTGCCGGTGGCGGGTGCGGTGTCCAGCGCGTGGGCCAGGGCCAGCAGGGTGTCGTCCTGCCCGTGCCGTCCGACGAGTTGCACGCCCACGAACGGTTGGCCGCCTGCGTGGTGCGCGGTGGGCAGCGCGGCGGTCGGGGCGCCCAGCAGACTGAACGGCGCGGTCAGGCGCAGCACGGCGCGCCGCAGCGGGACCGGGCCGCCGGGCAGGTCCACATCGTCCTGCCCGGCCCGGGGGGGTGGGGTGGGCACGGCGGGGGCCAGCAGCACGTCGAAGGTGTCCAGCAGGGCGTCAAGCTCCTTGCGGTACGCGTCGCGGCGTGCGAAGGCTGCCCTCACCTCATCGGCACTCAGGGACGCGCCCTGCCGCAGCGCCGCCAGCGTGAACGGCAGGAAGCCCGGCTCGTGCAGTGCCAGGGCGTCCCGGTGAACGGCGGCCGCTTCGCTCAGCACGATGGGCGAGTACGCGTCGAGCACTTCCGGGAAGTCCACGGTGGTCACGGTCGCGCCCAGGTGCGTCAGGGTGCGGGCCACGCCCAGCACGGCGTCGCGCACGTCCGGAGTAACCCAGCCGTCCGGCAGCCACAGGCCCACGCGCCGCCCCGTCCAGTCCTGCGGGCGCACGGGCTGGCCGGTCAGGGCCTCATGCACGCGGAGGATGGTGTGCAGGTCGCGTGCCAGCGGCCCGGTGTGATCGCAGGTACGAGACAGGGGCAGCACGCCCGCCTCACTCCAGTCGGGGTGCCCTTTGGTGGGCTTGAAGCCACGCACGCCGCACCACGCGGCAGGCACGCGGATGCTTCCGCCGGTATCGGTGCCCAGCGCGAACTCCACCTGACCCAGCGCCACACTGACGGCCGCGCCGCTGCTACTGCCGCCCGGCACCCGCCCCGGCAGGGTGGGGTGCGTGGTGCCGCCAAAGCCGTTGGCGCCCGTGATGCCCAGCGCGATCTCGTGCAGGTGCGTCTTGCCGGTCGCGCTGGCCCCCAGGTCCAGCAGGCGGCGCACCAGCACGCTCGGGCCGGGGTCCGGGACAGGAGCGCGCGAACTGGCACGTAGCGGCCAGCCGGGCACGCCGAACAGGTCTTTCACGCTAAAGCGGAGGCCCGAGAGCGGCCCGCCGGGCACGCCGGGCAGGGGAGACGCGGGCCGGAACGCCCAGGCGCGCTGCGGGTCGCTGGCTTCCGGCGTCGCTGGGCTGCGGTGATCGCGGCGGGCGGGATCGGTCACCCGTACAGAGTAACGCCCAGGCACTCAGAAGGGCAGGATGGGCGCCTGTTTCCACTGCCCCTGCGACAGCGTAAACGGCCCGAAGTTCTGCAGACCCAGCGGCCCGAAGTTCGCGGTGAACCCGCCGTCCACGCGGTACGTGACCAGCTGGCCGCGCGCCACCTTCAGGAACGACGCGGCCGTACTCAGCGTGACCGGAATGGACAGGTCGGCCCGCTGGTTGGTCACGCCGCTGGCGGGAATGGCGACGTTCGGGAAAGACACGTCGCCCACGGCGGCCCCGTCGATGATCAGCGTACCCGCAATGTTCGCCATGCGCAGCGGCACCGGGTTGGGGTTGGTCACCTGAAGGTTCATGGTCAGCTTCGCCACGGGCTCGCTCCCGAACCCGCCGGGCAGGGCCAGACTGATCAGGGAGACGTTTTGCACCTGCACCTGCGGGACCTGCACCAGCTGTTGCAGGGGCGAGCAGGCACTCAGGGTCAGGGCGACGGTACTCAGGGCAGCGGCGGGAAGCAGGCGCATACCGTCAGGCTACCCCGCCGCCCGCGCATGAACCTGACCGGGCGCGTCAGCTTCCCGTGCGGGGTGATCAGGCCGTCCTCGCTACCGGGCTACCCCGCTATAGCGCCGCCACGCTGCCCTCACGGCGCCCACTGCGTGCGTGTGCCCGCTACGCTACGCTGCCTGCATGCGACCCACACCCCGTTCCGGCCGTTTCCGTTCGCTGCCCGCCACGCTCGGCGCGGCGCTGCTCGCGTCGTCCGCGCAGGCCGCCACCCTGGACTTCGGGGTGTCCTACCGCGCTCCGGACGCTGGACTGTGGGCGCGCGTGGGGGTCTCGGACCTGGACCTGCTGGGCGGGCAGGTGTCGGCGGCCCTGAGCAGCCGCGCGGCGCAGGTCGGGTACGCGCGCAGCCTCAGCCTGCCGCCGCTGGGCGCCGCGACCGCCCGCACGGACCTCGCCGTGACCTGGCAGGGCGGCGTGCGACTGGAGGGTCGCGTGGGCGGTGGCCTGGGCCCAGTCGCGCTGAACCTCGCGGCCGCGTACTTCACGGCGCCTGTCACGGACGTGGACCCCCTGGCCCCGTTCGCGCTGGCCCCGGCGGACCTGCGTGAGCGCGGCTGGAACGCGGCACTCACGGCCCGCTACCGCGTCAGCCGCGACCTGATCGCCGTGCTGGGCGGAGCACTGGGCGCACAACCACAAGCGAGCGCCGGGGTAGAGGGCCGCCGCGTCCTGACGCGCCCCGTCGAGTCGGAACCCGACCCGGCGGAAGGTGCGGAGGCCGCTACCGATCCTGCCGTCACTGACACCCCGGAAACCGAGACGGTCGGCACGCTGACATGGCGGGCGGGCGTGCTGGCGGGGCAGGACGTGCTGGGCCTGACCGGCGGTCTCAGCTACGCCACCGCGAGCGGCCTGAGCGTGGGCGTGGACGCCCTGGTCGGCGTCAACTCCTACGGCCTGAGCGGCAGTGTGTCTGCCCCGGACCTGCTGGGCCAGGGGGGCACGCTGCGCCTGTACGCTGCCTACGAGCCGTGGCGGACGGCCAGCGCGCCGCTGCGGACCGGCGTGAATGCCGGTTTCAATGTCGGTTCTGGCACCCTGAATCTGGACGCCGCTGCCGGGCGCACGGTGTGGGGCCAGGGGGGCTTTGGCGTGCGTGTCGGATACTCGCTGCCGCTGCCCTGAGCCGCGCAGGGCATACCCCAGGCTGCTGGCACGCTCGACTGTGTCCAGCAGCGCTTTTTTGCGTTGTCTGGATGAACCTGCCGTCAGGCACCTGGCCCCCTTCTCATGAGGACGGGCGGGATACTGCGGGCATGAAGAAGCTCTCCCTGACCCTCCTGGCTCCCGCCCTGCTGGCCCTCGGCTCGGTCGCCGGTGCCCAGACCGCGCAGGACATCATCAGCCGGGTGGACACCACCCAGAAAGCCGCCAAGGACGTATCATTCCGCCTCAGCGGCAACGCCACCCTGGACACCAGCAACCAGAAGATTGACCTG
>NZ_JAGLBB010000015.1:0-36458 GCF_018260555.1 Deinococcus sp. | reverse complement strand
CGGACGCCCTGGCCGACAACGTGGTCGTCGCCGACAAGAACGAGATCCGGCAGTACCTGTTCCTGACCAACCAGATCACCGTCACCACCCCCCAGAAGGCTGCCGGGAGCGCCGGCCTGAGCCTGGATTTCACGCAGCTGAGCAACACCGCCAGCATGCTCGGCAGTTACAACGTCAAACTGCTGGGCGCCACTGGCCCGGCTGGCAAGCGCCTGTTCCAACTGGAAGCTACGCCCAAAAGCGGCGGTACCGACCGCACCCGCGTGTGGATCACCGAAAGCGGCTGGCGCCCCACCCGCATTCAGGTGCTGAACAGTGGCGGCAAGACCCTGGCTGACCTGAACGTCTCGAACTACCGCGTGAACACCGGATTGACGGCCACCGAGATCAAGGCCCTCCCGAAGGACGCGCAGATTATCCGGCAGTAACCCCCCAACTGGACCCGCACAGCGGCGCTGCCCAGCAGGGATGGGCGAGAGCGAGCAGGCGGGAAAGGCAGGCGGGAAAGAACCGGAAAAGACACCCCAGTCCTGCGCTGGGGTGTCAACGTTGCAGGCGGCCGTCCAGAATGTGCCGGGGCGGCCCACCTCTGCGCGTGGTGGCCTGAAAAAACCCCCGCCGGGAGGGGCGGGGGGTGTCGGTGAAACGGTGTTGGTGAAACCTGGTCGGTGCGTTCAGTTCAGGACGCGGCGGGCGCCGTTGTAGCGGCTGGCCCAGTACGAGTTGCTGAACAGGGGCTCGATCATGCTGCGGCCGTGGTAGCTGTTGGCGTTGGCCATCATGCCGTCGCCCATGTAGATGCCGACGTGACTGGCGGTGCGGCCCATGGTGTTGAAGAACACCAGGTCCCCGGCGCGCAGGTCGCGGCGGCTCACGGGGGAGCCGGTGCGCCACTGGGAGGCCGCGGTGCGGGGCAGGTTCACGCCCATCTGCCGGAACACGTTCATGGTGTAGCTGCTGCAGTCGATGCCGCCGTTGCCGTTGCCGCCCAGCACGTACCGGATCCCCAGGTAGCGGGTGGCGGCCGAGCGCACGAAACCGTTGCCGCGTGGAACGGGCGACGCGGCGGTCGTGGCGCGCGGCGCGGATGTGGAACCGGAGGCACTGCTGCCTCCGGTCGTGATCCTCTGACCCACGTTGATGGTCGTGCTGCTGAGGTTATTCAGCCGCATCAGGGCGCTCGGCTCCATGCCGGTGGCGCGGGCAATCGAGTACAGCGTGTCACCGGGCCTGACGGTGTACGTTGCTGCGCTGGCGGCGCCACTGAGGGCGAGGGCGGTTAAAAGTACGTGGGAGAATTTCATCGACCCCCGAAGTTTAGCGTGTCTTTATTTAGTTGTCCTTCATTCTTGGGCAAAACGGCACCTGATATGCGCCTATACGTGTTCTATGCGTCGCCTGGTCGGGTGACTTGGGGCTCCACTGTGCCTTCGGTCTCAGTTTTCTCAGAGTTCCCCTCATGCAACTGTAGGTGGAGGGCTGCCCGCCGCAGAGGCGCTGAAACGGAACCGCCGGGTTTTTCTCGGTTTCACTGATTTCTCATGTTCAAAACTGACTCCGGGTAAATTTCTATGACCCCCGCTGTCGTGCTCACCCGTGCATGGCCCACCGGTCCTGCCCATGTGGATCCGCTGCGGCTCTCTGGCCGCCCCGCGCGTTACCGTCCTATACTCGGCGTCAGCGCACTCACCCCGACCCGGCCCGCCTGTGGCCACACCCCGGTGCATTGGAGGACAGCATGAAGGAAACCATGACCACCGACCAGATTCAGACCGGCCTGAAACACTACCGCCGCATCGCCCGCCAGGACATGCTGCGCGCCGCCGAAACACCCCACCCGGACGCGTTCCTCAAGCACGCCGAAAGCCGCCGCGAGATCTACACGCAGCTCGGCACGCACGCCGAAACGCACGCACCCGACGAGGTCATCGCCCGGGCCCTTGACCTGTACCGCGCGCTGCCCTTCGCGACCGGCACGCCGGAACACGAGTACGCGGACATCAAGGGCCACGAGAACGCCCTGGAGAACTTCTTCCTGCTCGTCGGCCTGGACCCCAAAACCCGCCGCGAGGCCCGCAGCCAACGCCCGAAACTCGGCACGCCGTCCGGGGCGGCGGCTCCAACCTCCTGAGCACAACCTCCTGAGCCCCCAGCCTCCTGAATCCGCCCCCCGGAACCACCACCCGCCTGCGCCCCTCCACCCGGAGGGGTTCTTTGCTGTCGCCGCCCACGGTTGTCCGGCCCGGCCCGCCGTATCCTTGCAGGCGTGACCGACGCCGGGCCACCTCACCCCCCCATCAATCCTGCCAGCGCAGTCATCTCCGACAGCGCAGTCAACCCCGCCAGCGCCGACGGGCGCCAGGCGGCCCTGCTGAGCCTGGAGGGCCGCAACCGCGCCTGCCGTGCATGCGACCTGCGCCCCGGCTGCACGCAGGTCGTGGTCGCCGAGGGCCGCGCCGACGCGCCGCTGCTGATTGTGGGCGAGGGCCCCGGCGGGCAGGAGGACCTGACGGGCCGACCCTTCGTGGGGCGCGGCGGGCAGCTGCTCGATCAGATTCTGCACGCCGCTGGCATTGACCGGGCCGACGCGTACATCACGAACATCGTCAAGTGCCGCCCCCCCGGTAACCGCGACCCGCACCCGACCGAAACGCAGACCTGCACGGCCCACTGGCTGGAGCCGCAACTGAGCCTGCTGCGCCCCCGCGTGATCCTGGCCGCCGGGCATACCGCGGCCTCGTACCTGCTGGGCACCCGCGCGCGCATCACGGACCTGCGCGGCCAGTGGTTCGCGTACCGGCACGCCGACGGGCAGGGCGGCACGTACGAGGCCACGCTGATGCCGCTGCTGCACCCCGCGTACCTGCTGAGGCACGATACCCGCGCGCCCGGCGGTCCCAAGAGCCTGACATGGCGTGACATCCGCGAGGTGGCGGCCGTGCTGCGCGGCGACCACGAACCCGCCCTCCGCGCCGCGCTGGCCCCCGCCGACATGCAGGGCCAGCCCGGCCTGTTCTGATCCGGAGCCCGCTCTGTCTGTCCTGAACGGGCGGCTGTGCTCCCTGCCCCGCCGTGGCTGGGCGGACACCCGCCCCCGCCGCGGCCCGTTATGCTCGGCGCATGTCTCACCCGGAATTCGTTGGACTCGTGAACTCCCTGCAGGCGACCGCCGAGGCGGCCCTGGGCGACCTGAACGCCGCCACCGCCAGCGCCGCGCGCGACGGCCTGCTGGAGGAACGCCGCGCCCGCCAGACCGCCGAACGCAGCCTGAAACTGCTCACCATGCTGGCCGAGAAGACGCGCGGGAACCTCGACTTCACCGAGGCTGACCTGCTGACAGACGCCATCGGCAGTGTCCGCGAGCGACTGAACGCCGCTCCGCAGGGCAGCGCGGCGCAGAACTGACGTGCGCGCCACCCTGCAACGCGTGACCCGCGCCACCTGCACGGTCGGCGGCGAGGTCACGGGGCAGACCGGCCCGGGCCTGCTGGTGCTGCTGGCCGTGGCACCCGGCGACACCGAAGAGACTGCCCGCGCCCTGGCCTCCAAGATCGCCAAGCTGCGGATCTTCAACGACGCCAACGGCAAGATGAACCGCAGTGTGCTGGACACCAGCGGCGGCGTCCTGAGTGTCAGCCAGTTCACGCTGTACGCCGACACCCGCAGCGGCAATCGCCCCAGCTTCACGGGCGCCGCGCCGCCCGAGCAGGCCCGCGCGCTGTACGGCACCTTCAATGCCGCGCTGCGGGCGCTGGGCCTCCCGGTCGGGGAGGGCGTGTTCGGCGCGCACATGGTCCTCGACCTGACGAACGACGGCCCCGTCACCCTTACCCTCGATCTATAGGCAGCGGCAGGTTCTCTTCTCACGCTCGGCCCCTATCCTGCGGGGCATGAACCGCCGCTCCCTGCTGCTGGCCGCGCTGCTCCTGGTGGGCGGCGCGGCCGCCTACACCGTCAAGCCCGGCGACACGCTGTACTCGATCTCCCGCGCTCACGGCACCACGCCCGAAGCGCTCATGAAACTGAACAACCTGACGAGTACGACCCTGGGGGTCGGGCAGGACCTGCGGCTGCCCGGTCAGGCCCCCACCCCGCCAGCACCCACCCCGCCAGCACCAGCCAAACCAGCCCAGACGCCCCCCGACGCGACCAGCAAACCCGGCCTGCCCGCCCCGCTGCCCCCCGAGCTCCTGACCCCCACCGCGCCCACCGCTCGCATCGCGGGTGTCAATGTCACGGTACCGGCCAGCCTGCGCATGGGCGACCCTTTCACCGTGCAGCTCAGCGGCGCGCGGGCCGCACTGGCCACCGTGCGTTTTCCCAGCGAGATCGGAGAGGACGTCCGGGAACCCAATGAGCTTCTGAAACCCGTCGGGGCGGCCGGGGAGTACGCCGTGCCGGGCCGCGTGGTCCTCGGCAAGACCACCCCGGTCGTGTTCGAGGTCAGCGTCGGGGGCGAACTCGTGCGCGGCCGTATTCCCGTGCTGGGCCTCGAGCAGCGCATCCAGCACCTGAACCTGCCCCCGCAGATCAGCGGCGTGCTGGTCGATCCGGGCCGCAAGGCCGAAGACGCCCTGGTCGAGAAGGCCTACGCCCGGCGCACCCCGCCGGTCTGGACGCGCCCGTTTGCTCCGGCCCTGAGCGGCGTGAGCCCCACGAGCAGTTCGTTTGGGCAGCCGCGCACGTACACGGCGGGCGGCCCCGTCGCGTACCACTTCGGCACCGACTACCCCGCCAGGGCCGGAACGCCCGTGCTGGCCGTGAACGACGGCACGGTCGTCATCGCCGGACGGTACCCCGTGCGCGGCGGACTGGTCGTCATCGATCACGGGGCGGGCGTGGTCAGCCTGTACTTCCATCAGAGCCGCGTGACCGCGAAGGTCGGGCAGAAGGTCACGCGCGGCCAGAAGATCGGAGAGGTCGGCAGCACCGGCCTGAGTGCCGGGCCGCACCTGCACCTCGAAATCCGCGTGCGTGGCGAGGGCACCAACCCGAGCGGCTGGATGAACCGCCTGTGGCCCCGCTGACGCCTTCTGCGGCCCCCCGGCCTGGCCCCGGGCGGCGCTATGCTCCGCGCATGACTTCCGCGCCCGGCCACCCCACAGGCGACCCATCCCACACAGGTGACCCGACCCGCTCAGGTGAGCTGCTGATCGTCACGCCGCACCCCTCCGGGCAACTGCCGGCCGACGTGCTGCGCGACATGCTGGGCGACGACGTTTTCGACACGCCCCGCCGCGAGGCGTTCCTGCGCCGCATCTTCCTGGACGGCGACCCGTACACGGACCTGCTGTTCAGCGTGCCCGGCGCGCGCCACGTCCAGGCCCCCTGGAGCCGCTTCGCTGCCGACCTGAACCGCGACCGCGACGACCTTGACGACAATGGCGTCCTGAAGCTCATGGGATTTGACCGCGCGCCGCTGTACCCGGCCGGGTGGACGCCAGATGACGCCACGCGCGAACGGCGGCTGCGCCGCATCTGGGACCCCTTCGACGTGCTCGTGACCGCCGAACTTCAGGGCGCGGGCCTGATGATCGTGGGGCACTCCATGGCCCCCACCGGCCCCGCGCTGGGCGCCGATACCGGCGTGCCCCGCCCCGCCATCTGCCTGATGCCCGGCACGCCCGCGCAGCCCACCTACCCGCACGCCCTTTGGAACGCCCTGCAACGCGCCTGCCAGGACGCCTTTGCGCCCATCATCGCCGCGAGCCCCGACCCGCGTGTCACGCTGGGTGAACCCTGGGCGACCGACACCCTGAGCCTCACGCACAGCGCCCGCAGTGGCGTACCCGCCTTCGGCATCGAATTCAACGCGGGACTGTACCTGCGCGGCGGGCAGCCCACCGATCCGGCCATGCGCGCCCTGAACGCCGCCTTTGGCGAGTTCGCGCACGTGGCACTGACGCTGCTGCGGCGCTGATCCCGGCCCTGGGCTGGGTCAGGCCTCCCTGGTCGCCAGTTCCCGGATGACGCCCAGCAGTGCCTGCGCCGCTGCCTGGTCAGGCACGCCGGTCAGCGCCTCTTCCAGCAGGATCAGGCCGTCGCGGGCCAGTCCGTCCGCGTAGGCCTGCGCGTGGGCCACGCTGCCACTCTCCAGCAGCCACGCGTGAATACGGGCGATCACGGCCGGGTCCTTGTCGGGGCGGTCGCGGCGCATCTGGTCCAGGAATACCTCGCGCTGCTCGCGCGGCGCGTGTGCCAGCCAGTGCAGCACGATCAGCGTGCGCTTGCCTTCCAGCAGGTCACCGCCGATCTCCTTGCCGTACTTCACGGGGTCGCCGTTCAGGTTCAGCACGTCATCCCGGATCTGGAATGCCGCGCCCAGCGCCAGTCCCGCCGCGTGAAACCCGGCGTGCGGCTGTGCCCCCGCCGCCAGCGCCCCCAGTTGCAGCGGAACGACCACCGTGTAATACGCAGTTTTCAGGCGCACCATCTGAAGGTAGTCGTCCTCACGCAGGTCCCAGCGGCGGCCCTCGACCCAGCACAGGTCCAGGTGCTGCCCCTCCGCCGTGCGGTGAATCATGTCCAAAAAGGCCTGCATGCCGCCCGGCACGCCCGCGCGGTGAACGGCGGCCCACATGTACGCGTGCAGGCCGTCCCCGGCATTGATGGCCAGCGGCACGCCGTGCAGGCGGTGCAGCGCGGGGCGGCCCCGGCGTTCCTCGCTGTCGTCCTCAATGTCGTCGTGAATCAGCACCCAGTTCTGGAACATTTCCAGCCCGGCCGCCAGCCACAGCGCCGAATCCCACGGCGTTCCCGGTGCGGGGGCCGCCTCCTGATGCGCGCCGTGCATGCGGGCGCTGGCCAGCAGCAATTCGCTGCGGATGCCCTTGCCGCCGCGTTGCGGGTAATCGCGCAGCATGCCGTAATAGCCGTTCAGTTCCGGACGGTCCGACCGTTCGGGCAGCAGCGAAAGCACACGGGACAGCAGATCAGCACGCATCGCCACGCAGTCTAGAGCATCGGCCAGACAGCCCCTTTCCTCATGGCCGCGCTTTCATGGGCGGGCCTTCATGGACGAGCGGAGCCGGTGAATGCGACCGAGCAGGACGGAGAAGGGACGCCCCACGTGCAGAGCGTACCCGACAGGACAGTTCCGCGCCGGATGGTGGGCGAGCATACGGGAATGAACCTGAACCGGACCCACCCGAGCCGCACGCAGGACCGCGCCCACCCGCGCCGCCCCCGGCGCTCCCTGCCGGCCGCGCTGCTGATCGGCGTGCTCCTGGGCTCCGCCGCGCTGGCCCAGACGGTGCCCCCCGCGCCCCAACCTGCCCAGGTGCCGGTGACCGCACCGAACCGGCCCGTGAACCTGCGGCCCGCCCTGAGCGGTGAGCGGCGTTACCTGACCCTGGCGAACTTCGGCCGGGTCGCGTACTACGCCGACCCGCGCGGCGAGGGTCGCCCGCTGGTCCTGACCAGCAGCGTGAACGCCGCCGCCAGCGCCTACGAGATGAAACCCATCTGGGACACCTACGTCGGTACCCGCCCGGTGTACGCGCTCGAATGGCCCGGATTTGGGAGCAGCGACCGCCCGGATGTGACGTACACCAGGGAACTCATGACGGCCGCGCTGAACGCCCTGATCACCGAACTGAACGCCGAAGTGGATGTGGTCGGCCTGAGTCTGGGCAGCGAGTTCGTGGCCCGCGCCGCGCTGCTCGACCCCCGGGTGCGCAGCGTCACACTGATCAGCCCCAGCGGCCTGGGCAACCCGCGTGGCGGCACCCAGCAGGCCACGGCCGACGACGGCGGCCAGCAGCTCTACAGCCGCCTAAACGCGTTCAGCACGCCGCTGTACGCCCTGATCCGCACGCGGCCCAGCATCCAGTACTTCCTGAGCCGCTCGTTCCGGGGCCCAGTTGACGGCGGCCTGATCGACTACTCGCTGGACACCACCCGCCAGCCCGGCGCGAAGTACGCCCCGATCTATTTCATCAGCGGCCGCCTGTTCACGCCCGACGCGTACGCCGACCTGTACTCGCGCCTGAACACCCCGGCGCTGGTCCTGTACGATCAGGACGGCTTCGTTTCCTTTGATCGGCTTCAGGCGTTCACGCAGCAGAGCGGCGTGCAGGCCGTGCGTATCCCCGGCACGGACGGCCTGCCGCACTTCGAGAAGATGCCTGAGGTCAAGGCCGCCCTGGACGCCTTCTGGGCCGCCGTGCGCTGACCTCCGGTCTGGCTGAAACGGACTGCGGTTGATTCGGTGTAGTCCCGAGTCAAGCCGAGCGGACCCGAGGAGGGACAACAGGCGCCTGCGGCTTCATACCGCAGGCGGCGCCTTCCCGACTGTGGCGCAATGAAACACAGGCCGTTTCAGGCGTCCTCTGTCCCGCTGCGCTCATTCCCAGTGCAGCGTCCATTCCTGGGTACCCGCGCCGCTCGGCTCTCCTGGGGATCGATTTCGATGGCCTTAGCGCACGATGATGTTGATGATGCGGCCGGGGACGTAGATCTCCTTGACGATCTGCTTGCCCTCGATAAACCGCGCGATGTCGGCGTTGGCTCTGGCGGCGGCCACTGCCTCTTCCTGCGTGGCGCTCTTGCTGATCGTGACCTGGCCGCGCACCTTGCCGCTCACCTGCACGCCCATGGTGACGGTGTCGCGGGTGGCGGCCTGCTCGTCGGTGGCGGGCCACGCGGCGGTGTGCACGCTGCCCTCCTGGCCGCGCGCCGCCCAGAGTTCCTCGGCGATGTGCGGCACGACGGGCGCCAGCATGCGGTTAAAGATGTCGAGCGCCTCGTCCCAGGCGGGCGTGCCAAAGGCGGGGGCTCGTTTGGCCTTGACCAGGGTGTTCGTCAGTTCCATCAGGGACGCGATGATGGTGTTAAAGCTCAGGCGCTCGAAGTCCCCCGTGACTTTGTTCAGGGTGCTGTGGACCGCGAAGCGCAGGTCAGCCTCGGTGAGGGTCTCGGCGGGGCCAGTGACCTTGTCGTCGGTGTACAGGGTCCACACGCGGCTCAGCCACTTGGCGGGGCCGTTGATGCCCTGCGGGTCCCACGGGCCGCCCAGTTCCCACGGAGCGATGAACATCAGGTAGGTCCGCACGGTGTCCGCGCCGTACTCGCGCACCAGATCGTCTGGGTCAACGACGTTCCCGCGTGATTTGCTCATCTTCTCGCCGTCCTCGCCCAGAATCATGCCCTGGTTGCGCAACTTCGCGAAGGGCTCACTGTGCGTGGTCAGGCCCATGTCGCGCATGACCTTCACCCAGAAGCGTGAGTACAGCAGGTGCAAGATCGCGTGCTCGATACCGCCCGTGTACAGGTCCACGGGCATCATGGGGTCCTTGGCCGGGTCGAAGGGGCCCGCGTGGTAGTCGGGGCTCAGGTAGCGGTACATGTACCAGCTGGAATCCACGAAGGTGTCCATGGTGTCCGTGTCGCGCTCAGCCGCCCCCCCGCAGACGGGGCAGGTGGTCTTCAGCCATTCCTGGTTCAGTTTCAGGGGACTCTGGCCGGTCGGCGTGAACTCCACGTTCTCGGGCAGGCGGACGGGCAGTTGATCCTCGGGGACGGGCTGCGCGCCGTGCTCGGGGCAGTGCACGAAGGGAATCGGCGTGCCCCAGTAGCGCTGGCGGGCGAACAGCCAGTCGCGCAGGCGGTACGTGGTTTTCGCCCTGGCGATCCCGCGCGCCTCCAGTTTCTCGATGATGGTAGCGATGCTGGCCTTCCCGCCGCTCAGCCCGTCGAACTCGCCGCTGTTCACGATGATTCCGTCGCCGGTGTAGGGCGCCCCGGCGTCCTCGGCCATCGGCTCGGCCCCCTCTGGGCGGATGACTTCCAGGATGTTCAGGCCGAACCTGCGCGCGAACGCGAAGTCACGCTCGTCATGCGCGGGCACGGCCATGACCGACCCGGTGCCGTACGTGACCAGCACGTAATCCGCAATCCAGATCGGCAACTGGTGACCCGTGATGGGGTGCGTGGCGTAACTGCCGGTGAACACGCCGGTCTTCTCGCCTTCCTGCTGGCGCTCCACGTCCGTCTTGCGGCCCGCCGCTGCCACGTACGCCTCGACCTCGGCGCGCTGTTCATCGGTGGTCAGGTTCTTCACGCGGGCGTGCTCGGGCGCCAGCACCATGAACGTCGCGCCCATCAGGGTGTCCGGTCGGGTCGTGAACACCGTCTCCGGCCCGGCTGGCGTGTCGAAAGTCACCTCGGCCCCGACCGACTTGCCGATCCAGTTGGTCTGCATCAGGCGCACCTTCTCGGGCATGTCCGCGCCACTAAAGTCCAGCAGCTCGTCGGCGTAGTCCGTGATCTTCATGTACCACTGGCTCAGGTTGCGTTTCTCCACGGCCGCGCCGCAACGCTCGCAGTGGCCGTTCACGACCTGCTCGTTTGCCAGCACCGTCTGGTCCCTGGGGCACCAGTTCACCAGACCGCCCTTCTTGTACGCCAGGCCACGCTTGTAGAACTCGATGAAGAACCACTGATTCCAGCGGTAGTACTCCGGGTCGCAGGTGGCGAACTGACGGCTCCAGTCGATCATGGTCCCCATCGCCCGGAACTGCCCGGTCATGCGCTCGATGTTCGCGTACGTCCACGTGGCCGGGTTGGTGTTGTTCTTGATGGCGGCGTTCTCGGCAGGCAGACCGAAGGCGTCGAAGGCCATCGGGAACAGCACGTTGTACCCGCGCATGCGCATCCAGCGGGCGCGGGCGTCCGGCGCGACGTTCGCGTACCAGTGCCCGATGTGCAGGTTCCCGCTCGGGTACGGGAACATCGTCAGCGCGTAGTGCTTCTCGCCCGGCGCGCTCTCATCGAAGGTGTACAGGCCGCTCCTCGCCCACGCCGCCTGCCATTTGCCCTCGATAGCGTGCGGGTTGTACCGCTCCATGCGCGGCTCGGGAATATTGACAGGCCTGGATTCGTTGTTCTGGGTCATGAGGTCGCTCCTTCAGAAGTGGGGGAGAGGGGGGGAATGGGCGCGCTGGCCACGGCTCCCGACGATCAGCGCCAAAAAAAACGCCCCGGCACGCAGCCGGGACGCCCGAACGAACCTGACGGCTAGTTGGGGCGTCCGGGGCTGAGAAGCGCAGAGCGGATCATGCCCGGAAGTGTAGCGCAAACCCGCCGTGCCCGTCAGCGTGTCAGCGTCAGACGGATTCTGAAGCGTTCGGATTCCGGGCCTCCAGCTGTGGCTGGTGGGGGGTATGCCTGCCGGTCACCTGTGTGTGCTTCTTGCTATTCCTGGCTGGTGATGTACGGCAGGTTCCGGTCGAACTGCGCGCGGTCCAGGCCGTAGCCGTACACGAACGCGTCGGGAATGGTGAAGCCCAGGTACTCGACGGGAATCTCGACCTTGCGGCGGCTGGGTTTGCTGAGCAGCGCGGCGATCTTCAGGGATTTGGGGCCTCGGCCTTCCAGGTACTGCAGCAGGTAGTTCATGGTGATGCCGGTGTCCACGATGTCCTCGACCAGGATCACGTGGCGGTCACTGATAGGGAACTGGAGGTCCTTGACAATGCGGACCTCGCCGCTGCTCTGCTTGGCGTTGCCGTACGAGCTGGCCTGCAGAAAGTCGATGGTGCAGGGCATGTCGATGGCGCGCACCAGGTCGGCATGGAACATGAAAGCACCGTTCAGGACGCAGATCAGGTGGGGTTCGGTGCCGTGGTAGTCCTCGCGGATTTTAACGGCGATTTCGTGAATGCGGGCCTGAAGTTGGTCCTGCGTGATCTGTACGGGGCCGTTGCCTGGGGCGAGACTCATAGGGGATCAGGCTAACACGCCGCCCTGCCGCGGGCGGGCTCGGGAGACCTTCAGGCGTGCTGCGCGCCGTGCTGGTGGGCGGCGGGGGGGTCGGTGAATGCAGTATGCTTCGGCGCATGTCTGCCCTGAGTGCCCCTGATCTGAAGCGCGTTCCGGGCGTGCTTGGCCGCATCGTGGAACTTCGCGCCGGGGATTACGCGGGCGCGGACCCGCAGCTGGGCGCGGCGCGCCCCGGCGAGCGGCGGTTCGAGGCGGCCCTGGGCGCGCCGGGCCTGTCACTGATTGCCGAGGTGAAGCGCGCCAGTCCCAGTGAGGGCGCCATTGCGCCGCTCGATCCGGCCGACGCGGCGCGGGCGTACGCGGCGGGCGGCGCGGCGGCGATCAGTGTACTGACCGAACCGCGTTACTTCGGCGGGAACCGTGAGGCGCTGCTGGACGTGGTGGCCACCACGGACCTTCCGGCGCTGCGCAAGGATTTCGTGGTGCATCCGGCTATGCTGCGCGAGGCGGCCGACTGGGGCGCGTCGGCGGCGCTGCTGATGGTCAGCGTGCTGCACGAACGAACAGGTGAATATCTGGGCGCGGCGCACCACCTGGGCCTGGACGCCCTGGTCGAGGTGCACGACGAGCACGAACTGGACGTGGCCCTGGCGGCCGGAGCGCGGATCATCGGCGTGAACAACCGCGACCTGACCACCCTGCAGATCGACCTGAGCGTCAGTCCGCGCCTGATTCGCCGGGCGCGTGAGGCGGGCTTTACAGGCGTGCTGGTCGCCGAGAGCGGCTACCGCACCCCGCAGGACGTCGCGGCCGTGCGCGGGCTGGCGGACGCGGTGCTGGTGGGCAGCAGTCTGGCGGGCAGCGGCGACCTCGCGCGCGCCGCACGTGACCTGATGACCCCGTGAGCGGACCAGCTCAGAACACTCCTGACCACGTCAGCCCCGACCAGACCAACTCTGATCAGACCGACACCCTGACGCTGCTCGGCACGGGCGACAGCAAGGGCGTGCCGCGCTTCTGGTGTGCGTGCGCGGTGTGCGCCGAGGCGCGCGGCGTGAACGGGCAGCCCGGACTGAACCGCCGCACGCGCACCGCCACGCTGCTGCGTTCGGGTGCCCGGGTGGCGCTGCTGGACGCCGGGCCGGACACGCACGCCGGACTGGCCCGCCTGAGCGGCCCGCTCGTGCCGGACGCGGTGTTCATCTCGCACGCGCACAACGATCATCTGCTGGGCCTGGGCGACCTGCTCGACTACGCGCGCTTCGCCCCCGGACGGCTGCGCGTGTACGCCCCGCCGGAGGTCGTGCCGCAGATCGCCGCGCGCTTCCCGTACGCCTTTCCGGCGGGCGAGGGGGGGCCGGTGCAGCCCATCCCGCCGCAGGGCGTCCCGGTGGGCGAGGTGGTCGTGCGGGCCTTCCGGGTGCCGCACGGCGCGAACGGACACAGCCACGCCTACCGCCTGGACCGCCCCGCCGGGGCCGGGGGTGACGGCTGGTCGGCGGCGGTCGTCACGGACGCCATCGGCATTCCGCCAGGGCTGGCCCGCGAGTGGCTGCGCGCGCCGGGCGGCGCGGGCCTGGATACGCTGGTTCTCGGCACGTCCTTCGAGGACGAGTCAGGCGCGCCCCTGACCAGCCGCAGCGTGTACGACGTGCGCGGGGCCCTGCGCCTTCCCTGGGCGCGGGCGGCGGGGCAGGTCGTCCTGACGCACCTGTCGCATGGGGTGGACGTGCGCCGCGCAGGTCACCTTCCACCCGGCTGGAGGTACGCCCACGACGACCTGACCGTTCACCTGACTGCGGCCGCCGCCCGGCCCGGTCCCTCCCCGTCCCACAACCTTTGATGGTCGCAGCTCATCGGTGCGGCGCTTACACTGGGCCGCAATGACCGCCGCCGCGCATTCACCCCGTTACCTGCGCTGGCTGATCCTGGGCGGCGCCCTGCTACTGCTGATGGGGGTGGCCCTGCTGCCCGACGTGCGTGAATTCCTGGCCCGCGCCTACGCCGCCCTGACCAGCCACGATCCGCGCGTCACACAGGCGTTCGTGGACGGCCTGGGCTGGGCCGGGCCGCTCGCGTTGATCGCGGGGTTCGTGCTTCAGGCAGTGCTTCCGGTCGTGCCGGCGCTGGTCATGACCGCCGTGACCGCCCGCGCCTACGGCCTGTACGATGGATTCCTGATCGTGTACCTGGGCACGCTGCTGGGCGCCGCTGCCGGGTACGGCCTGGGCCGCACGCTGGGCGACACCCTGATCCGCACCCTGGCCGGTGAGACCGCCCGCCGCACCGCGCATGATGTTGCCACGCGCTACGGCCTGCAGGGCGTGCTGATGGTGCGCCTGATGCCGGTCCTGTCCGCCGACGTCATGAACCTCGTGGCGGGCGCGGCCCGCATGGGGTTCCGGCCGTTCATGCTGGCCACGGCCGCCGGGGCGCTGCCGGTCACGCTGCTCGTCGTGTGGCTCAGCGGCAACACGCAGCGCCTGCTGTGGGGCCTGGGCCTGCTGTCGGCCGTGGTGGCGTCCGTTGCACTGAGCCGCTGGCTGCTGGCCCGCCGCGCCGCCCGCGCCTGATACGGACTCCGATTGACTCGCGGCAGTTCTGAATCAATCGCAGTCCGTATGGGTGGCCCCTTCGCCCCGGCCCTGACCAGCGCGAGTTTGGTTACACTGCACTGAACATCCGCTCAGCGGACCGCAGGAGGCAGGAGCACATGACTGAAAGCAAGCAAGGCGCGCCGGCGTCAGCCTACGAACGCGCGGGCGTCAGCATCGACGCCGGACACCGCGCCGTCCACCTGATGAAAGACGCCGTGGCCCGCACGCACACGCCCAACGTGCTGGGCGGCCTGGGCGGCTTTGGCGGACTGTTCCGCGCCGCCTTCGGTCACATGGAGGACCCGGTGCTGGTCGCCAGTACGGACGGGGTGGGCACCAAGACGAAGGTCGCGGTCCGCACCGGACGCTTCGGCGGGCTGGGCGGCGACATCGTGAACCACTGCGTGAACGACATCCTGGTGCAGGGCGCGCGCCCACTGTTCTTCCTGGATTACGTCGCCATGGGCAAACTCTCGCCCGAACGGGTCGCGGAAGTCGTGACCGGCGCGGCGCAGGCCTGCGAAGCGCTGGGCGTGGCCCTGCTGGGCGGCGAGACCGCCGAGATGCCCGGCGTGTACGTGGACGGCGAACTGGACATCGTGGGCACCATCGTGGGCGTCGTGGACCGCCCGGCCCTGATCACGGGCGCACGCATCGAGGTGGGCGACGTGGTGATCGCGCTGCCCAGCTCGGGCCTGCACACCAACGGTTTCTCGCTGGCCCGCATGGCACTGGACGATCTCGACTGGAACGAGGCGCGCGGGGACCTGCACGGCCAGACCCTGGCGGACCTGCTGCCCGTGCCGCACCGCTCGTACCTCCCGGCCTTCGACGCGCTGCAGGCCGCCGGGGTGGACGTGCGCGGCATGGCGCACATCACGGGCGGAGGCCTGATCGACAATCCGCCCCGCGTGTTCCCCGCCGGGATCGGCATGCAGGTCGAGACCGGCAGCTGGACCGTCCCGCCCGTCTTCGAGTTGATCGTGGCGCGCGCCGGCGTAGAACGCCACGAGGCCTTCCGCGCGCTGAACATGGGCGTGGGCTTCTTGTTCATCCTGCCCGCCGCGCACGGGGCGGCCGCACTGGACGCCCTGAGGGCCGCCGGCGAGCAGCCCTGGGTGATCGGTCACATGACGGCCGGTCAGGGTGTGACCTTCACGGGAGCCGTTTGACGAGGCGGATGGCTCCCACCGGCTTCGCCGCGCTGGACCGCGCCACCGCCACGGAATTCTGGGTGGTGCGCCACGGTGAGAGCACCTGGAACGCCGACGGCCGGTACCAGGGTCAGACGGACGTGCCGCTCAGCCCCGTGGGCGTGCTCCAGGCGTCCAGCCTTGCAGAGCGCCTGACCGCACAACCCTTCGACGCCGTGTACACCAGCGACCTGAACCGCGCCGCCCAGACCGCCCGTATCGTCGCCGAGCGCCTGCACGGCGCGCCCGCAGTACAGACCGACGTGGGTCTGCGCGAGATCGACGTGGGCGACCTCGCGGGCCTGACCATCCACGAGATCCGCGGCCGCTTTCCCCAGTACCTTCAGGCCCTGAGCACCGAACCCTGGAGTACCCGCCGCCCCGGCGGGGAAAGCATGGAGGACCTGTACGCCCGCAGCGGCGAGGCCTTCGCGCAGATTCAGGCGCGCCACCCCGGAAAGCGGGTGCTGGTGTTCACTCACGGCGGCGTGGTCCGCGTGGCGGTCGGTCTGGCGCTGGGCGGCGTGCCCGCCAACGCCTGGGCGCGCCTGAGCGTATCGAACACCTCGGTCACGCGCGTCCTGCTGGGTCAGGGCAGCGGCATGCTGCTGGGTTTCAACGACGACGCCCACCTGGAAAGCCTGCTGGAAGCCACCGAGGCCGACGATGTTCTCGGGCAGGCACCCTAGCCGCAAACCCCCTAGCAGCAACCACCGTGACGGCGGGGCCTTCCAGGCGCGGTCGCTCCTCCCAGCCGGGCCCGCCGCGGACAGGCCGCGGGCGTGATCCCCGTCCGGCGCGGCTGAACCCCGCCGCGCGCCCATGCGCTAGCCTGGGCGGCACATGCGCTCTCTTCAGTTCACCCGTTCCGGCCGGGACAGGCCGTGACCGCCCCGCTGCCCCCGGCCGGAAGTCCGCCGCCCACCGAGCTGCTCACCCGCTACCTCGCCGGGGACCTGCGCGCCCTGGCCCGCGCCGTCACGCTGGCCGAGGCGGGCCTGCCGGGCGCGCGGCCCCTGCTGCGCGCCGCCCGTGAACGCACCGCCCAGCAGGGTGGGCAGGCCGTGGTCCTGGGCGTGACCGGCAGCCCCGGCAGCGGCAAGAGCACCCTGACCGACGCCCTGATCGCCACGCTCCGCGCGCGCGGGTCGCGGGTCGCGGTGCTGGCCGTGGACCCCAGCAGCCCGTACAGCGGCGGCGCGATCCTCGGCGACCGCATCCGCATGCTGCGCCACCATGCCGACGCGGGCGTGTTCGTGCGGTCGCTCGCCAGCCGGGGCGCGCTGGGCGGCCTGTCGGCGCGCACCATGTCGGTCCTGGCGCTGCTGGAAGGCGCGGGTTTCGACTGGGTGATCCTGGAAACCGTGGGCGTCGGGCAATCCGAGGTGGACGTCGCTGCCGCCTGCGACCACACCCTGCTGGTCCTCACGCCAGCCGGCGGAGACGGCGTGCAGGCGTTCAAGGCGGGCATCATGGAAATCGCGGACGTGATCGCCGTGAACAAGGCCGACCTGCCCGGCGCCGCGCGGACCGTCCGGGAACTGACGGCCGCGCAGGGCCTCGGCGCGCACGACGAGCACACCTGGATGGCGCCCATCCGGCAGACCATCGCCTCGAAGGCCGACGGCCTGGACGCCCTGCTGGGCGCCGTCGAGGCGCACCGCGCGCACCTGGGCGAGAGCGGCCTGCTGGCCCGCCGCGAGGCCCGCGCGGAATTCGAGGTCCGCTCCCTGGTGCAGGAGCGGCTGCTCAGACTGGCCCGCGAACGCAGCGGCGACCTGTACGCACGCGTGGCCCGCGGAGACCTGAGCGCCGATGAGGCCGCCGACACCCTGCTGGAGAAGGCGTGAAGGCCCGGCCGCTGGCCACCTGGCTGCTGGCCTTCCTGAGCGCGCAGCGACTGCTGGAACTGCGGGTTGCGCGCCGCAACGAACGCTGGGCGCGCGAGCGGGGTGCCGTGGAATACGGCCAGGAACACTACCCGCTGTTCTTCGTGCTTCACCCCGCCTGGATGCTGTTCACGTACCTGGAAGGCCGCGCTGGTAGCGGGCGGGTGAACGTCCCGGCGCTGCTGCTGTTCGTGCTGGCCCAGCCGCTCCGCTACTGGGTGATCCGCACGCTGGGCCACTACTGGAACACCCGCATCCTGATCGTGCCCGGCGCTCAGCGCGTCACAGGCGGCCCGTTCCGGTTCCTGCGGCACCCGAACTACGCGGTCGTCGCGCTGGAACTCGCCGCCGCGCCGCTCGCCGTGGGCGCGTGGCGCACCGCGCTGGCCTTTACGCTACTCAACGCCGCGCTCCTGCTGGGCGTCCGCATTCCCGCCGAGGAACGCGCGCTCGCCCACTACCAAACCGGACAGGTCAGACCTCCGGCGACCTAAGTACACTGCGTTTATCTTGTCGATAAACCGCGCGGAGCGCGGAGCAGAAGACAGTACGTTGGAGCGGGAATGGAGAGGTTCCGGTGCTTTCCCGGCATGGCGCCATGTGAGCTTCAAGGTACTGAACCAGGCGGAAGCCGTATCATACCCGTACAGTCATGCGCCTTTCCTTTCAGGACTGTCACAGGTGATCTCTGGAGCTTCATCAGGCGCTGAGCCACCCCGGACCGCGCCGCCCGGCAGCCGAGGCAGGTGGCCGGGGCAGCCCAAGCCGGGTCGGTGGCCGGGGCGGCCCAAGCCGGGTCGGTGGCCGGGCAGGCCGGACATCCGGACCGCTGTGGGGACGCCGCTCGCGACGGGCAGCGGCCCGGCGGAGTACCGTTCAGAACATGTCGGCCCCCATCCCCGTACTACCTCCCCGCCCGGGTGATTCCACGACCGGCCGCGCATCCGGCGCCGCCACCACCGTCGCGGCCCGGAACGCCGCCGCGATTGCCGTGGCCGTCACCGCCGGTCACTTCATCAATGACGCGTACGGCGCCATGCTCACGCCCCTGACCCCCGCCCTGCAAGCCAAGTACGGGGTCAGCATCGCTGCCGTCACTCTGCTTTCCAGCGTGTACTCGCTGACCAGCAGTGTCCTACAACCCCTGCTGGGCATCGTCGGTGAACGCATAGATCGCCGCTACGCCGCCGCGCTTGGCCCCCTGATGACGGGCATCGGCCTGACCCTCATGGGCTTCGTTCCGTGGTTTGGCGCGTTGATCCTGCTCGTGGCCGTCGCGGGGTTCGGCAGCGGTTTCTTCCATCCGGCCGGAGCCGCGTACGTCGCGCAGCACAGCCCCCCCGACAAACGCGGCCTGTGGGCCAGCCTGTTCAGTGCGGGCGGCACCGCCGGCATGGCCCTCGGCCCGGTCTTCGCCGGGGTGGGCCTGACGCACCTGCCGTGGTTCGCGCTGATCGGCGTGGTCGTCGCGGCCGTCACCTTCGCCGTCACGCCCAGCGGTGTGCAGAAGGCCCGCCGCCTTCCCCTGCGCGATTACGCCGGCATCTTCCGTGGCCCCCTGGTGTGGCTGTGGGCCATGGCCGTCCTGCGCTCGCTGGCCAGCATGGGCTACAACGCCATGCTGCCGTTCATGCTCCTGGCGCGCGGGTACGGGGCGCGTGAGGTTGCCATCACGCTCGCCGTGTACTCGGTCGCCAGCGCCGTCGGCGGCATCGTCGGCGGGCGGCTCAGTGACCGTCTGGGCCGCGTCACCGTCCTGCGCAGCGCGATCATGACCACCATTCCCTTCTTCGCGGCGCTGATTCTCTCCAGCCCCGCCAACTGGTGGTTCTACCCCCTGACCTTCATCGTGGGGGCCGCCGTGAACGCCAGCATTCCCGTGGGCGTCGTCACCGCGCAGGAGTACGCGCCCGGCCACGTCGCGGTCGCCAGTTCCATCATGATGGGCTTCTCCTGGGGTTTCGCGGGCCTGCTGGTCTTCCTGGTGGGCGCGCTTGCCGACGCCACCAGCCCTACCACCGCCGCCCTCGCCGCGCTGAGTCTCCTGATTCCCAGCGCCATCATCGCCGCGCGCCTCCCGGAACCAGCGAAGGTGCAGTTCAGCTGAGCGGCACGTAATTGGGCTGCGTCATGCCACCGGCGCCTATCTGGGCGCCCACGGTGTGATGCTCGGCCACCCAGTACCCGGCGTCCTTGGCGGCCTCCACGTATGTCAGCACCAACTGGGCCGCTGTGGCTCCCAGCGACCGGGCACGGCGTCCACTGCGGAGCGCGGCAGGGCGTACTAAGTACACTGCGTTTATCTTGAAGATAAACCGCGTGGAGCGCGGAGCAGAAGGAAAGTACGTTGGAGCGGGAATGGAGAGGTTCCGGCGCTTTCCCGGCATGGCGCCATGTGAGCTACAAGGTACTTTCTTCTTCACGCCCGGCAGTTTGATACGGATTCCGATTGATTTGCTGTAGTTCTGAATCAATCCGAGCGGACGCGAGGAGGAAGGGCAGACGCCCCTTCGCGATATGGAGCCGCAGGCGGCGCTTTTCCGACTGTGGCGGAATGGAGCGCAGTCCGTCTGAGACGGCCTGCGCTGCGTCACCCTGCCCACCCACCAGAAGCCTCCCATGACCCCCCCAGCTACGAACTTCCAGACGCACCACGCCCCTCAAGGCGGCCACCCCCCTAGCTGACAGCGCCCGCGCGCCCAATCGTCCCGTCCGGCCGCGCCTATCCTGTACCGCATGAGGTTCCACGCTTGAACAATGACATTCCCGTGCAGACCCTCGGGGGTCAGGGCGAGGTCATGGCGCACGCGGTCGACGCGTGTGTGCACTGCGGCTTCTGCCTGCCCGCCTGCCCCACCTACGCGCTGCTGGGCGACGAGATGGACAGCCCGCGCGGCCGGATCGTCCTGATGAAAGAGGTGCTGGAGGGCGGCTTGCCGCTGATGGACGCTGCGCCGCACCTGGACCGCTGCCTGGGCTGCCAGGCCTGCGTGACCGCCTGCCCCAGCGGCGTGCCGTACGGAGAACTGATCACGGCGTTCCGGGGCTGGAGCGAGCCGCGACGCCAGCGCAGTCCGTTCGACCGGGTCAAGCGGACCGCGATCCTGAAAATTTTGCCGGCCCCGAAGGTGTTCAGCGTGGCGGCCCGCCTGGGTCAGTTCGCCAAGCCGCTGGCACCCGCGCTGCCGGCCGCGCTGCGCAGTCCGCTGGACCTGCTTCCCGAATCGGTGCCCGCCATGCAGCCCAGCGCCGCCTTCACGCCCGCGCGCGGCGTGCGGCGGGGGCGAGTGGCGTTCCTGGTCGGCTGCGCTCAGCAGGCTTTAGCGCCGAACTTTAACGCGGCGACTCTGCGTGTTCTGGCCCGCAACGGCATTGAGGTAGTCATTCCAGAGGGTCAGGGCTGCTGCGGCGCGGCGGCTCTACACACTGGAGCCAGGGAGGAAGCACTGAGACTGGTGCGCCAGAACCTCGCGGCCTTCAATCCGGACGACTACGACGCGATACTGAGCAACGCGGCGGGATGCGGCGCGGGCCTCAAGGAATATCCGGTAATCCTGCATGGCCTTCCCGACGAGGCGCAGGCTAAAGCGTTTGCCGCGAAGGTGCAGGACATCAGTCAGTACCTGGCGGGGCTCCTGCGAGACGGCGAATTACAGCCCATGATGCCCACGCGCCAGCCACTGAAAGTGGCTTACCACGACGCCTGTCACCTCGCCCACGCGCAGAAAATCAAGGCTGCGCCCCGTGAACTGCTGCGGGCGATTCCCGGCGTGCAACTGGTCGAAATCCCCGAAGGCGACCTGTGTTGCGGCTCAGCGGGAACATACAACCTTGAGCAGCCCGAACTGGCAAACCAGCTTGGCCAGCGCAAGGCTCAACATATTCTGTCCACCACACCGGATATTGTCGCCAGCGGAAATATCGGCTGCCACACCCAGGTTCAGAGCCATGTGCGCCGCTCGGGCAGCCCCGTGGCCGTGATGCATACGGTAGAAGTGTTAGACCTGGCCTACCGGGGGGAGCTGTAAGGCCGCTTAAGTACCTTGAAGCTCACATGGCGCCATGCCGGGAAAGCACCGGAACCTCTCCATTCCCGCTCCAACGTACTTTCCTTCTGCTCCGCGCTCCGCGCGGTTTATCTACAAGATAAACGCAGTGTACTTAGATAATCTTGGTGTCAAAACAGACGGTACCTGTTCCACCGGCGGGTAACCCGGCGGCCCCAAAATCAAGAATGATACCCTGGCTTGTTCCGCCTCCCGCCGTGGCGACAGAACCAACTGTCAAAGTTGCGCCCGCAGGCAGGGCAGAGGCGGTGGGCGTAGTCGTATTTCCCGTTAGGCTCATCCTGGATTCCGGGGAGCTGAGGTCAAAAGTAGGTTTAACATCGGCTCCAACATCGAAAACCCGCGACAACGGATGTTGTGCATAGCCTGAAAGAAGGCCAGGTAGAGGGGCAACCAGCGCTGCGACAGGCCCCGATGAGGACGCAGCCACGAGCGGAGCAAGCTCCACACGCCTTCAATCGTGTTGACGTGGACCTCGTTGATCCCGTCGCCATCGTCTTCACGCGCCCATTCCCGGTCACCGTGATTTACGGTGACGTGTGTGTAGCCCCAGGCGGGCACCCGGGCGTAGCTTGAGTATTCATCGGTGTTGCCGACACTGCCGGCCTGAATGATATTCGGGATATGAGGCTATATGGTCCGCTGCTGAACGTTGTCGCAGAGGTAGAGCGCGAGGTGTCCACCCCGCTCGATCATCCCCAGCACTGGCGATTTGTCGTACACCTCGTCGATCTCGACCGTACCTGCGAGTGTGGGCGTGGTGGACGCGTCCACCACGCCCTGCCGGAGACTGCGGGTCATGTACTGGGCATCATCTTCGTTCAGGGCGAGTTCGTGGGCGATCTGGCGGTTACTCAGATTCAGACCCATGAGATACAAGCAGCGGTCAAGCGTCGTCATCGGCGCTGCTCTGACCAAGAACGCCACCCACTGCCGCAGGGGCTGGTGGTGACCAGCGAAGACGGTGCCTGTCAGCTCATCAAACTTCCGCTGGCAATTCAGACAGTGATATCGCTGTCTGAATCTATGGGTGTCGTCCCGGTCCTGCTTGACCACGTATGGTGCGTGGCAATGCGGGCAGTCCACGCCATCGGGCCAACGGAGTTCCCGCACGACCTTGAAGCATTTTTCGTCGTCCAGGAGCTGAATTAAGCTCAGCATGCTGATAGTCTATCAGAGCACCCTCAGCTCCCTGGAATCCAGGAAGAGCCATCACAGTTTATACGGTCGGTCAGACCCGACCCGCACCCCGGAGGACGCCACCATGAACACCAAACTGCTAGCCGCCGCCGCGCTCGCTTCTCTGACCCTCAGCGCCTGCACCCTCGCCGGCAACCCCGTCCGCAAGGACGTCGCCGGTCAGCTGCGCGGCTTCAAGTCCGACCAGAACCTCCGACTCGCCATCGTCGGGTACAACGGCGGCCAGTACACCGCCGACGGCACCCAGGGCCAGATTCTCGACCGCTTTCTGACCGGCGGGTACGCCCTCGACCTGCCGGTCAATGTTCCATACGGTTACTACCGCTTCATCGTGTTCCGCGACGTCAACAACAACAGCCGCTACGACGCCGGCGACACGGTCCTCAGCCGTGACAACGGCAAACGCCTGATCCTCGCCCAGCGCGACAACCAGTTCATGGCCGGCACCAGGACCGGTTGGAATCTCACCGACACCCAGGGCGGCGTGCAGACCACCCTCCTGAACAACTACGACCTCGACGCCCAGTAATACGGACTGCCGCTCTACTGCGCCACAGTCGTAAAAGCGCCGCCTGCGGTTCCATACCGCCCAATCCGTATCTTGTTCCTACTCGCATCCGCTCGCATTGACTCGGGACTGCAGCGAATCAATCGGAATCCGTATAGGTAGGGCGCACCTGAAAGGGGAGGGGGGAGGCCACGCAGGCCTCCCCTTCACTCATGCCAGCCGCCGCTCCAGCGCCAGCCGCCGTTCTTCCAGCACATCCTCCGGCACGATTGGCTCCCCGGCCCGCACGGTCACCTCTTCCAGCGGCACCCAGCTCACGCATCCCAGCATCCCCGCCGACTCCGGCAGGACCAGCGGCTCCAGCAGCGGCCGCACCCGCAACAGCAGCGCATGCACCCACGGCCGGTTCCGGTACTGAAAGCGCCGCTCGATCGCCGCGCCCGTCAACGCCTGCAATGTCTCCAGCCCAAGGGCTTTCTCCAGCGACTCGACCTTATGAACCGCCACGACCTCCGCCAGCGCCGGAAACCGAATCGCGCCCGGCTGCGGGTCATCACGCAGGAGCGACTGGTACTGCGGCTGAAGCTCCGCCGGATTCTGGTGGAGGAAGGTAGGGTAGAGAAGGAAGGACCGGTGCTCTACCTCGAATCCGTCATGCGTCTCCATGATCCCGCCCTTGCGGATCAGCAGCGAGAGAGTGCCTTGGGTCAGGAGCCGGGATTGGGTGTCCCATTCTTTCAGGGCAGACAGAGCAGCAGACATGCCGGGTAGCATAAAGAAAAAGCGCCCCGAACGGGACGCGCGCGCGAGCGGGAAGATCGTCAATTGCCGAATGTGAACTCACGCCCGGAAACCGACTTGACCTTCACGGTGTAACCATCTGTGCCGACCGGAAGGACCTGACAGGTCGCTACGGACTGGGGTAAATCTGCCGAAGCACCTTCCTGAACGTACAGAGCGTCCGCGCAATCGGCCGGAAGATCCGCCGTCCTGTTCGACGGGTCGTTGGTCAGCCAGGCGGTGGCGTACCCCAGCATGTGCTTGCCGTAACTCCCGGCTACACCATCATGCCCCTTGTTCCGAGCGGCCAGTGCATTGGGCACCAGCACAGCCGCCAGCACACCGATGATGGCAATGACGATCAGCAGCTCGATCAAGGTAAAACCTGCATGTGGATTGGTCATGGGTATCACTTCCTACTTGAAAAAGGCCGCCACAGAGGGCGGCCTACAGGAAATTGAGTGAGATCAGGGGGCAGTGACAGCAGCGGTCACTTTCTTGACCGTCGAGCCGTCGTAGGCGAACAGGCCACCGTTGTCCATCTCGAGGTTCACAACGTAGTTGTCCTGAGTACCCGTGCTGATGGTGCAGGTCTTAACACCAGCGGGCAGTTCGGTCACGGCCTTGCCCTGCGCGGAGGTGCAGGTCTGAATGTTGGCGGTGGCAGCAGTGTATGGGGTGATGACAACGGGATTGGCCTTCACACCGGCAGCGTCATAGCCGCCGTTGGTCAGCTTGCCGCTGACCGTGTCACGGTTCGTCTCGACGGCCGTGATGGTGTTGCGCACGAAGCTCTGCGCGGCGCTCTCGTTACCCTTGGTACGGGCGCTGAGCAGGTTGGGGATCAGGACGGCGGCCAGAATGCCGATGATGGCGATGACGATGAGCAGCTCGATGAGGGTGAAGCCCTGGGTGTTGTTCTTCATGGTGTTCTCCTGGGTGCGGCGGGTCCGGATAAGGGATGTATGGTCCGGTCCTGCCTGCGTATGGCTTTGGCAGGTGCGGGTGTCTCCCGTCCTTGCTGTGTTCAGAGTACGGCCGGGTTTCTCACAGGAGTCTTACTGAATGGCGGGCGTGGCACCGTGGCCCGGTGGGTGGATTCGTTCCGTGTTTTCCCTGTTGGCGCGCTGTTTCCCTGTTGGCGCGCTGGGCCTGGTTGGTTTTGAATCCTCTTGCTCGCCTGTCATACGGACTCCGATTGAATGGGCTGCAAAGCCCGTTCAATCCGAGCGAAGCGAGTGGGAGTAGGGCGGGTTCCGGACGTGGAGCCGGCAATCCGGCGAAGTCCCGGGTTGTCGGCGAAACAAACGGAATCCGTTTCATAGGATTCGGCGTGATACGGATTCCGTTGGTTTCGGAACTGCACCGAATCAATCCGAGCGGATGCGAGTGGGACCAACAGACACCCCTTCACGGTATGGAGCGGCAGTCTGTTTCAGAGTCGGTGGTGGGGCGGCCGTAGGGAATGTGGGGTGCTATGCTGATAGGCAGTTCAGCTGGGGCGGGCGGGTTGTCCTGGTGAATGGGACGCTCGTGTCCCCACACTTACTTGAATTTGTGGTCGCGTGCGCCGCGCTGGGCTCCCTGCGGGGGCCTGGGCGCGCGCCGCGTGCCGGAAGAGAGGCTTGTCTTGGAACTCACGCCGCGCGTTCCGCCGCACAGTAACGACGCTGAAATCAGCGTGCTGGGCAGCATTCTGCTTGATAATGACACTTTGAATCAGCTGGGGGATTCGGTCGCTCCGGAGATGTTCTACCGCGAGGGGCACCGCAAGATCTTCACGGCCATGCGCACCCTGCAGGAGCGGGGTGAACCGGTTGATCTCGTGACGCTCAGCGAGGACCTGCGCGTCAAGGGGCAACTGGATGAGGTCGGTGGCCTGACCTACCTGATCGGTCTGTCGGACCAGGTGCCCACCGCCGCGTACGCGGAGCATTACGCGCGCATCGTGCAGGAGAAGCACACGCTGCGCGCGCTGATCAGCGCGTCCGGGAAGGCCATGCAACTGGCGTACGAGGGGCAGTTACCGCTCGAGGATCTGCTGGACCGCGCGGAAAAGATGATCTTCGAGGTGGCCGAGCAAAAGCAGAAGGGCGAGGCGTACCAGGCGATGAACGAGGTCGTCACAGAGACCTTCGAGTACATCACGTTGCTGCACCAGAACAAGGGCATTCCGGACGGCGTGAGCAGCGGTTTCCGCGACCTGGACGAACAGATCAGCGGATTGCAGAAGGGCAGCCTGAACGTGCTGGCGGCACGCCCCTCGATGGGAAAGACGGCCTTCGCGCTGTCGATCGCGCAGAACGTGGCGTTGCGGGGTGAGAAGTCGGTCGCGGTGTTCAGTCTGGAGATGCCGGCGGTGCAGTTGGCGCTGCGCATGCTGTGCAGTGAGGCGCGGGTGGACATGAACCGCATTCGCAGTGGGCAACTGAACGAGCGGGATTTCGAGCGGTTGGCGCACGCGGCGGGTCGCCTGGCGGACGCGCCGATGATCATCGATGACGAGGCGGACCTGACGCTGAACGGGCTGCGCAGCAAGCTCCGGCGGATCTCGGCGCAGCATGGTCAGCTGGGGCTGGTGGTGATCGATTACCTGCAGTTGATGTCGGGCGGCAAGAGCAGCGGCGGCAGTGATAACCGGCAGCAGGAGATCAGCACCATTTCGCGTGGTCTGAAGAGTCTGGCGCGTGAGATGGAAGTGCCGATCATCGTGCTGTCGCAGTTATCGCGCGCGGTCGAGCAGCGTCCGAATCACCGGCCGATGCTGTCGGACCTGCGTGAGTCGGGTGCCATCGAGCAGGACGCGGATATCGTGATGTTCATCTACCGCGACGAGTACTACAACAAGGAAACGGATCAGCAGGGGATCGCGGAAATCATTATCGGGAAGCAGCGGAACGGGCCGGTCGGCACGGTGAAGTTGCAGTTTCACAGTTCGCACGTACGGTTCAATGATCTTGCGCCGGAGGGAGTGTAATGGCGGAGGATCACGGGAAGGCGGCGGGTCAGGCGGGCGGGCAGCGCAGGCGCAGGCGGCGGCGGGGCGGCGGGACGCCAGCGCAGCCCCGGCCGGGTCAGGTGACGAATACGACGGCTGTGCCCACGCCGGCCGCGCCGAGCAAGCGCGGGCAGAAGCGCCCGCTGGCGGACCCGCGTATCGGGGTGGGGTGCATCGTGCTGCGCGGCGACGAGATTCTGCTGGTCCGCGAGCGGGGCCGCTGGTCGCTGCCCAAGGGGGGCCTGGAGTCCGGTGAGTTGGTGCAGGACGGCGCGCGCCGCGAGACCTTCGAGGAGACGGGACTGGTCGTGGAGTTGCGGGATCTGGCGTTCATCGTGGAGTTTCAGGCGGTGACGTGGGGGCATCACCTGCAGTTTTTCTACACGGGGCGAGAGGTGGGCGGGAAGCTGGAGCCGCGCGACCCGGACCGGGACGTGCAGGAGGCGCGCTTCGTGCCGATCCGGCAGTTGCGGGAGTTCATCCGGTTCCGGCCGCGTCTGGTGGCGCTGGAAACGTGGTTGCGTGAGCGCCGGCCCCGGCATTTTGTGTTCAACCTGGATAAGGAACCGGCGATGCTGCGAAAGAGGCGCCGGGTGGGCGACCTGATGCCGGGAGCGCGGGGGCAGGAACCCGAGTTCAGTGACGAGCCTGACCTGTAGAGGCGAGCGGTTCAGGCTGGCGGATCTGGGCGGCGCGCTTCTGTGGAAGTGGGCCGCCCGTTGCTGTGGGGCAATGCTGTGGGCGGAGCGAGTGATTCCGGGAGGTGTTTGACACCCGCACATACTCTGTTAATATCAGAATATGAAGCGTCTATTACGTAAGGAGGCCGACCCGTTGCCATCCAGCGGACGCGGGTACATGCATGTCTGCCCCCACTGCGCCCAGCCCCTGACCCTGCACGACCTGCGTGACGGCGATCAGGCCTACTGGTGCCACGCCTGCAACCTGGGCCACCGCGCCAGCGATCCACCCCTGAGCGCCCTGAAACGCCTGCCTCAGACCGGCTGACGCCCGTTTGCCCGGCTGTCACTCCGCTATGCTGGGCGCATGACGCAGCTGTTCAACCCGACCCCCCACCCGGGACGCCTGAGTGAGGTCCTGGCCGGTCAGGTGATCGCCGTGACCGGCGCCGACCAGGGGTACGGCCGCACCATCAGCGCTGCCCTGGCCAGCGGCGGAGCCAGCGTCGTCCTGATCGGAGCGAACAGCGAGACCCTCGCTGCCGCCGCCAGTCACCTTGAGCACACGGGTGGACACGCCATTCCCATCAAGGCCGACGTGGGCGTTCCCCTCGACTGGCTCAGCGCGCAGAACCGCATCCTGGAAATCTTCGGCGCGCTTCACGGCATCGTGCATCTGGCCGACAAACGCTCACACAGCGAATTCACGTCGCTCGGCGAGAACGAATGGATGGACCTGTTCAATTCCAACCTCAAAAGCAGCGTGGGTATCGCGCAGATCGTGCGCCGCCGCCTGCCCGGCACGTGGATGACCATCATCGGCCCGCACCTTGATGAGCGCGGCCTGCAGGTCCACCCGCAACGCGGCGCGCTGCGCGGACTGGTCGAACAGGCCCACACCGAGGACCTGCGCCTGAACCTGCTGCTGCCCAGCCGCGCCAGCAGCAGCGACGAGACCCTGGACGCCCCACTCTCGAACGCCGTGCTGGCGCTGGCCGCGCCCGGCATGAAGCACCTGCGCGGCAACGTCATGGAGGTGCCCATGCCCGCCATCCCAAAAGTCCGCGCACTGGAATCCTACCCCCTGTGAGCCGTTTCTCTTCACGCTTCGCGCTGATTACAGCGCCTGTGCAGGGCACGCAACAGGGCACGCAGCAGGCCACCCGACAGGCCAGGCGACCGGAGTCCGTATGAGGTGCCCGTACTGCTCGGCGCCCGACAGTAAGGTCGTGAATTCCCGGCCCAGCGACGACGGGGCCAGCATCCGCCGCCGCCGCGAGTGCCTGAACTGCGCGCGGCGATTCACGACCTACGAACGCGCGCAACTCGAACCGCTGATGGTCGTCAAGCGCAGCGGCCCCCGCGAGGCGTTCAACCCGGACAAGCTCCTGCGCGGCCTGACCCTCGCCAGCGAGAAACGCCCGGTGGATCCGGCCGCGCTGCGCGCCTTCGCGTACTCCTTCGAGGACGAGGTTCAGGCCGCCGAGATTCCCGCCACCGAGATCGGCCGCCGCGCCATGACCTTCCTGCGCCCCCTGGACGACGTGGCGTACATTCGCTTCGCGAGCGTGTACCGCGACTTCGACAGTCTGGAACGGTTCATCGAGGAAATCCGGGGCCTGAAAGACCGCGACGACGCTGGCCCCACCGACCCCACCCGCGACCCCTGAACGTCACCCCAGGTCAGCGGGGAGCGAGGCCCGGCTGGTCACTGTCACCCGGTGCGGCGGGGGGCGGGTAGGCTTCGATCTCGTTCTCCGGTCTACGGCCCCGCACATCCCGCAGCAGCTCACGGATCTCCGCGAAATCCGCCTCGATATCCCCGGTGGGCGTCACGTACCCGATCACGCCCACCCGGCGGCGCTGCCAGTCCAGGATGGTCACGCCGATGGGAAGGCCCGCCTTGAGCGCCATGAAGTAAAAGCCGGTCTTCCAGTACTGCCCGCCGCTGCGCGTGCCTTCCGGCGCGACCAGCATGATGATCTCGCGTTCACGCTCGATGACGCTGACCACCGCGTCCACGAAGTTCCCGCCAGCGCGGCGGCGGTCCAGCGCCACGCCGCCCACGGCCCGCATGAACACCCCGAGGGGAAAGCGGAACAGTTCGCGCTTCGCCACGAAATGCAGCGGAATGCGGGTCGACCACTTCCAGAACAGGCCCGGCCAGAAGTCGGCGTTACTGGTGTGCGGCGCGGCCGCCGCTATGAACTTCGGTCCGGGCGGCGTGGCCAGCAGCGCCGTCCAACCTGCTGCGCGCAGGAGTCGGGCCACCAGACGGGAACCAAGAGAATGCTGCTGACCGGGCCACAGGGGAGAAGACATCGGTCCTCACTGTAGGGAACGCCCGGCCCCGCAGGCCCTGAAATGGGACGGAGTTCATCCAGAACTGCCCTTCAGAGCAGGCCGGACCCACTCCGTGCGCGAAAGACCGGGGGCAGAACCCTCCGACCGGCGTTTCAGCGTTTGCTGCGGCGGCGGGACGCCGGGCGCTCCTGCCAGGCTGCCAGAAGCAGGGAAATCACAATCACCAGACCAGCCAGTACCAGTTCCATACAGGGAGTCTCCTTCTCTGCACCTGACGTTAAGGTCACTCACCACGGCGCGACTGTGAAAAACCCCCCAACACCAGTTGGGTTCATACGCAAGACGCGAATCTATTCCCCTGGGGACGCCACTCTGACCCCGCCTTTGCCCTTCCCGCCAGCGCACTCCAGCGGGCCCGTTGCAGCCGGTGCACTCACGACAGGCCCGACAGATCCCCGAAGTCCAGGCCGGCAGCGTCCAGCGTCGCCCAGAAGGCCCCGGCCTCTACCGGCATCACGCTCAGCCGCGACCCGCGACCCGTCAGCGGTGAGCCCTCCCACTCGGGCATGTGGCGCAGCGCGTCCAGCGGCACCACACCGGGAAACGCCACCACCGGCTCCACATCCACCATGCTCCAGCGCGGCGCTACACCCGACTTCGGATCGAAGTAGTCACTCGCCGGATCAAACTGAAGGTCATCCGCGTACGCCTCCCGGCAGACCCGCGCCACCCCCACCACGCCCGGCGGCCGCGCATTCGAGTGGTAGAACAGGCACAGGTCGCCCTCACGCATTTCGCGCAGGTAGTTCCGCGCCTGATAGTTCCGCACGCCATTCCACGGCTCGCGCCGCACCCGCACCAGATCAGGAAAACCGAACACATCCGGCTCGGACTTGAGTAACCAGAAACGCATGAGGGGCAGCCTAGAGCATCACCCGCCGGGCTGATCCGTCACCAGCGGCGGCAGCGGAATGGGTTTCTCGCCCTTGAAGCCGACTGTTAGGCCACCCCAGCTGTACCCATCCGCGTTATTGGGAAGGTGATCGAGCGGCATGACCGCCACGTACACGCCGCGTGGCTGCGTCCCCTTCGGTTCGGTGGATGTTCCGCCAAACCAGGCGCTGTCGCGTGCCGGGTCCACCCGCAGGCGGTACAGGACGCTCCACTCATTGAGCTGGAGGGGCCGGTGGGCCGTCATGATGCCGTTCTCGCCGTCCGGTGGCACGACTCTGGAAACGGTGGTCGGCGGCTGAGTGCTCAGTCGGTCTCTGACCACGTGCAGGCGCACGCTGGGGTTATTACACTCTCCGACGCTCATGCCGCCCGGCCCGCTGTAGCCACTGATGCCCGAATTCTCAAAGGGTGACGGCAGCCCGTACCCGGTCTTGTAGATGCCACTGCGTTCCTGGCTGCCACAGGTCATGCGCCATGCGCTCAGCAGGACGCGTTCCTGATACCGGTAACTGCCGGGAATGCGGCCCGTGAAGTTCTGCTCCTCGTCTTCCACGAGGTTCTTCGTGAACAGACTGACCTGTTCTGGATGGTACTTATTCTCAGTGCTGCTGACGGTCACGTACAGCACGGCTTTCGTGCCGCGTGGGTAGGTGAGGGTCACGCCCTGGTACGTGCCGCGCGGGGCGTCCTTGTCGCTGAACAGGGCGTTCACGTCCTGCTGGTTCATGGCTCCGAACTGCGCGCCCTCGCGTGGCGGCAGCCACTCAAGGTACGCGGTCCAGCCCAGGCCGCCCATGAGCAACGCGGCTAGCGTGAGCCACCCGGCACGGTGCGTGAAGGCGTGTCCCAGCAGGCCCCGGTTGACGGGCTGCGGGTCGCCCATGCCGCGCACGGCGAGGTACTCGGCTTCCTCGGGCGAGAAGCCGTGCGCCTGATGTTCCTGCATCCGTTCGGTCAGGTGCGCGCGGAGTTCGGCGGCGGCGTCCAGGCGTTCGCCTCTGGGCAGGCCGCGCGTGGCGTGGTGGATGTACGCGTCGGCGCTCAGCGGCCGGCGGGGGCGGCGCAGGCGGCGGGTCACGCGGACCGCCGGGTGGGGGTGCGGATCAGCAGGGCGCGGATCAGCAGGGCGCGGATCAGCAGGGCGCGGATCAGCAGGGCGTCCAGCGCGCCGCGCAGCGTCTGCCATTCCTGGCGTTTGGTGTGCAGGGTCTCGCGGCCATCTTCGGTGAGGCGGTAGACCTTGCGGGGCGCGCCGCCCCGGTCGCTGGGTTGCCAGTCGCTCTCGATCCACCCGGCTTTCACGAGGCGGTGCAGGGCGGGGTAGAGGCTGCCCTCGCGCAGGTCGAACAGGCCGCCGCTGCGGTCGTTGACGTGTCGCAGGATGTCCAGGCCGTAGCGGGGCTGGTCCTGAAGGGCGGCGAGCAGGGCGAGGTCGAGCGTGCCGGATTTCAGTGGATTCATGGGCGGGCCTCCGGGCAGTGTCTTGCTGCGCAAGGTAATGGGCGAACACTATCTTGTCAAGCAAGATTGTCGGGCGTGGTCCTGATCTCCCGCTTCGGTTCCTTCGGCCACCGTCCCGGTCGCGCGGCCGCTCTACACTGGCGGCGTGCGCGCCTCGCCCTGGCTTCCGGTTCTGTTGATCCTCGCGCTGGCCGCGTACCTGCTGCCAGACGCCAGGCTGCCGTTCGGCCAGCCGTCCTTTCAGGTGGGTCCGGCCCCGCAGGCGCAGGTTCCGGCGCTGCCCAACGGGCTGGGCGCCGATACGCGCGAGGTGTTCACGGCCTCGCGCCCGGCCACGGTACGTGTGGAGAGCCTGAATCCTGACACCCGGAACGCGGGCCTGGGCACCGGCTTTTTCATCAGCCAGGACGGACTGGTTCTGACCGCGTACCACGTGGTCAGCGGCGGACGACTGTTCCAGATCAGCACCCTGAGCGGCAAGACGTACCCGGCCACGGTGACCGCCTTCGACGCGCAGGCCGACGTGGCCGCCTTGCAGGTCAAGCGCGCGCCGGGCGGCGGGTTTCCGTTCCTGCCACTGGCGCCCCGCGCGCCCCGGGTGGGCGAGGCGGTCCTGGCCATCGGGAACAGCGGCGGCGATTACCTGCAACCCCGCCAGGGCACCCTGCTGGGCCTGAACGCGCAGGCAGGGCGCGCGGACTTCCCGCAGGGCACCCTGGAAATGAGTGCGCCTCTCTCGCCCGGCGACAGTGGCGGCCCGATCCTCGACCCGACCGGGCAGGTGATCGGCGTGGTCAGTTACATCAGCCTGGACGGCAGCGGCCAGACGCGCCGCAGCTACGCCGTGCCGGTCGTCGAGGGCGGGCCGCTGATCGCCGCGTTACGCCGGGGCGAGAAGAAGGACGTGCCGGTCGTGGGCCTGATCCTGGACCCTGTTCACAGTGGCCGGGTCGGCGGCGCGGTCGTGAGTGACATTGCCCGCCGCAGCCCTGCCGAGAAGGCCGGGTTGCGCGGCAGCACCTTCGACCGCGGCGGCACCCTGACCCGCCTGGGCGACGTGATCACCAGCGTGAACGGCCAGCGCACCGGGGACGCCGATCAGGTCATCACCGCCATCCGCCGCGCCCGGGTGGGCGACACCATCACCCTCGGATTCACGCGCGACGGGCAGCCGCGCACCGCGCAGATCACCCTGGTCCCCAAGGCCAGCGTCCCCGACCTTCAGGAGTGACGGGTCCGGACGCCCGGGCCGCGCGGCTGCGGCGCGGCATGAACGCCTCTGAACGCCGCGCCCATCCGCACGTCACGTGATAGGGGCACACTGAACGGATGTCCAGAGCATTCGTGAAAGAAGGCGAGGGTGACCGCTGGTCACCGCCCACCACGCCGCGCGCCTACCGCGTCGTGTGGACCGGGTACGCCACCGAACCGGAAGTCATCAAAGAAACCGATGACCTGCTCGAAGCCCTGAACTGGATGGGTAGCCGAGACCGCCGCGAATTCGAGATTCGTGACGCAGCCGGGGTTCTGCTCGCCACCGGCTGACCACGCCCGTTCCTACCATGGTTCTGCAACCCTCTGCACTGGAATCCGTTTGCTCTTCCTACTCGCGTCTGCTCGGATTGATTCGGTGGAGTTCTGAATCAATCCAGGTCCGTATTACCAGTCGCCTTCCAGCGTCACGCGCGCCGTGCCTGCAAGGCTCTGACCCGGTTCCAGTACGCGCAGGTCCACGCCCGTCACGCCCCGCGCCGCGAGGTTAAAAGCGTCGGTCGCGTGTGACACCGGCTCGACCGCCAGGTTGCCGTCCGGGGCGGTGAACACAACCACGTGTGAGTACACGTTGTCGGCTGTCAGGGTCAGGGCCCGCTCGCCCCAGTCCAGCCGGGCCACGCCGTCCCACGCCGTGTACGTGCGGTCAATGGACCTCCCACCCACCGGGTTGGCCACGCGGTAGTCCTCGGCGGGCTGCACGGGGCGGGCCTCGCCCAGCGTCAACTGGCGTTCGTCGGTGTCGTAGGTCAGCTCTGCGCCCACCTGCAACGCCGGGTCCACGCCCCCCTGCATGCGCGCGAAGTACGGGTGCAGGCCCAGTCCGGCGGGCATGGCCGCCGTGTCCTCGTTTGTCAGGGTGACGGTCGTGTCGAAGTGCGGGCCGTGCAGACGGTATTCGACCTGCGCCGTGAACGCCCACGGCCAGTTGATGTCCGCAAAGGCCCGGCTGTCGAAGGTGCAGCGCAGGTGCGAGGGCGCCACCCGCTCGACCTGCCACGGCCGGTTACGCACGTCCCCGTGCTGCGCCAGCCCGTCTTTCGTGTTCACCCGCAGGCGCACCTCGCGGCCCCTGAACACGAAGTGCGCGTCCCGGATGCGGTTACTGAACGGCAGCAGCGTGAAACCCGCGCACTGACTGCTGGTCTGCACGTCCGACAGGTTCACGTGCCGCATGACCGCCCGGCCCGACGCGGCCCGCAGGTTCAGGATGCTGGCGCCCATCTCCGGCAGGACCTCCAGCTCAAAGGCGGGACCCGACACGCGCTCGACGCGCAGGGTCACGACCGTCCCCGCGTCGCCTCGAACAGCAGGATGCCCGCCGCGACCGACGCGTTCAGGCTCTGCACCCGCCCACGCACCGGAATGCTGACCAGCGCGTCGCACTTCTCACGCACCAGCCGGCGCATACCCTCGCCCTCCGCGCCGATCACCAGCGCCACCTTCCCGCTGAAATCCACGCGGCGCACGTCCTCGGCCGCCTCGCCCGCCGCGCCGTACACCCACACGTTGTCCTGCTTGAGCTGCTCCATCAGGCGCGGCAGGTTCTTCGTCTGCGCGACCGGCAGGTAACTCGTGGCCCCCGCCGCCGTCTTCGCCACGACCGGCGACAGCGGCGCACTGCGGCGCTCCTCGACGACCACGCCGTGCGCGCCCAGCACCTCCGCGCTGCGGATGATCGCCCCGAAATTCCGGGGGTCCGTCACGCCGTCGAGCAGCACGATCAGCAGGTCCTCGCCGCGCTGCTCCGCGAGCGCCAGGATGTCATCCACCTGCGCCCAGGCCATGTCCTCGACCTCGGCCATCACGCCCTGATGCTGCGTGGTGCCCGCCAGCTGATCAAGCTCGATGCGCGGCAAGAAGCGAATCCTCACGCCGGCCGCCTTGAGCTGTGACACGAACGCTTCCTCCACGCCACGCGCCACCAGCACCTCGGACACACGACCGTCCTGAAGCGCCTCTAAAACCGGATTCCGACCGTACAGCAACATGAGGGCAGTGTACCCGCCCCGACCGCGCTCAGGCCGGCGCCACCACGAACGCCGCACTGTCGTAGTACGTGCGGAACGCCGCGACCTGCCCGCCGCTCAGGTCGATCAGGCTGACACCCCGGTACTCCACCGGATGCCCGCCCCGCAGCCGACCGGACGCCGTCCACTCCATAACGCCCAGCCCGCCCGCCTCATGGCTGCGGGTGAACTCGCTGCGGATCTCCTCGAAATTCCCCAGGTACGTCTCCCAGAACGCCCTCGCGCCCGCCTCGCCCTCCCAGGTCTGCTGCGTCAGGTTGCGCAGGGTCACGTCCGGCGCGTGCAGCGCCAGGAGCGCGGTCACGTCGCCCGTCGCCTCGGCCTGCTGCAACGCCGCCATGAACGCCCGTGTGGTGGTCTGCCCGCCGGTCTGCTGATCGTTCGTCATGACCCCACCAGACCACCCCGCCGCGCCGCACCCCGTAAGAAGACCCACCAAGCCAACGCCGCATGAACGCGTTCCCGCCCGCATGAGCGCCAGCCCACATCACGCTGAACCCCCGCAAGCAGAAACCCCCACACGCGTGGGGGTCTGTGGTGGATCGTGTAGGAATCGAACCTACAACCCGCTGATTAAGAGTCAGCTGCTCTGCCAATTGAGCTAACGATCCAGAGCGAGGGGAAGTATACGGGCGGTCCTGGTGGCTGTCAAGCGTGCCTGTCGCTTTCTGGTCTGGTTAAGTATCTTGGAGCGGGAATGGAGAGGTTCCGGCGCTTTCCCGGAATCTCGCAATGTTAGCTTCAACGTACGTAACTGCTCAGCACGATAAACACGGCAAAAAACGCTTGTTCCCGTTTTGTATG
>NZ_JAGLBB010000159.1 GCF_018260555.1 Deinococcus sp. | reverse complement strand
GTTTCCTTTCTCATTGTTACTATTGATTTGTTTATGTAAACGCCGCGCAGATAACCCAACGCGGCGTTATAACCCAAAAAGTGAGTACAAAAGTGTTAGTGAATTTAACGAAAGTCGCGAAAGTTTAAAATCGATAAATAAGCATCGTGCTCAACAGAATGTCTAATTCTGTTTCAGGACGAAAGGTTGAAAAGTTAGTCGTAAAAGAAAGAAAAATGTTGAGAAAAATCCTGGGTTCATAAAAGAGAACAATGAATACACATAACAAAGAACTAAATGTCCTAATCCCACTAATGTCCTACGCAAAAGAAGGCTTGCCTTCCACCGAGAACGAACTCAAGGCAGGTTCTCCGAAATTGAAAAAGATGCCCAAGAACTGGTTTATTCCCAAGAACTGGGAATAAACCAAGAAGATTTCAAAAAGTGGGATCTACTCAAAGAGAAATATAGAAACCTTTGTTTCGGAGACAAACCCAGAAAGAAAAACAGGTGAAAAATGAACAAAAGAACGAAAGCACAACGTAGCCTAAGAATGAGAAACACTGAGTTGTGAGAAAATTGTCTAAAACACATTGTCCGCAGATGGCCGAAACGAACAAAAAAACCAATTCACAAAAATTTCCTCATACTGCTTGCATGCAGTGGAAACATGGATACCGGTAATCTTTTAT
>NZ_JAGLBB010000158.1 GCF_018260555.1 Deinococcus sp. | reverse complement strand
GGTGAAACCGTGGCCGAACTGGTCGATGGGGTCAGCAAACTGACCCAGATGAACTTCGAGACCAAGGCCGAAGCCCAGGCGGAAAACTTCCAGAAGATGGCGATGGCCATGGCCCGGGATATCCGGGTGATTCTGGTCAAGCTCGCCGACCGGCTGCACAACATGCGCACGCTGGAAGTGCTGTCCGGCGAAAAACGCCGGCGCATCGCCAAGGAAACCCTGGAAATCTACGCGCCCATCGCCAACCGGCTGGGCATGCATGCCATTCGTATCGAATTCGAAGACCTCGGCTTCAAGGCCATGTACCCGATGCGTTCGGCGCGCATCTACCAGGCGGTCAAGCGCGCCCGGGGCAACCGCAAGGAAATCGTCAACAAGATCGAAGAGTCCCTGAGCCATTGCCTGGCGATCGACGAGATCGAAGGCGAAGTCAGCGGCCGGCAAAAACACATCTATGGCATCTACAAGAAGATGCGCGGCAAGCGCCGGGCCTTCAACGAGATCATGGACGTGTACGCGTTCCGGATCATCGTCGACAAGGTGGACACCTGCTACCGCGTGCTGGGCGCTGTACATAATTTGTACAAACCCCTGCCGGGCCGCTTCAAGGACTACATTGCCATTCCCAAGGCCAACGGCTATCAGTCGCTGCATACCACGCTGTTCGGTATGCACGGGG
>NZ_JAGLBB010000157.1 GCF_018260555.1 Deinococcus sp. | reverse complement strand
ACGTTATAACGTAATTACTTTTCAGCCTGTGTCTATATTGGGCTGAAGTAATTCCGTAATCTAGTCTATATTAGATAATTTATTATGTAATATGTTAAGAAGTACTATGAAATAGTAGTTGTTAACTGTTACATATCCACTATAGGTCCTATACTGGCCCTATATGTGGAGGGTCTACACTCGTGATAATTTCATCCTCACTCGAGTGACCCCCATAATAGGGGGCAAGCCCCCTATTATTATAATCCTGTACTATATTGTATAGGGGTAATTAATGATTGTATATATATGGTATATTACCCCTATACTACCTTCCTATATATCTATACTATATTATAGTATGGATATCCTTATTCTTCTGATAGGGCATCCTCACTCTATCTATTGGTGGTATGCCCTATATTCTAGTCTGGTATGGGATATCCATACTATGGGGTGGATATTCATATATACACCCCCCCCTACCCCCCCCAAACAAAAGACATAAAGTCTATGTTTGGAGGAGGTAGGACCCAATTACCCAAAGGGTAAATTGGATCCAATTATCTACGGAAAAATCATCGTAGATTTTTCACAGGAATACTTTAAGAGATTAAACAATCTCATACTTGAATTCTAAATTCAAGGCACTAATCTATGTATACAGATCTGCCACTTAAGTGGCGTTAAAGAATATTAAGTATTAGACAACTAAC
>NZ_JAGLBB010000156.1 GCF_018260555.1 Deinococcus sp. | reverse complement strand
CAGCAACCCGTCCTGCATGCGGACGAGACGGGCAGCAAGGTCAATGGGCGCCTCCAGTGGATGCATGTCGTGAGCTGCGCGCAGCTCACGTTCTACGGTCACCATCCGAAGAGAGGCTTCGCCGCACTGGAGGCCATGAACGTGCTGCCGCACTATGAAGGCGTACTCGTCCATGACGCGTGGAGCACCTATTTCAAGCTCCCCGCACAGCATGCGCTGTGCGGTGCTCACCTGCTGCGTGAACTGCGCGGTCTGGCCGAACATCATGCTCAGGAATGGGCAGGCGAACTGCGAGACGCCTTGCGCCAGGTGTACCACGAGCAGAAACAAGGCCGACTGACCCCCCTGGCACGGACGGCATTCGAGCAACGGTTTGATGCGTTGCTGGAAAAGGCGCTTCAGGTCAATCCTGAGGTGCCCCCGGTTCCTGGACGACGCGGGCGAACCGGGCAATCACCTGGGCGGAATCTGGCGATGCGGTGCCGGCAGCACCGCGCGGCGGTGCTGCGCTTCCTCCATGACGAGCGCGTGCCGTTCGACAACAATCAGGCAGAACGTGATGTGCGCCCGTGGTGCGTGAAACGCAAGGTGTCTGGAGGGTTCAGGTCCGAGGAGGGCGGGCGGAACTTTGCCCGCATCAGGAGCTATATCTCGACGCTGGGCAAGCAGGGTCTGAACAGCTGGCATGGACTGGTCAGCGTGTTCACGGGGGATAT
>NZ_JAGLBB010000155.1 GCF_018260555.1 Deinococcus sp. | reverse complement strand
GTCAGCGTGTTCACGGGGGATATTCTCATGCCCAATTTCTCTGTCTGATCGTCCCCTGCTGAGCAGTTACCTTCAAACGTTTCTACGACACTGACCTCGCCCAGGCGTCTTACATGATCGGCTGCCAGAAAACCGGTGAGTGCCTGATCGTCGACCCTGTCCGCGATGTCCAGATCTACCTCACCGAAGCCGCGACCCAGAACCTGCGCGTTACACACGTCACCGAAACACACATTCACGCCGACTACCTGTCCGGCAGCCGCGAACTGGCCGCCGCGACCGGCGCGGGCCTGCTGCTTTCCGCCGAGGGGGGTCCCGACTGGGGATACACCTACGACGATGGGAACCGCACGCTCCTGCACCACAACGACACTTTTATGGTCGGTAAGGTGCGTGTCGCGGCATTGCACACGCCTGGGCACACACCCGAGCACCTGAGTTTCCTGGTGACCGACACGCCACGCGGCGACGCACCCAGCATGATCCTGACCGGCGATTTCGTGTTCGTGGGTGACCTGGGCCGCCCTGATCTGCTCGACGAGGCGGCCGGGGGCGAAGGAACCCGCTTTGCCGGCGCGCGGCAGATGTTCGCCTCGCTGCGCGATACCTTCCTCACCCTGCCCGACTACGTGCAGGTCTGGCCCGGCCACGGTTCCGGCAGCGCCTGCGGTAAGGCGCTGGGTGCCGTGCCCGCCACCACCGTCGGCTATGAACGCGCCCTGAGCTGGTGGGCGCCCCTGGTGCGCAGCGGTGACGAGTCGTAACTGCTCAGCAGGGGACGATCAGACAGAGAAATTGGGCATGAGAATATCCCCCGTGAACACGCTGACCAGTC
>NZ_JAGLBB010000154.1 GCF_018260555.1 Deinococcus sp. | reverse complement strand
TCCATTCCCGCTCCAACGTACTTTCTTCTGCTACGCGCTCCGCGCGGTTTATCGACAAGATAAACGCAGTGTACTTACGCTTCGCGGGGAAGGCCGGAGAGCGAGAGAATCACGAAAGATCGCGTGTTGACGGAGAACATCAGGACCAGCTTCGAGGAGAGCCGGGGAACGTACGGGGCCTTGGGCATCAAAGCCGACCTGCATGAACAGGGCGAGCGGGTCAGCCGTCAGCGGATCGGGCTGCGACAAGCGGCGCTTGTCGCGCGTGGGAAGCGGAAGTTCCGCACGACGACCAAAGTGAAATCCTCCCGCCCAGTCGCGGAAAACATCCTGGCCAGGGAGTTCACTGCGGACGGACCGAACCAGAAGTGGGTGACGGACATCAGGTATGTACCGACGCATGAGGGCTGGCTGTACCTGGCGACGGTGATGGACCTGTATTCGCGGAAAATTGTCGGCTGGGCGCTGAATGAGCGACTTCAGACGCCGCTGGTCACAGCGGCGTTGGAGATGGCCGTAGGGCGTCGGAAACCACCAGGAGGACTGCTGCATCACTCGGATCGAGGGAGTCAGTACACGAGCGACGTGTACAAGCAGGCACTGGACAGATTGCAGGCCGTTCAGAGCATGAGCGTGAAAGGAGAATGTTGGGATAATGCTGTCCAGGAGAGCTTTTTTGCGACGTTGAAGACGGAGATGGGACTCGGTGAAGCGCAGTGGGGTCGTGCCCAGACACGAACAGAGGTGTTCGAGTGGATTGAGGTGTTCTATAACCGTCGTCGTCGTCACTCGTCGTTGGGCTATCGGTCACCGACGGCCTTCGAGGAGCAGGCCCCCATCCCGAA
>NZ_JAGLBB010000153.1 GCF_018260555.1 Deinococcus sp. | reverse complement strand
CTGCGTGAGTGAGCCACGACCGCCTTGAACGCCTCCGACAGCTGAACCGCACACGCTTCAAACGGCACACCGGGATCTACCCCGAAACCTTCGCCGAGATGGAACTCGTCCTGGACCAGCGAGAACGCTCCAAGAAAAAGTCCGGTCGACCCCCCGCCCTCAACACTGCGCAGCAACTCCTCCTTACCCTCGAATTCTGGCGGGAATACCGCACCTTCGCTCACCTCGGCCACGACTGGAACATTCACGAAACCACCGTGCAGCGCACGGTGGAACGCGTCGAAACCGCCCTGATCGGGAGCGGAGAGTTCCGACTTCCTGGCCGCAAGAGCCTCAAACAGGAAGAGAACGTCTTCCAGATCATCGCCGTGGATGCCGCTGAAACCCCGTGTGAACGACCGACCAGCCAACAACGCCGCTGGTACAGCGGCAAGAAGAAACGGCACACCCTGAAAACGCAGGTCGTGATCGACGTGTCCACCCGCATGATCCTGTGCGTCGCCACCGCCTTCGGGTCCATGCATGACCTCACCCTGTTCCGGCAGTCGGGCGTCCAAATCCATCCAGAGACGGCGCTGATCGGCGATGCCGGCTACCAGGGTATTCGGCGGCACCACGGTCACTCGGTGACACCGCACAAAGCGACGAAGAAAGCGCCGCTGACCCCTGAACAGCGTCAGCAGAACCGGGAACTGGCGTCGACCCGCCTGCGGGTCGAGCATGTCATTCGGTGTCTGAAGATTTTCCGCGTGCTGAAGGACATTTACCGTCACCGGAGGCGGCGCTTCTCTTTACGCGTCAACCTCATTGCGGCGGTGTGTAATCGCACCGTTGTCAACGTGGCGTGACTTTCGCAGGAGGTCTA
>NZ_JAGLBB010000152.1 GCF_018260555.1 Deinococcus sp. | reverse complement strand
TCCGCCATCCCGGCCCATCCGCCCAGGGCGCGGCGCCAGAAGCACACCGTTCCCAGGAACCCGCGCATTATAGATCACGAACGGTGGTACTCACGCTCAAGTCGGTGTAGTAGCTCAGCCTGTCACGGCGCGGCCGTCCATCCCACGAGCGCAGGAACAGTACCCCCGCCCCAAAGGGCTGTAACGGGCGCTAGATCGAACGGCGGCGCGCCTGCGCAGGCGTACCCGGCAATCGTGTTCAGCAGGCCGCCCTGACCACCACGTGTGATTCAGCTCCTCTCCCCACACGCCGCCCCGAACAACAACCCCGAACGATCCTGGAGATCAATAGGCAGGTGGGAGGCGCCGCATCACTCGGCCCGCCGCTCCTCCCGCACGGCCACCCAGTCCTCGAACGCCAGCGCCGGCAGCAGCGCGAAACTCCCCATGAACAGGCTCGCCACAGCCGCCGGGACGCGCACGGGCGTCCGGCCATTCACCACCAGGTACCACGCCCCCAGCGTGCTGAGCGCCCCGATGTCCATGAACATCACCCGCGTGAACGAGCTGCGGCGCAGGCTCTCGCGCGTGCCCAGTTCCCCCGAACGCCGCCGCCCGAACACCGCCGTCAGCACCAGCATCAGCAGCAGCGACAGGAACAGACGAATCCGGGCAGGGGAGGGCCGCGCATAGTCAGAGAGGGGCATACCGGCAGCGTACCCGCCCCGCCCCCGCAAGAGCGTACGTATTCCCCCGAGTGGAACAGTGTCAGAACAGGTGCTGCATGCAACATGATCAAAGTAGAGACGGGAGGTAAAAATCTGCCCCATCCAACCGACAGGCAAAAAAAAGGTAACTGCTCAGCAGGGGACGATCAGACAGAGAAATTGGGCATGAGAATATCCCCCGTGAACACGCTGACCAG
>NZ_JAGLBB010000151.1 GCF_018260555.1 Deinococcus sp. | reverse complement strand
GTTTGGGCAGGCATCGTCAGCGATACCCAGACTCTACACTTTGCGCCGCACCCCACCCCCCTGCTGAGCAGTTACACGTGAACCCCACCTTCGGCCCGGAAGGCCTGCGCCTGCTGAGCAGCGGCCTGGACGCGCAGGCGGTGGGCGCGCACTTCCAGGCGACTGATGCCGGGATCGCGCAGCGGCAGTTCGGGCTGGTGGCCGCCAGCGGCGGCAGCGTCACGTTCACCGGCCCCGGCTGTCACGCCTGGGCGGGCGGGTTCGCCGCGCCGGACGTGGCGATTCAGGGCAACATCCTGACTGGGCCGGGCGTCGTGACGGCCATGCGCGCCGCCTGGGAAGCCGGCACGGACCTGCTCCTGCCGCGCCGCCTGCTGGCCGCCCTGAGTGCCGGAGACGCGGCCGGAGGGGACAGCCGGGGCCGCCAGTCGGCCGCGCTGCTGTGCGCCGGACCGGGGCGCGGCTACGGGGGCCTGACCGACGACTGGGTGAACCTGCGCGCCGACGACCACGCCGCCCCCTGCGCGGAACTGGCCCGGCTGCTCGACGTGCACGACCTGCTGTTCACCCGCCCCGAAACCACCCGGCCCCTCACAACAGGGCAACTGGACTGGCTCCGCGCCCTGCTGATCCGCCAGGGGTACGCCGCCGCCCTGCCTGCCGGACCCTGGGACGCGGACACCGAGGCGGCCGCCTGGGCACTGTTCGGCACGGAGAACCTGGAGGAACGCTGGGTGCCCGGCGGCCAGGTGGACCCCGCCGCGCTGGCGTACCTGGCGGAGCGCTACGGCGCGGACGCCTGATCATCCGCCCGGACTCAAGCGGAACGGCACCGAATTAAGTACACTGCGTTTATCCTGTAGATAAACCGCGCGAAGCGCGTAGCAGAAGAAAGTACGTTGGAGCGGGAATGGAGAGGTTCCGGTGCTTTCCCG
>NZ_JAGLBB010000150.1 GCF_018260555.1 Deinococcus sp. | reverse complement strand
CGGGTACTCCTGCGAGCTAAGGCACGTGCCTTCTGCGTACAGTGTTCAGAAGCGGCCCTAGGCTGCCAGTCACTTGAGGCGTCAGGTCAGGCCACTGCGACGCGGTCACCTATGCGGATTACGGTTGACTGGTCTGTCCAAAACACTCAATTCGAGCGTTCTCGCAGAGCTGCGCCGCAGAGTGAGCATGAGTAGAGCGGGCTGTTTAAGGTGCAATTAGCAACCCGGTGTGTTTCCGGGTTGTGAACGAAATAGTCGGTAGCCTGTATGGGCTAACCTGCCTGCACACCCATGCCGAAAATCCTGGACAGCATCAATCACAACCCGCGGGACGACCTGCGTGTCTCGATGGCCTCGGCGCCGCCCCGCCTTGTGCGCCGAACTGGCCGCCCGAGTGGCTCACCGGTACGGCCTGAGCGAGAGCGAATTCACGCATACCATGGGCACGTTCCCGCTGATGGATCAATCGGTGAAGGACGCAGCACTGGCAGAATTCCGGCAGTTGGCTCCTACGGGGGTCGTGGCGTGACGGTCAGAACTAACGAGAAAGAGCGGGGGAACGCATGACAACGACATTCAGCCCAGACAAGATTGCCCTCTCGGACATGCTGCGATCAGTGGCAGAAGGCAAACTGCAACTCCCAGATTTCCAGCGTGGCTGGGTATGGAACGACGATCACATCCGCAGTCTGCTGGCCAGTATTTCCCTTTCGTTCCCGGTGGGGGCGGTCATGACGCTGGCGACCGGGAATCCGGACGTGAGGTTCAAGACGCGTCCCCTGGAGGGCGCGGAGCCGCCGTTGAACGCGCGCCCGGAGTTCTTGCTGCTGGACGGGCAGCAGCGCATGACCAGCCTGTTCCAGGCGATTGCCAGTGGCAAGGTTGGTCTGCTCCCCAGAATCTGGACAGTGTTGAATAGAGACCTCGACTCACTCCCAGCCTCCCCGCTGGAAAGAGAGG
>NZ_JAGLBB010000014.1 GCF_018260555.1 Deinococcus sp. | reverse complement strand
ACCGGCCACCGCGCCCGCGCAAGCGACGCCCACCGCGCCTGCCCGCCCGGCCAGCGGCGCGGCCAGCTCTCCCACGGCCTCCAGGACCGCGTCCGGGGTGGCCGGGCGGGGCGTACGGGCTTCCAGGCGTTCGAGCACCCGACCGTCGTACGTGAGCAGCGCCGCGCGCAGGCCCGTTCCACCGATATCAAGCGCCAGCAGGGAAGAGGCCGTCAGGGAATGCACGGAATTGGACTGACCAGACACCGGCGCATTCTGTCACGCCCCGCCGCACGCGGAAACCGGCGTTCACTGCCGCTCGATCTGGCCGCCCTGCGTGACGATCAGCTGCGCCGGACGGTCGGAATCCAGCGTCACGGGTCGCCCCTGCCGCTGACCCTGCGCCTGCACGCTGACCTCGGCGCTCGTGACGCCCCTAGGCAGCGGCACCCGCCACGACTCGTGCGGCCACAGCGAGGCGCGTTCCAGGCACTCGCCGCCCGGCAGGCACACCCGCACCCCCGACACGACCTCGCCCGAGCGGTTCCCGATGCGCAGTCCCGCCCCGGCCCCGAACAACGCCTGCGCCCACGCGCCCAGCGTCACGGCCGCCAGCACGACCGTCAGCGCCGGGGCGGCGGCACCGAAACGCGCCGGTGCGGGCCGGGTGACGGGGGACAGCTGCGGCACTGGGGCGCTCATGCCTCTCAGCGTGTCAGGACTTCTTCTGCGCCGCGTCAGCCCTTTGGACGATCACCCGGGGAAGGCGGCGCGCCGTCCCCGCTCGCGGAACGCACGCTCATCGGGAACACCCCGGTGAACAGTCGCGGCCACGCCAGCCGCGCCTCGCCCAGTTCCAGGCTCAGACCGCGCCCCGCGAAGTGGCGCTCCCACACGGCCTGCACCCTCGGGTTCATGAGCTGCGGGAGTCGCCGGTTGGCAGCGTGAAGTTGTGGCCCCAGATCGAAGGGGCTGGGCTGCCCCAGCTCGGCGCGCAGCAGGGAACGCACCTCGCCCTGGTACAGCACGTCGTCCACGAGGCGTGAGAGCAGCGTTCCGGCGTGTCCGGCCCGGTCCGTGACCAGCGCGGCCAGTTTCCCGAAGGCAACGGCCGACCCGAGCGTGTTCCCGGCCGTGTTCCACGCACTGAATCCCGCCAGTTCCGCCAGCGGCAGCCCCTGCATCAGCGTCCACAGGCGCGCCTCGGCCCCGTTCGGGTACGCGATGTCGGCCACGCTGACCGGCCGCCCGGCCCGCAGGTCAGCCCGCACGGCGTCCACGAAGGCCGGCAGGTGCCGGTGCGGGGTGTCCACCGTCCCGAAATCCGGTTGCCGGTGCACCTGCCGTGTCCCCGGCGTGTTCACGGCCAGAATGAACGCCGCGTCTGCCGGACCGTCCGCCAGCACGCACCCGGCCGCCCGCAGGTGCGCGCGCACCAGTTCGCCCGCCGGGCGGTCCTCGTAGAGCATCTCCGCGCCCGCCCCGCCCACGCCGCTGTACCGCACCCACACCGGCACCGTCTCCGGGCGCAGCGCGCGGGCCAGCAGCGCGCAGGGCACCTCGTCCGCACCCGGGTACACGTCCAGCCGCTCCCACACGCCCAGTTCATCCGCGCGGGCCTCCAGCATCCGCCGGTCGAAGCTGCGAGTGGGAAACAAACGGAATCCGTATGAAACCTTGAACTGCGTCCAGACCGCGCCCTGAACCTTTCGGGTAACACGGACACCAATTCACCGCTCACGCGACTGGGGTACAGTGGTTCCCGTCATGGATAACCACATCAAGGTGCCCGCGCAGGGCGAGAAGATCACGATGCAAGGCGGCAAACTCAACGTGCCGAACCACCCCATCATTCCCTTCGTCGAGGGCGACGGCACCGGCCCGGACATCTGGAAAGCCAGCGTGCGCGTCCTCGACGCCGCCGTCGAGATCGCCTACGGCGGCGAGAAGAAGATCGAGTGGATGGAAGTCTATGCCGGTGAGAAGAGCCTGCAGGTGTATGGCGCCAACGAGTGGCTGCCCCAGGGCACCCTGGACGCCTTCAACGAGTACCTGTTCGGTATCAAGGGCCCGCTGACCACGCCCGTCGGTACTGGCATCCGCTCCATTAACGTCGCGTTGCGCCAGGAACTCGACCTGTACGCCTGCGTGCGGCCCGTCCAGTACTTCAAGGGCGTGCCCAGCCCCGTCAAGCGCCCCGAAGACGTGGACATGGTCATCTTCCGCGAGAACACCGAGGACATCTACGCTGGCATCGAGTACAAGGCCGGCACGCCCGAAGCCGACAAGGTCCGCGGCTTCCTGATGCGCGAGATGGGCGTCACCAAAATCCGCTTCCCCGACACCAGCTCGTTCGGCATCAAGCCCGTCAGCCGCGAAGGCACCGAGCGCCTCGTGCGCGCCGCCATCCAGTTCGCCATCGACAACGGCCGCAAGAGCGTCGCCATCGTCCACAAGGGCAACATCATGAAGTTCACGGAAGGCGGCTTCCGCGACTGGGGCTACGAACTCGCCAAACGTGAATTCGGCGCGGTCGAGATCGACGGCGGCCCCTGGTGCCAGCTTCCGAACGGCATCGTCATCAAGGACGTCATCGCCGACAACTTCCTCCAGCAGATCCTGCTGCGCCCCACCGAGTACGACGTGATCGCCACCTTGAACCTCAACGGCGACTACGTCAGCGACGCGCTCGCCGCGCAGGTGGGCGGGATCGGCATCGCCCCCGGCGCGAACATCAACTACGTGACCGGCCACGCCATCTTCGAAGCCACGCACGGCACCGCCCCCAAGTACGCCGGGAAGGACGTCATCAACCCCAGCTCCGTGATCCTCTCGGGCGAGATGATGCTGCGCTACATGGGCTGGACCGAAGCCGCCGACCTGATCCTCAAGGGCCTGGACGACACCATCCAGCAGCGCGTCGTCACGTACGACTTTGCCCGCAACATGGAAGGCGCCACCGAAGTCAAGACCAGCCAGTTCGGTGACAAGATCATCGAGAACATGAAAGCCCGCAAGGCATAAGCCGCAGACAGGTCAACCGAGGCCCGGACGCCTGTGCGTTCCGGGCCTCCCGTCTGCCGGGACGCGCAGGTGAGAGGGACTCCGGTGAAGTGGATTTCAACGACGGCTGCTTATAGCTGTGCGGCGCGGCGCCCCGAGCCTGCTCGGCTTGAAAGAGTGTGGCGGGTGTCCCCGGTGAAAAGCAGGGTCTTGAGCGCGTGTGCCCCCACCGCCAGAAGAACCGCACTCTTACCCTGCACCCAGCGGGTCCAGCCGCCTGTCAGCGGCGGCTTGCTAGGCCAGCGTCACCTTCGCCCGGTCACTCCGGGCAGTCACACACTCGCCACCCCTCCCAGCAGACAGCAGCCTCCCACCAGACAGGGAACGGCACGGAAGGATTTGGCAGGGTTGACACGGGCGCGCCCGCACCCATCTACACGCTTGCTAGACTGCGCGGCATGACGCGACTGCTGCTGGCCCTGGCGGGCGTGATTCTCCTGGCGGTCACGGCGCTGGCTCTGGTGTGGCTGATCGGTCAGGTCCTGGTGGGTGTGGGTGCGTTCGTGGTGGGTGCGGCGGGTGTGCTGGGCCGCCTGCTGTGGTTCCTGTTGGTGACGGGTCTGCTGGCGGGACTGGTGTACTTCGTGGCCAGTGCGTGGCGTCCGGCGCTACGGGCGCGTGGCGGCAGCGAACCTGCGCGGCCCAGTGAATCTGCGCGGCCCGGTGCCGTTGCCCGCCCGGCCAGCGCCACTCCGGTTCGCCTGGAGAAACCCCCGGTCTCACCGGACACCTCTGCCTGAGGCTGCACAGGTGCTCCCGCGGCGTGTGGGTCATCATGGCAGGATGAGGGTATGTCTGACCTGACGCCCGAACAGACGGCCGATTCCAGTGTGGTGAACCCGGCCCGGTTCCTGGGCCGCGCCGACGTGTACGCGCAGGCCCGGCCAGGTTACCCGGACGCGCTGGGCGCGTGGTTGCGGGACCTGGGGCTGCTGAACGCACGGGTCGCGGATATCGGCGCGGGGACCGGGCTGTTCACGCGGCTGCTGCTGGCGCACGGGGCGACCGTGACGGCCGTGGAACCCAACCCGGACATGCGCGCCGCGCTGGCCGGGGGGTTGCGTGGCGTGCCGGGCCTGACCCTGCAGGCCGGAACGTCCGAGGCGACCGGGTTGGCGGGCGCGTCGGTGGGGCTGATCACGGCGGCGCAGGCGGCCCACTGGTTCGACCCGGCGCGCACGACACACGAGTTCCGGCGGGTGCTGAGGCCGGGCGGGCGGGTGCTGTTCGTCTGGAACGACTGGCGGGCCGCACAGGAAAGCGCGCCGTTCAACCGCGCGTACGGTGAGGTCGTGCGGGCGTTCACGGACGACGATCCCCTTCAGATCCGGGTGCCGGAGGATGACCTGTCGCTGTTCATGCCCGGCGGGTTCGAGGGGCGCGAGTGGATGCACACGCACCTGCGCTGCGGTACCGTGAGGCCGGGGATGAACGCTGGCTGCGCCTGGATGTGGAGGTCATCGTGTTCCTGCTGTCCGGCGCGTGGCTGGCCGCCGACGTGGTCCTGACCCTGGCGGCCGGGTGGGGTGAACTGGCGGGTCGTCCATTCCGGCTGGAGAGCAGCGTGCTCGTGGCATTCCTGACGACCAGCACCGCCACCGTGATTGGCCTGTTCCTGGTCTTCCTGCGTTGGCTGTACCCGCAGGCACGCGCCCTGCCGGAGGCCCCACTCCCCACCCCGGACCTGTAGGGACGTGCTTGCGTCGTAACGCACACTTCAGTTGGGTGCGTGTAATCCCGTAGAATGGCGGATTGTGACGCGCGCCGCCGCCCGAGCCCAATCCCCGAGCCCAGCCCCTGCGCTGAGACCGCTCTGGTCCCCTCCGGCGCGGCCCACGCTCCCGGAGGACTTTTGAGTTACTGGCGCAACACCATCAAACCCCTGCTGGACGACGAGACCGGTACGCTGTTCAAGCAGGCTCCTGTCCGCGTGACCCTGGCCTTCCCCAACCGCTACTCGGTCGGCATGGCCTCGCTGGGTTATCAGGTCATCTACCGCATGTTCAACGACGAGCAGGGTGTCGCCTGCGAGCGCGCCTTCCTGCCCGACGACGTCGAAGCCTTCGAGAAGACCGGGCAGGCCCTTCCCACCGTCGAGACGGGCCGCGACGCCGGGGACTGCCAGTTGCTGGCGATCAGCGTGTCGTTCGAGCTGGACCTGACGAACATCATCCGACTGCTGGACCTGACGGGCCTGCGCCCCCTGCGCGAGGAACGCGACGACAGCGACGCCATCGTCATGATCGGCGGGCCGTTCACCAGTTCCAACCCCTACCCGCTCGCTCCGTTCGCGGACGTGATCATTATCGGGGACGGCGAGCAGATCATTCCCGTCGTCAGTGAGGCCCTGCGCGAGGCCGGGAGCCGCGAGGACTTCTACGACCTCGTGGACGGCATGCCCGGCGTGTTCCTCCCGGCGCGGCACACCCACGAACCCAAGTGGGCGACCGCGCCCAAGGAACTGCTGCCCGCGTACAGCCAGATCGTCACGCCGCACAGCGAACTGAGCAACATGTTCCTGGTCGAGGCGCAGCGCGGCTGCCCCCGCCCCTGCACCTTCTGCCTGGCGAGGACCATGTACGGCCCGAACCGCAACAACCAGGCGCAGGAACTGCTGGACGTCATCCCCGACTGGGCCACCAAGGTCGGGCTGGTCGGCGCGGCCCTCAGCGACTTCCCGCACACCAAGTTCGTGGGCCGCACCCTGACCGACCGGGGCGTGAAGCTGGGCGTCAGTTCCATCCGCGCCGACACGGTAGACACCGAACTGGCAGAGATCCTCAAGGCCGGCGGACTGCGCACCTTCACGGTCGCCAGCGACGCCCCCAGCGAACGCCTACGCCGCTGGCTGAAAAAAGGCATCACCACCGAGGACCTGATCAAGACCGCGCACATCAGCCGCGACCTGGGGTTCAAAGGCGTCAAGGTGTACATGATGATCGGCCTCGGCCCGGAAAACGACGACGACATCACGGAATTGATCTCATTCACCAAGGAACTCGCCGGGATTAACCGTATCGCGCTGGGCATCAGTCCCTTCGTGCCCAAACGCCACACGCCTCACTTCGCGGACCCGTTTGCGGGCGTGCAGGTCATCGAGAAGCGTATGAAACGCATTCAGAAGGAACTGCGGACCACCGCCGAACTGCGTAACGTGTCCGCCAAGTGGGCGTGGGTGGAATCGGTCATCGCGCGCGGCGGTCCCGAGGTCGGCATGGCCGCCTACCAGATCTACCGCAGCGAGAGCATCGGCGCGTGGAAAAAAGCCCTGGCGGACGTCGGCTGGAGCGACGAATTCGAAACGAACGCCCCCGCCATCGACCTGCCGCCCGGCCAGTACGAGAGCCAGGACGTCAGCGCCCACGCCCAGGGCCTCTCCATCTGAGACGGATTCCGTCTGATTTTGGACTGCACCGAATCAATCCGAGCAAAGCGAGTGGAAGCCGAAACGGGTTCCGAGCGTGGAGTCGGCAACCCGGTGATGTTCCGGGTTGTCAGTGCAGCAAACGGAATCCGTATCAGTTCTGCGAAGCCAGGAACGCCGCTTGATTACGGTAGAAGGTCTTCACGTCCCGGAACGACAGGTTCCCGGTGATGTCGAGGTGATCGTACCCGTTGACGCGGCCCAGGCGGTACCAGTGGCCGGGCGTGGTGGCCTGCCCAGTGTACGCGGCGCTTTCCTGGCCGGTGGGGGCGTTCATGGAGGAATTCGGGACCAGCCCGTCGTTCGCCCACCACGCGCTGCTGTACGTGACGGTTCCGCCGGGGCTACGGCCGGTGATGTTGCCCAGCCCGGGTTTCAGCGGCCACGCGTAGGGGTAAGCGACGGCTTGCAGCAGAGTGTTCATGGTGGGGGTGGGGTACTGCCAGCCGCTGATCAGACCGGTGATGGTGGCGTTGGTCTCCCAGGAGAAGTAGCGGGTGTGGGCGCTGCGGCCCACCCGCCGGTTAAAGGCGGCTGCGCCGTCCACGCTCACGTCGTAGGCCGCCTGATCGAGGGTCTTCCAGATGCCGGAGTTGAACATGCGGTTGTTGTACGTGGTGAAACTCTCGCCCGGGGCGCGGTTCAGGCCCCACTGGCCCAGGTCGAAGTTGTACACGAAGTTCTCGGGGCTGATCGCGCCGAGACTCCCCGCAAATCCCAGAATCAGGTTCTTGAACATGGGGATGGCGTCTTGCAGGGTCTCGGTGGCGGGACTGCCGTTGTGGGGGCTGCTGACGGTCATGACGTTCCGGACCCACCCGGCGCGTCCCCCGGCGTACAGGCCGCCGCTGGCGCGGTCGGCGGTGTCCCCGTCATCCAGCAGTTTCACGAGGAGCCGCGCGGTCTGGCCGCCCATGGAGTGACCCAGCAGGTTGACCGGGTGCTGTGCGTCCCACTGCGGGTAGAAGCCGGGGTAGCACTTGGCGGCGTCCGTGCGGGTGTGCCCGTGCTCGGCGGCGTGTGCCGCGCCGTAGTCCACGCATCCGCCCTTGATCTGAGCGTACAGTTCGGCGGCGCGGTCCCAGTTGCTGCTGACCGGCCCCATGCTGGCCGTGAACACGCTGTACCCCAGACCACGCAGGTCCTCCTGCACGTCGTTCAGGCCGCCCCAGTACCGCAGGCCCAGCGCTTCGTCCCGCCCGAATCCGGCCACGCCGTGAAGCAGGATCAGCGGCGTGCTCCGGTCCAGTGCCTGGGCGTTCAGCGGTGTGGGGAGGGCGGTGTCGCGCAGGTCGGTCATGCGGGGGGTCGCGGTCGCTTCGGGCGAGGTGGGTACGCCTGCCACCGTGGACGCGGGCGGGGCCACCGCGTCCGGGCGACTGGGCGCTCCGCACGAGGCGAGGAGCAGCGCGGCGCTCAGGGCGACGAGCATCGGGGTGCGGGCAGGCGTACGGTGTGGGGCAGGCTGTGACATGACGGCTCCTGGGCCACGGGCGGTTGCAGGCCCATCCCTGTTGCGGGGGTAGAGACTGCTGGCGTCCGGACACGCTGGCACGGACGGTTCTGCCGCAGGTGGCAACTGGTTGTAAGTACGTCCAGCACAGTGACACACCGGGGAAGGCATTTACTTGACCCGAGTCCATTTTTAGACTGATCACCTGAGTCCGGTGGAGCGTTCAGCAGTAGATCGTGTCCCAGACGGATGTTCCGTACTCAGAGGGACTGCGGCCGAAGGAGCTGACCTGCCTTCCGGGGAAGCTGTGGCACAGGCCAGCCGCCGCGCCTGTCATTCGTAACTAATTCTGGCGCAAATCCAGTCAATCTCACGCCGCACCGGGCCGGATGCGGCATGATGGAGCGCATGACGAACCCCACCCCCCGCCCGCAGACCATGGCGGAAAAGATCCTCTCCCGGCGCGGTACGCAGGTCGTGTACGCCGGGGACCTCGCGGTCGTCGAGGTCGATCAGGTCATGGTCGTGGATTCCATCGCTCAGAGCTTCATCCAGCGCATGGGGCAGGACCTGAACGCCACGCCCAGGTACCCGGAGCGGGTCAGTATCGTGATCGATCACGTCGCCCCGGCCAGCACCGTCAGCGTCGCGCAGGCGCAGAAGGAAGCCCGCGAGTACGCCGCGCGGACCGGCGTGCGCCTCTTCGACGTGGGGCGCGGCATCTGCCATCAGGTGCTGATGGAGGAAGGACTGGCCCGGCCCGGCTGGATTGTGCTGGGCAGCGACAGCCACTCCACCACGTACGGCGCGGTCGCCGCGTTCGGCAGCGGCATGGGCGCCACCGACATCGCCCTGGCCGCCGCGAGCGGCAAGACCTGGCTGAAAGTCCCCGAGAGCGTGAAGGTCACGTTCACCGGCGATCTCAGGCGGGGCGTGAGTGCCAAGGACGTCGCCCTGGAAATGATCCGCCGCCTCGGCGCGGACGGCGCCACGTACCAGAGCATCGAGATGCACGCCGGGGACCGTTTCACGCGCGGCGAACGCATGACCCTGGCGAACCTGTGCGTGGAGGCGGGCGCGAAGGCCGGACTGGTCGTCCCGGGCGGCGAGATCCTCACCGCGTACGGCTACGACATTCCCGAGTGGGTCTACCCCGACGACGGCGCTGCGTACGTTCAGAGCATCGAGATCAATCTCGCCACCCTGAACCCCCGCATGAGCGCCCCCAGCGAGGTGGATAACGTGTTCGACGTGGCCGACCTGCGCGGGGCGCTCCGCGACGTGCCCGTGGATCAGGTGTTCATCGGCACCTGCACGAACGGACGCATCGAGGACCTGCACGCCGCCGCCGACGTGCTGCGCGGGCGGCGCGTCGCGCCCGGCACCCGCCTGCTGGTCATCCCGGCCAGCAGTCAGGTCATGGAGGACGCGATGGCCGACGGCACCCTCCTGACCCTGCAACGCGCCGGGGCGGTGCTGGGCACGCCCGGCTGCGGGCCGTGCATGGGCCGCCACCAGGGCGTGCTGGCGCCCGGAGAGGTCTGCGTCAGCACCAGTAACCGCAACTTCATCGGGCGGATGGGTGACAAGGACGCCCGCATCTACCTCGCGTCGCCCGCCGTGGCCGCCGCGACCGCCGTCATGGGCCGCGTCGCGCTGCCCGAGGACGTCCTGAACACACCGGTCCCCGCGTGAACGACGCGAACTTCTGGGCGGTTCTCGACACCCTCATGGCAGGCGCCGAGGTGCTCGTCGAGCGGCCCGCCGGATCGGCCCACCCGCGCTTCCCGGACACCCGCTATCCCCTCGATTACGGGTCGCTACGCGGCACGACTTCCGGCGACGGCGCGGAGATCGATGTGTTCCTGGGCCGCCCCGGCGCCCGCGGCGTGACGGGTGTGGTCGCCACCGTGGACGCCCGCAAGCGCGACACGGAACTCAAACTGCTGCTGGACTGCACGCCAGAGCAGGGGCAATCGGTGCAGGCGTTCCTGTCCTGGCCGGGCTCGTTCGGCTGCGTGGTGATCCCGCGCCCGACCTCGTCCACCGTCATCCAATCAGGCCTTTCGGGCCAGGAGTAACCCAGCATGCCGAGAATCTGGAAATTTGGCGACAGCGTGAACACGGACGACATCCTGCCGGGCAAGTTCGCGCCGTTCATGGCGGGCGAGGACGTGTTCCAGACCTTCGCGTTCCATTACATCCGCCCGGAGTTCGCCGCGTCTGTGCAGCCCGGCGACGTGCTGATCGGGGGGCGCAACTGGGGCCTGGGCAGCAGCCGCGAGTACGCCCCGCAGGCGCTGAAGACGTTGCAGGTGGGCGGGATCGTCGCGCCGAGTTTCGCGCGCATTCACTACCGCAACCTCCTGAATCTGGGCATCCCGGCTTTCGAGTTCGATCTGACGGGTCTGCTGGAGGACGGCGCACAGGTGTCGCTGGACGTTCAGACTGGGGTGCTGACGCATGCGGCCGGGACGGTGCAGTTGCCGCCGCCGCCGGAGTTCCTGCGTGAGGCGCTGGCGGAGGGGAGCATCCTGGCGTTTTTCAAGAAGCACGGGCGCTTTCCGGGTGAGCCCGCCTAGACTGGGCGTATGGCGATCCTGGAGATTGAATGCCCCGTGTGTGCTCAAGTGCTGGAGTTGACCGATGAGGACCGCGCCGAGCTGATGGTGGGGGACGTGATCGTATGCGATTCCTGCCATTCGGAGATGGAGGTGACCCGCAACGGTGAAGGAGAGGACTTCGATCTGGAGTTGCTGGGTGAGATGACAACCTGCCCGAATTGCGGTGAGGAGTTTGAGGTCACCGAAGATCTGCTGGCGGCCGCGCCGGTGCAGGTACTGGAGGGCGCGGAGGTCAGTGTGGTGTCGTGCCCGCATTGCCAGGGTCTCGTGGCGCTGGAATGGATGGAGGACGCGGACGTCAGTTGACAAAGGGGCTGGCGAACCTGCCTAGGCAATTGCGAACGCAATAATTCTGGCGTAATAACCTATCAAGCGTAAGGAGTACATATGGCTACCGTTCAATTTGAAAACCCCGATACCGGCGCACTGATCGAACTCACCAACCCAGAACTCGGCGAACTCGTCACCGACGACGAAACCGGCGTGGAGTACGAGGTCGTCTCCGTCGAACCCCCCCGCCTCGAAGCTGCCCCGCAGGAAGCGGAGGACTGGGGAGAGTGAGCCCGCCAGGGCACGCGGTCAGGCCGTTCCACCGGAACACCTGACCGCGCTGCCTTGCAAGGCCACCAACCCCGGACATTTTCATGGCAGACCTCGCCGTCCTGTACGACCGCATCCGCCCCGACGAGAAAATGCTCTTCGAGGCCCTCGACGACCTCGGCGTTCCCTACGACAAGGTCTACACGCCACAACTGACCGTCACCTTCGACGACCAGGGCCGCGCTGGCGTTCCCTGGCGGGTCGCCATTGAACGCTGCGTCAGCCAGAGCCGCGGCCACGGCGTCACGCGCGCCCTCGAAGGCTTCGGCGTGAAAGTCATCAACCCCGCGCACGTGATCGAACTGTGCGGCGATAAACTCGCCACGAACGCCGCCCTGCACGCCCACGGCCTGCCCACCCCCCGCACCGGCGTGGCCTTCGACGGCGACACGGCCCTGCAACTGATCGAAACCATGGGCTACCCGGTCGTCCTGAAACCCACCGTCGGTTCGTGGGGCCGCATGGTCAGCCGCCTGAACGACCGCGCCGCTGCTGAGGCCGTGATCGAACACAAGGAAGTCCTGGGCGGTCCCCAGCACGGAATCTTCTACGTGCAGGAACTTATCAACAAACCCGGCCGGGACATCCGCGCCTTCGTGGTGGGTGGCGAGTGCATCGGCGCGATCTACCGCACCAGCGAACACTGGATCACCAACACTGCGCGCGGCGCGAAGGCCAGCAACTGCCCCGTCACGCCCGAGATGGCCGACCTGGCCGTGCGGGCCGCCGCTGCCGTGCATGGGCAGATCGTCGCCATTGACCTTGTCGAGGACCCCGCCGCGCAGAACGAGTGGGGGGGGCTGAAGATCATCGAGATCAACCACACCATGGAATTCAAGAACTCCGTGGCGACCACCGGCGTGAACATCCCGCGCCTGATGGGCGAATACGCCGTCAGCCTGCTGTAACCGCCTGCAACGAGAAAGGGGGGCCCGGTGTTCCGAACACCGGGCCCCCCTTTCTCTGGCGGTGCCTTCCTGTGTGCCCTTCAGGCCAGCACGTTGCTATGGGTGCTGCTATGGGTGCTTCAGTCCAGCACGTTGATGCCCGTGGCGCGCACCCGCTCGCGCACGTCGTTCATTCCCTCGCCATTGACGCGCATCACGAAGCGCCGCCGACCGTTCTCGCCTCCGTACGTGGCGACACTGATGATGTTGCTCGGCAGGATCGCCCTGGTCGCACGTTCCAGGCTGCCCGGCACGTCCGGCATGTCCAGCGTCAGGCGCTGGCCGCCCTCGCGCATGCCCAGGATGCCCGTGAACGCCCGAAGGACATCCATGGTGGTGATAATTCCACTCAGGCGGCCCGCGTCGTTCAGGACCGGCAGGCCCCCCACGTGATGCTCCTGCATGCGCAGCGCCGCGTCCTCCATGTACTCGCCCTCGGCGGCCGTGATGACCGGACGGGCCATCATCTCCTTGACTGTCAATTTGCTCAGCAGGTAGTTCAGTTCCCAGACGCTGAGGGTCGTGGCCTTGCTGGGCATGGCGTCTTTCAGGTCCTTGCGGGTCGTGATGCCCACCAGCCGCTCCCCATCCATGACCGGCAGGCGCCGGAACCCACCTTCCTTGAGCAGTTTCAGGGCTTCCATGACGGGCGTTTCGGGGGTCACGGTGGTCGGGTGGGGGGTCATCCAGTCACGAACGAGCATGCGCGTATTCTACATGTGCGGCCAAAACAGCGCTGCATATGCGGGGCGTCAGCGGGCCTTCATTCGGCTCAGAAAAGGCCGTGCTACGGTTCCACTCATGAAGATCAACGCCAAGATTCTCGCTCCCCTGGCCCTCGTCGCCGCGTACGGCCTCGGTACGGTCGCCCCGCACGCCCAGACCCCCGCCCAGAAGGTCGGGTTCGTGAACGTATCCAAGCTGCTGGCCGCCCACCCCAGCGACAAGGACATCCAGGCCATCCAGAAAAAAGCCGACGAAGAACTCTCGGCGCTCGACAAGCAGGTTAAGGCTATTGATGCCAAGGGTGCCGCCGCATCCGCCGCCGAGAAGCAGAACCGTGAGGCGCTCGTCACCACCATCAAGAGCAAAGCCGACGCCTACGACAAGCAGCTGGCCCCCAAGATCGCCGAGGTCGAGAAGGCCGTGGACAGCGCCATCAACACCACCGCCAAGAGCAACGGGTTCTCCATCATCATGGACCGTGACGTGGCCGCCAAGAGCGGACTGGTCATCTACGCCGACAGCAGCACCGAACTGACCGACGCCGTCGCCAAGGCCGTCAAGTAATCCAGTAAGGCCTACTCCGGTTGACGGGCTCGCACACCCCTTCGGCCCGAGCCGCCCTGTGCTCCCGCGCCGCCCATCGAGCAGCGCAGGCATGGCTGGGCCTGGGGTCGGCTATCCGGACCCCGGGCGGGCGATCTACCAGACGGACGCCAGCCCATAGAGTCCCATTCCTGACAGGCTGATGGTGAGGCTAGGCCCCGCAGGCAGAATGCTGGCGGGGCCGCGCCATTCCATGAGCAAGTGTTCGTACGAACTGCGCTCCATTCCGCCACATTCGGAAAAGCGCCGTCTGCGGCTCCATACCACGAAGGGGCGTCTGCTGTTCCTACTCTCGTCCGCTCGGATTGATTCAGTGCAGTTCTGAATCCATCTGAATTCGTATCAGGCACGCCGCCCACCTGCCAGGAGACACCACCCTTGAACAAATTCATGATGATCCTACCGCTGGCCCTCCTGACGACCGTTCCTCACGCGCAGCAGAGTCGGAGCCGCGTCGGTACCCTGAACGTGCAGACGGTCATCAAGGCCATGCCCGGCAGCAAACCCTACCTGGACCTGAACGCCAAGGCCACGGCTGACCTGGGCGCCCGGCAGAAAGCCCTTCAGGCGCTGGCTGCGAAGTCGAACACGACCGCCAACCGCGCCGCGCTGACCAAGGCCCAGCAGGCCTACGCGGCCGCCCGCACCAGCTACGCCAAGCGGATCGACGGGGCCTTTCAGCCGCTGAGCAAGAAGATCAATGCCGCCGTGGCCAAGGTTGCCAGGGCCAACGGATACACCGTGGTGCTCGACGAGAAAGTCGCCGCGCAGACCAGACTGGCCGTGTATGTGAACCAAGCCGCCACCAGCCTGAACACCGCCGTCATCAAGGAACTCAAGTAGGAGGGTTTCTGGCCCTCTCGTTCACAATTCACACCTGTTTTGGGCTGTGAACGAGAGGGCCAGACAGATCCCTGCACCGACTCGTTGCCGCTCAAGCTGACATCAATATGAGGGGTTGCCCGTCTGACCTGAACGGGCATCCCCTCATATCGGTGTCTATCCTTCTGCGCGGCTTTCGGCCTGGGCTCAGAGGCGGATGGTTTCGTTTTCGCCCATGTCGGGTTTGCCGCCCACCAAGCTCTTGGCGAATTCCAGCAGACTGCGGACCTTGCCGTTGCCTTCCCAGTACTCGGCGCCGCTGGCGTGAATCTGAATGAGCTGAATGTTCGGGTCTTCTTTGCCTTGCGGGAAGTACGCTTGGTAGAAGTCGCTCCAGAGTTCATCGAGTTTCGCGCGGTTCTCGACGAGCTGGGCCGTCCCGGTGACGCTGACGTACACGCCCTTGTCGGGGCTGGAGTAACTGACGTTCACCTGCGGGCGGGCCGCCATGTCGCGCACCTGCTCGGTATCCTTGCCTCCGATGAACCAGATGTCACCGTCGAACTCGACCTGCTGGGTGGTCATGGGGTGCGCGTGCAGGTGCCCCTCGGCGGTCTGCACGGTCAGCATGGCGAAATGCACTTCCTTGATCAGGCTGGCGAGCGTCTTGACGGGGTCCTTGCGGGTGGAATCGGGTTGCGTCATGGGTTTACCCTGCCACGCCCCGGCCACGCCGGACTGGGAGGCGGCGCACCGTGTGAACAGCTCCGTAACCCGTCCTGAAGGAACGCTGCACACCGCGTGAGGATCACGGTCATGGCCTGCGTAAAGGCGGTACACGACGCTCAGGCGGGTCGGTGTACGCCCTTCGGGCGGGTGTCGGGGACGTTGCGCACCAGCAGTACACCGAGAATAAAGAACGCGGCCGCAATGCCGAACACCAGCGTGTAGCCCAGGTTGTCGCCGCGCGCGTTCCCCCAGTCGAGCAGCGCGCCCTGCGGCCCACCGATGAACTGCGGGGCCACGAATGCCACGTGCCAGATGCCCATGTCACGCGCGAAACTGCTGTCACTGGGCATGGCGTCGCTGCCCAGCGCCCAGTCCACACTGGTGAACGCCCCGAAGCCCAGGCCGAACACCACGGCCAGGGGCAGCGCCGCGCCGAAGCCCGGCACGACCAGCAGCAGCAGCGCAGCGGCCGCCATGGTGGTCCCCGCCACGTAAATGACGGGTTTGCGGCCCACCCGGTCGCTGACCCGCCCGCCGATCAGGGCCGAGACGATGCTGGCCACGATGATGCACGCCAGCATGATCGAGTTGGAGGTCACCGGGTCCTTCTGGTTGAGCACGTCGGCGTTGTAGTACTGCAAGAACGGCTGCACCGAGTACTGCCCCAGCGCGAACAGCACGCGCGTGATGAACACCCACAGGAACGGCTGGTACGCGAACAGCGTGCGCCACGGCGCCGGGCGCTGTCCCGCGGCGGGCGGCGCGTGATCGTCCGGCACGCCGCGCATGGTCACCAGCGCCGGGACGAGCAGAAACAGGCCGATCAGCACGAAAGAGATAAGCGCCGGAAGGTGCAGGCTGCCCACCACGAAGGCACTCACGGCGCCCAGCAGTTGCCCGGCCGCCTGAAGCATGCCCATCACGCCGCTGTAGCGGCCGCGCTGCTCGGGCGGAACGAGTTGCGGAATCAGGGCCGAGTACGGCGCGGTAGCGAAATTGTTCCCGAACTGCACCAGCACGAACCCCAGCACGTACACCCAGAAGCCCGCCATGCCGCCGAGCAGGGTCACGGCGGCCGCCATGACGGCCAGTCCGGCGAGGTTCACACCCACGCCCACGCGCAGGTACGGCACGCGCCGCCCCGTGCGGTCACTGTGGGCCCCGACCAGCGGCGGGATCACCAAGGCCATGACCGCGCCGATGGCCACAAGCGCCCCCGAGTACGTGCCTTTCAGGGACGAACCCACGAACGATTCCACGTTGGCGGGCATCAGGACCAGCAGCAGCAGCAGCCAGTGGAACGCCGTGCCGAACCAGAACGCGGACAGCACCCACGGACTGACGCGCGGGGCGGAAGAAGGGTGGGCAGTCATGATGCGGCGAGTATAGGGGCGGCCAGGCGGCCGACCTGTCAGGAGTGACCACCTTGCAACGCCCGGCGGGCGTGAAGGCTGGACCCAGGCGGCTCCCGGCCCTGGCCTGCGCGGGGCAGGGGAGGGCGGGAAAAGGTGGCGGGCGAGGGACTAAGGACCTTGAAGCTCACATGGCGCCATGCCGGGAAAGCACCGGAACCTCTCCATCTCCGCTCCAACGTACGTTCTTCTGCTCCGCGCTCCGCGCGGTGTATCTACAGGATAAACGCAGTGTACTTAGCCCTCAGTTGGTCATGGGCAGAAGGCGGCGCAGGTACGCCTCGCCGCGTGGCGTGAGCCGCAGCAGGTGCAGGGGCGGGGCGTCCTGATCGGCGTTGCGGCACATGCTTTTCAGGGCGCAGGGGCCGCACTCGCAGCCGTCCGTGGTCTGCGTGGCCTCCTGCACGTAGCCGCCGCCCTGTAGGGTGCGCAGCATGCCGCTCAGGGCGCCTTCGCTGCTGCCCAGGTCGCGGGCCAGTTCGGCGGGCGTGCGCGGTTGCCGGGCAATGGCGTTCAGGATGCCTGCCAGCGGCGAGGCGCTCATGCGGACGCCGCCACGGAGGTACGTACCCGTGTCGCCCGGAATCCGTCTGTTTCGTGGTCAACCCGGGACGGCACCGGGTTACCAACCCTACGCCCGGAACCCGTTTCGCTCCTGCTCGCTCTGCTCGGACCCAGCGGCCTTGCAAGCCACTTAAGCGGAGTGCGGGTCACAGGACCCTCGACGCGATCTGGTACACGATCAGGCCCACGACCCAGGCGGTGGCCAGCTGGTACGCGACTGTCACCCACGCGACGCGCCGCCCGTGCTCCTGCGCCATGGCCCCGACCGTGGCGATGCATGGCGTGTATAGCAGCACGAACACCAGGTATGCCAGTCCGCTGGCGGGCGTGAACGCGCGGGCCAGCGCGGCGGCCAGCGGCGTCTGCGTATCGGCGCTGGGCCCGGCGCTCAGGCTGGGCAGGGCCAGCACGGTCGGCAGGGCCGACACGCTGGCCTTCACGGCGTCCCAGGCAGCGCCCAGTGTCTGCGTGATCCCAGCCACGAGGCCCAGCGGTGCGGGCGCGGCGGCCTGCTCACCCAGGTAGATCTGCCCCAGGGTACCCACGACGACCTCCTTGGCAATGAAGCCCGGCACGAGCGCCCCGGTCGCCTGCCAGTTCCCAAAGCCCAGCGGCGCAAAGATGGGCGACACGGCCTGACTGACCACCCCGAACAGACTCTGCTGCGGCGGCACGGTCGCGAAGCGCTGGCCGCTCACGGCAGGCAGGGCCAGCAGCAGCCACACCACGGCCACGGTTCCCATGACGGTGGTGCGCGCGCGGCGCGCGAAACTCGCGGTGCGCCGCCAGGCGTGCTTCCAGAGCACCCGCCACGCCGGGAAGCGGTACGGCGGCAGTTCCAGCAGCACGCCGCCCCCCTCGGCCGGCAGGGACGTGCGGCGCAGCACCAGCGCGAACAGGAACGCCACGGCCATGCCCAGCACGTACAGGCCCCACACCAGCCAGCTGCCGGAACGCGGGAACAGCGCAGCGGCGAACACCACGTACACCGGCAGGCGCGCCGAGCAGCTCATGAACGGCAGGATCATGCTGACCAGTACCCGGTCACTGCGCCGCTCCAGGGTGCGGGTGGCGTACACGGCGGGCACGTTGCAGCCGAAGCCCAGGATCAGCGGAATGAACGCCCGGCCGTCCAGGCCCACCGAGCGCATGGCGCGGTCCATCAGGAAGGCGGCGCGGGCCATGTACCCGCTGTCCTCCAGGAAACTCATGGCGAGGTAGAGCACCAGCAGGGTCGGCAGGAAGCTCAGGACCGTGCCCACGCCCGGAATGATCGCCCCGACCACCAGGTCACGCGCCAGCGGGAACCACGCCAGTCCAGCCGACGCCCACCCGCTCAGAATGTCCTGCAATGGCCCGCCGATCAGGTCCACGAACGGCGAGGCCACGCTGAAGGTCAGGCGGAACACCAGCAGGACCAGCCCCAGGAACAGGGGAATGCCCAGCAGCGGGTGAAGGGTCAGGCGGTCGAGCCGCTCGCTGAAGGTCCGGCGGGCCTGCGCCTGCGGCACGGCCACGCGGGCCAGGTCGCCCGCGCGGGCGTACCGGGCCTCGGCGATCTCGATCAGCGGGTCCAGGCCACGTGCCTCCAGCGCCGCGAGGTGCGCGTCGGCGGCCTCCAGCAGCGGCTGATGCCCGGTCGCGGCCAGCCGACCCCGCACGCTCGGGTCGCCCTCCAGCAGCGCCAGCGCCAGGTAGCGGTGTGCGTGCGGCGGCAGGGTACTCAGGCCCGACATGCAGGAGGTGAGGTCCTGCGCGGCCTCCTCGATGGCTGCCGGGTAGCGCACGGCCACGCCCAGTGTCGCCCGGTCCAGCACGCCGCTCATCAGGTCTGCCGTGCCCACGCTGCGGCTGGCAACCGTCTCGATGACCGGCACGCCCAGCGCCCGCGACAGCGCCGGGGCGTCCACGGTCAGGCCCTTGTCGCGCGCCTCGTCCACCAGGTTCAGGGCGACCGCCACCGGCAGCCCGAAATCCATCAGTTGCAGCGTCAGGTACAGGTTGCGTTCCAGGTTCCCGGCGTCCAGTACGTTCATCACGGCGTCCGGGGCCTCGTCCATCAGGGCCGTGCGGGCGATCAGTTCCTCGGGCGTGTGCGGGCTCAGCGAGTATGCGCCGGGCAGGTCAAGCAGGTGCACGCGGCGGCCCGCGTGACTCAGGTGCGCCTCGCGTTTCTCGACCGTCACGCCCGACCAGTTCCCGACTTTCAGGCGCGTCCCGGCGACCGCGTTGATCAGCGTGGTCTTCCCGACGTTCGGGTTTCCCACCACGACCACGCGCGGCTCACGCGCCCCCTGAAGGCGGGCGACCGTGACGGCGCAGGCAGCGGCGTCCGGGAGGCGCAGTCCCCCCAGGTCAGGCACGCTCGGGGGAAGCAGCGGGGCCGTCACCGCCGTACCCGGATGCCCCGGAGGTCCGCGAGGCGCAGCGCGAGGTCCGTGCCGTTTACCCGGAGTTCCAGCGGATCACCCATCGGGGCGCGGCGCACCACTGTCACGGGCGCGCCCCGCACGAACCCCAGTTCCAGCAGGCGGCGGCGCAGCGGGTGGCGGGGGTCGAGGGACACAACGTGCGCGGCGTCACCGGGGTTGAGTTGATCAAGGGTTCGTTCTTCCATCGGGCGCCTCCGACCCCAGAGGGTCATACCCGATCAGGATACTCGGATTAATGCGTTTGGCAAGAGTCCACGGTCACGCCGCGCCGCGGGGTCTTCAGGGCGTCTCGGGCAGCGCGTCCCAGTACGCCTGGAGGTCCGGGGCCAAGGGCACCTCGGCCACAACCTGCGCCCCGGCCCAGGGGAACGCCACACGCGCCGCGTGGAGCGCCTGCCGCGCCAGCCCCAGCCGCGCCGTGAGTTCCGGCGTCTGCCCGGTCTCCATGAACGCCAGGAACACGTCCGGGTCCCGGCCATAGATCTTGTCCCCGACCATCGGCAGACCCAGGTGAGACAGGTGCGCGCGAATCTGGTGAAGGCGGCCACTGCGCGGGTACGCCTCGATCAGGGCGTGTCCGGCGCGTCGATCCACGACCCGGAAGTCCGTCACGGCCGGTTTTCCGTCCGGCACGACCGCCTGCCTCATGGCGATCCGGTTAGCGCCGCCCAGCCCCAGGTCGCCCAGCGGGCCGTCCAGCGTGCGGCGCTCCCAGTCGGGCGTCCCGTGCACGAGCGCCAGGTACGTCTTGCCGACCAGATGCGTCTTGAACAGCGTGAAAAAACGCTGCGCGGCCTCCCGGTCCCGGGTCAGGAGCTGCGCGCCGCTGGTTTCGCGGTCCAGGCGGTGCGGCGGCGCGAGGGTGGCCTCGCCGGTCGCGCGCTGCATGAACGTCAGCACATCCGGCACCTCCACCCGCGCGCGCACCGGGTGCGTGAGCCACAGCGCGGGCTTGTGCACCACATAAAAATCCGGGTGCTCCAGGATCACGCGCGGCCGCTCGGTGGGCGGCCGCGGCGTGCGCCCGGGCAGACCCGGGTCCGTCACAGTTCCCACACGCTGGCGTAGTCCCGCCCCGAGAGGCGCGCCGACAGGTCCACGCCCCGCGCCACCGTGCGCGCCAGCCGCGCCCGCAGCCACTCGCCCGGAACCTCCGGCGCGTCCCAGTGAGCCGACGTGGCGTACACGAAGTGCGGGTTCACCACGCAGCGGAAATCCACCATCAACCCGAACGCGAACGCCCCGTGACTCAGGTACCCGTGATCCAGCCCACCCGACACCAGGAACGTGACCGGCTTATCGAACCAGGCGCCGTGTAGGCCGCGCGCCGCGTCGCTGCTGCCCGTCAGTTCCACCAGCGCCTTTGCGCCCGACCCCAGTCCCCAGTTGTACACGGGCACGCCCAGGAACACGCCGTCCGCCCCGGCAACCGCCGCGTGGTACAGCGCCGCGTGCGGGTGCGCGTAACAGCCGCCCGGCCCCTGCACGTTATCGAAGGGCGGCAGCGGCTGCGCGCGCAGATCGAGGAACGTGACCTCATGCTCCTGCGCGCGCAACTGCGCGGCGGCCAGCGTGCACAGCCACGCACTGCGACTCTCCGGATCGAGACTGGTAGACACAACCGTGAACTTCACGCCCCAGAGCGTAGTGCATCCCGGCTGCATCCCGGCTGCATCCCGGCTGCATCCTGGTGGGGCGTTCAGGTCAGCGGGCGGCGTCCTCCAGCTGCCTCAGGTGCTCGATGCGGGCCTCCGTGCCGGGGTGCGTGCTCAGCAGGTCCGGCCCGCCGCCCGCGCCTCCCTCCTGGGCCTCCAGCCGCGCCAGGATAGCCTGAAGGGGCCGCGTGGTCCGGTAGCGTTCCAGCATGAAGCGGGCGGCCACCGTATCGGACTGCGTCTCGGCCGCCCGCGAGTACCCGCCCTGCACCAGCGCGACCGGCACCGCCGCCGCGAAGGTCGCGCCGCTCACAACGTCCCCGGTCAGCGCCGTGACGATCAGCGACAATCCCAGCGCCTGATACACGCCGGCCAGCCCGTGCCGGTGCGTGACGTGCCCCACCTCGTGCGCCAGCACGCCGGTCAGTTCCCGGTCACTGCTGGCCAGCGCGACGAGCTGATCGGTCATGACAACCGTGCCGTTCGGCAGCGCGAACGCGTTGGCGCCCATCCCCCCGCCTCCTGCCGGTTCACCGTCGCGCAGCAGCAGCCGGTACCGGTAGGGGCCGCCGGCCCAGCCGCTCACGTCCCGGAACGCCGATTGCAACTGCGCCTGCCGCGCCGCGCTCAGTCCACTCGGCGCGATCAGGTTCTGATCCTCCAGCACCTGGAGGGTCTCGCGGTCGAAGGTTGCCAGCACGCCCACGGGCGTCACGGCCGCCGCCTGCCGCGCCAGCGCCGGAATGCCGAACGTCACGGTGCCCCACAGGACCGCGCCTGTCACGGCCACCGCGCCCAGCGCCGTGCCCCAGCTGCCCTCCAGCCTGCGCACGCCGCCTAGCAGGCGGTTGCGGCCGTGCCTGCGCTCCCAGGCGCGGATGACCACGTCGTCCGGCGTCTCGAAGCGGCTGCCGTCCGGAAAGCTCAGGCTACGGCGCACGCCGGGCAGCGCCGCTTCCAGCGTCACCTGATCCGCGCGCCAGTGATGCTCGGTCTGCGCGCCCAGCCGCACGCGCACCTGATCACCGTCCAGTAGCAGCGTGGCCGGGTGGTCGCGGCTGCTGCGCCCATCGAAGAACACGCCCTGTGCGCTCAGGCCGTCCGTCGCGGCCTGATCCGGCCCGTTCAGACCCGGCACGTCAGAACCCCAGCCCGATATCGAGCAGTTCGGTGGCCGCCTCACCCAGCGCCGACTCCGGGCCGCCCGGGGCGCCCGCGAACCCATCCAGGGACGCGATGGCCCGCACGCTCATACCCTCCAGCAGGTAGCGGTTGCGGCGGATGTCCGCCCAGGGGGTCGCCAGTCCCAGCGTCAGCAATTGCGCCGCGCCGTTCGACACGGTGATCCACACCACCCGCCACGGGTTGAAGGCCGCGCCCACGCGGACCACGCCGCCCAGTTCCGCGTTGTTCAGCACATAGCGCATGGTCGCCGCCCGCACGTACTGCCACGCCACGCCGTTCAGCGCGATCAGGATCACGTACGCCACCGCAACGAACAACAGGGCCACTCCTGAAGTGGCCAGAATCTCCCAGTCCATGCTGTCCAGATCTGAGCCGTTGCCTGCCAGCCACGCCACCAGCGCCACCACTGCGGGCACGCCCAGCAGCAGCCCCGCCCCGACCAGCAGGCCCACGCCTCTCAGGGCGATCAGGTACATGGGCGCCACGTCCCCCCTAAAATTCCCGCGCGCCGAACCGTACAACAGGTTGTTCACCTGATACCGGCGCTGCATGAACCACGCCCAGGGCAGCGCCAGCCCCCCACTGAGAGTGGCCGCCACGTTCGCCGCGCCGTAGGCCACGTACGCGCCTTTCACACTGCCGTCGAAGCGAAAGCGAAGCCCCCGGTGCGTGGTATTCACCGCCTGAAAACGCATGGACTGCGCCACCAGCCACGGGTACAGCAGCGCGAACGCCAGCGCGAGCAACAGCGACAGCCACCCCCACCGTTCACTCTGCTGGCTCAGGGTAGATGCCCCGAACAGCGCCCCCACCACCAGGTACGACCGCAGCAGCTTAAGTGGATTGGCCCGGTACTCGAAGTTATGCCCGTCCAACCAGGTATGCCCGTAGAAGTACTGCCGGTTGCGCACCCGCGCCCACGGCAGGTAGATGCCGAGCGTCACCACCGACAGCGCCGCGTTCACGATCCACAGCCGGAAATACTCCCCGGCCGACCCCGTAAATGACACCGGGTACGTGGTCACCACAGGACTGAGCGCGGAGGTTGGGAACGAACCGGCCTGCCCGGCAGTGTGGCCAAGATCAGGGGGTCCAGGAACGGCGGGGTCGGGCGCGGCGGGCGGCGCGGGATCGGTCATGCGGTCCATGCTACGGGTCAGCGGGGCGGCCCGCTTCCTCAGATGGGGGACAGGGCTGACTGTGCCTGAGGTCACTACCGGGAAGGCCGTGCTGACCAGCCAAGGAGGCGAATGGGGAATGGATCGCCCACCACTGCGGGTTCCGTTCTGGGGTGTGAGCGACACGGTTGGCCGTTGGGAGCCTGGGCGTTCCGTCCGGGGCGGCACGCCCAGGCTCCGGCCGTGCAGGCGCCGGTACCGCCGGACGGCGCGGCCCTTCATGCTAGGCTGGCAGGCAGGTCAAGACTCACCGCGCGTGATCACAGGGAAAGCGGCGCACACCCGCGCGGCCCACTCCCGGAGCCACGCCCGGACTTTCGGAGGAAAGGCATGCCGCGCTACGCCCTGGACGGGCACGTCCCAGACATTCACCCCACTGCCTTCATCGCCCCCAGCGCAGACCTGATCGGGCAGGTGACCGTCAGCGAGCACGCCAGCGTGTGGTTCGGAGCCGTGCTGCGCGGCGACCTGGAATCCATCACGGTCGGCCCCGCCTGCAACGTGCAGGACGGCGCGGTGCTGCACACGGACGCCGGTTGGCCGTGCATCCTGACCGATCACGTGACCGTCGGTCACCGCGCCATCGTGCACGGCGCTGTTTGCGGGCCGGGCAGTCTGGTCGGGATGGGCGCCGTGATGCTCAGCGGCTCCAGCCTGGGAGCGGGGGCCGTGCTGGGAGCCGGCGCCGTGCTGCCAGAGGGAGTGCACGTGCCGGACGGCATGCTGGCCGTCGGCATTCCGGCGCGGGTGGTGCGTCCCGCCGCCACTGGCGGCAACGCCACCCGCTACGTGCAGAATCGCGCGCGCTTCCGCGAGGGCCTGACCCGGCTGGACGCCGACCTGCAGGCCAGTACCGACCCTGCCCAGGACGCTCTGGCCCGCGTGGACGGCCTGTGAGCCCACGCCGCGCGGCGCTGCGCGGGGTCGCCCCAATCGATCCGACCACGCCGCGCGGCCCGTTCGGCCCCGCCAGAGGACGCGCCGCATGAAGGAGCGCCGCCCGCGCACGCCCCGCCCCCCGGACTCGCCGGAGGCCCGCGAGGCCGCCGCGATTGCCCGCGTGGCCCGCGCTGCCCGCGCCGCCGCCCGGAAAGCCGACCTGAAAGCCGACCTGAAAGCCGACCAGAAAGCCGACCAGAAGCAGGCCCAGCGCCGCGACGGGACCGCCCCGGCCTCTCCCGGCACGGGCGTGCCCGCTGATCAGGCGGTCGCTCACCTTCCCGGCACGGTGGCTCCTGGCGGCGCCCCACCTGATCCCGCAGCGCCTGATCCCGCCGTACCTGATCCCGCCGTACCTGATCCCGCAATACCTCACCCCGTAGCAGGGGATACAGCGCCGCTCGGGCCTGCGCCCCTGGACAGCGCGCCCGCAGTGAATGCCCGTTCTCATACCCAGCAACCCGACCCGCTGGAACCAGGTGCCCTGGACTCTGGCGCCTTACCGGACCCTCCGCTCTCTCCGTTCGCTGACCAGCCTTTCGCCTCCCGACCTGAACCTGCGGTGGATTCCATGACTGAACTTGACGGCCACTTGGCGGGCGACCCGCTGCCCGCTGCCCCGGCAGACGACGCGCACGGCAGTGACCTGAGCGACCTGGTTCCGGAACTGACGCCCATGTTTCCTGGCGCGGCCCCGTTTCTGGCGCGGTTCCTGCCTCACTCGGAACCCAGCCACACGGGCCTCACGCATCACTTCTGCGACCTGCACGCCTTTTTGAAATACCTGCACGAGCGGGGCTGGTACGGGTATCTGCACGCCGCGCTGGGCGAGCAGAGCGCCTTCGTGCTGCTGTTCGACGGCCGCGCCGTCACGGCCGCCGCCGCGAGCAGCACGGGCGAGCAGGCGCTGGGTGAACTGCTGAACCTGTACGAGCAGGGCGCGTCGCTCAGCGCGCACCCGTTGCCGGCAGACCTGGCGCACGTACTGAGCGGCGTCGGCTCGCGCGCCTGGAAGTTCAACCTGACCGAGGACTTCACGGGCCTGCACGCCCGGCCGACCGGCGCGATCTACTACCTGCGCGGTCAGATCATGGCGACCCTGGCCGCCACCCTGCCGTACGAGGGAGCGTTCCCCGCGCCCCTGCGCCCGCAGACACTGATCCTGCCGCGCAGTCTGGCCGGGTGGGCGCACCACCACTACGCCATGACGCTGCGCGGCCGGGACGCCACGAACGCCATCACGGGGCTGCACCAGACCTTCCGCGCCCGGCACGGCGTGCCGGGACTGGCCTTCCTGCGCGCCCTGAGCGAATCGCTGTCGCCCGCCGAGTACGCCCTGCGCTCGGACGTGGCCCTGCATGACCTGGAAGCGATGGTGCAGGAGTTCCTGACGAGCGGGTATATCCGCGAAATCTGAAGCGGCCCGGCGTCACCCCCGGACATGAACTCCTACGGGGGCTGTCCCGCGCAGGCCGTCAGTCGAGATAGCCTTCGCTGAGCACCCACAGGCGCAGGGCCGCGCCGTCGTCCTGCGCCTGTGGGGCGGGCGTGGTTTCGCGTGAATTGCTGAAGTACCGCCCCGTGACCCCGATGGGATCGGCGGCGAGGTGAATGCTGGTCTGCGCGCCCTGTTCGGGTGTGATGGCGAACAGGTCCACGACCCGGTACAACTGGCTGACGAGGCCGCCGTTGTTGTGCGCGAATCCGGTCGCGACCATGCCCGGGTGGAGGCTATTACTCTGGACGCGGCTCTCACGCCGCGCCAGTTCCCGCGCGAACAGGATGTTGGCTAGTTTGCTCTGCGAGTACGCGGCCCACCCGCCGTACCCACGCCGGAATTCCGGGTCGTCGAAGCGGATACGGCCCATGGCGTGCGCGGCCGAGGCCACTGTCACAACCCTGGGTGCGGCGCTCTGGCGCAGCAGGGGCAGGAGTTCGTGGGTCAGCACGAACGGCGCGAGGTGATTCAGAGCCCAGGTCTGTTCGGTTCCCTCGCTCGTTTCCTGCCGGCGGGCGTTGAACGCTCCGGCATTGTTGATCAGCACGTCCAGCTTCCCGAACCGTTCGGTGTACTCGCGGGCGGCGCGGCGCACCTGGGCCAGTTCGCTCAGGTCGGCCAGCAGGGCGCCGGCGGCTCCGGTCTGGCGGGCGGCCTCCTGGGTCTTGCCGGGGTTGCGGCCCATGATGGTCACGTGTGCGCCGCGCGCGGTGAGCTCACGGGCGGTCACCAGACCGATGCCGCCGGTTGCGCCGGTGATCAGCACGTGCTGTCCGTGCAGCGGGGCGGTAGGGGTGGGGGTGCTGGGAGTCATGCCCCGTAGCATAGGAGCCGGGCGCGTGCCGGGGCTCAAGCATAAAGGCCAACCGTGCGCCCGGCGGCGCCGGGAGGGGACCGGTCAGCCGCTTGTGGCTGGTGACGCCGGGGTCTCGGGGGTACTGAAGGCCTGCACCCCGGCGTTCAGTAGGCGGTCGAGTGTCGCGGCGACCTGACGGTTCTGGGCGCCGTCCAGGTTGGCGCTGACGGCGTGCGAGGCGGCGCTGTGAATGAGCAGGGTGACGCAGGTCAGCAAAAATGGGATGCGGGGGCCGCTGCCAGGCAGGTGCGCCTGCAGGCGGCCTTCGAGGTCCGCGAAAACCTGCTGGCGGCGGTGCGTGAAGGCGGGTCCGCTGCCGCTCTGGAGCAGGGTCAGCAGCGAGCGTTCCTGTACGAGGTGCATGTAGATGGCCGCGAAGGGACGCTGGCGCTGGCCGCTGTGGATTTCGGCCAGCAGCGGGGCGAGGCGCCGCTCGAATTCGCCCAGGCGCAGGGCGAGCAGTTCGGCGAGGATCTCGGTGGTGGACGTGAAGTACGCGTAGATGGTGGGTCTGGAGACGCCGACGTGCCGGGCCACGTCGCCCATGTTCACGGCCTCGAATCCGTGGGTGGTAAACAGGTCCTCGCTGCTGTCGAGAATCTGCTGCCGCCGGTCAGCCGAGGGCAGGCGTCGTCGGCCTCCGGTGGGGGGGGAGAGGGACATGTCGATCAGTCTACACCATTACTGACAGATTGTCACTTGACATATTGTCGGCAATCATGCATGCTGTCACCCACCTGACAGAGTGTCACGTACTCTGTTCACTCCCGAGGCGACCATGAACGACGCACCCCCCACACCCGCCCGCCCCAGCCTGAAAGAATCGTACCGCCGCCTGACCCCAGCCGAACGCAGCCTGTGGCGCTACCCGATCATGTGGGCCGCCGCGGCCGCCTTCCTGTTCGTGCCCATGATCTACGCCGGCGTGTACCTCATGAGCGTCTGGGACCCCGTCCGTAACCTCCCGGACTTGCCTGCCGCCCTGGTCAACCTGGATACGGGCACCGTTTCACGCGGCAAGAAGGTTAACGCCGGGCAGGACCTGAGCGAGGAATTTCAGAAAGACCCCCCCGTGCGCTTCATCCGCTACCCCACCCAGGCCGCCGCCGAGCAGGCCGTGCGCCGCGGCGAGGTCTACTTCGCGCTGACCATCCCCGCGGACTTCAGCCGCAAGGCCATCAGCGGGGACAGCAGCCAGCACGGCCTGCTCCAGCTGTACCGCGCCCCCGGCCTGAACTACTACGCCAGTACCGTCGCCGACCGCGTCACCAGCGCCATCGCCGAGGACCTGAACGCCACGCTGGGCAAGAACCGCTGGGAAGTCGTGCAGGCCAGCCTCAAGGACGTGCAGCAGGGCTTTTCTGACATTCACGACGCCACCGCGAAACTCGCGGACGGCGCGCAGGCCCTGCTCGGCGGCACCGAGAAACTCCAGGACGGCGCGGGCACACTCGCCAGCGGCGCCGGCACCCTGGCCGCCGGCGCAGACAAGCTCGCGGGCGGTGCCAGCAGCCTCAGCGGCGGCGTCAGTCGCCTCGCGGGCGGCGTCACGAAACTGAGCGGCGGCCTGAAACAACTCGGAGCGGCCGCGCCCGGCGAACCGCAACTCGCGCCCCTGCGCAGCGGCAGCGCCAAGCTCGCCACCAGCGCCGAGCAGCTGTCCGGCGGACTGAACAAACTCGCGGCCGGCAGCGACCAGCTGGCCGCCGGAGCGAAGAAACTTGGCGGCGGCGCCACGCAGGTCAACACGGGCACCGGACAGCTCGCCGCGCAACTGCCGGCCCTTGCCAGCGGCCTGGGCGACCTGAACACCGGCGCCCGGCAACTGGCCGCCGGAGCCGGAACCCTGAGCGCGGGCGTCACAGACGGCCTGAAACCCGTCGCTACCGGGGCCGCCCAGCTCAGCGAGGGCGCCGCCAGCCTCAGTGGCGGGCTCGGCAAGGCCCAGACCGGCGCCGAACAGGCCGCCGAGGGCGCCGCGCAACTCTCGGCCGGATTGACCCGACTGGAAAGCGGTCTGGAGACCTTGCGGGGAGGCGCGCAGGGTCTCAGCAGCGGCAGCGCGGCCCTCGGCGCCAGCCTGAAAGGCACGCCCGCCGCCACCGCTGCCCAGAACGTGCAGAGCGGCGCGGCGCAACTCTCGGCCGGACTGCAACAATCCCAGGAGGCCGCCACCGCCGCCAGCCGGGGCGCGCAGAGCCTCGCCGCGCAACTCCCGACCCTGAGCGGCGGGCTGGCCGATCTGAAAACCGGCGCTGCCCGCTTGCAGACCGGTGCCGATCAACTCAACGCCGGGGTCGGCAGCGGTCTGAAATCCATCCAGGGCGGAGCGGCCGAACTGCAAAGCGGCGCGAACCGGCTCGCCAGCGGCGCCGCCAGCGCCCAGACCGGCGCGCAGAAGGCCGCCGCCGGAGCAAAACAACTCGCCGCCGGTACCGCCCAGGTGCAAACCGGCGCGCAGCAACTGAATACCGGAGCCGCCACCCTGTCCGCCAACACCCGCAAAGCCGCCACCGGCGCCGCCCAGCTGGCCGCCGGAGCCCGCGACCTGCAAGGCGGGGTCACCGCCCTGGCCGACGGGAACATCAAGATCAAGAAGGCCCTTGACGACATCAACGCCCAGCTGCCCGCCCAGACGGACCTGAACACCCTGAACACCGGCGGGAAATCCCTGGCCATCAACAGCGCCAAGCTCGCCACCGGAGCCGCCACGCTCGCCAGCGGCGCCGCCGAGCTGCAAGGCGGCGTCGGCGACCTGCGCAGCGGCGCCGTGAAACTCCGCGACGGCCTGAACGAACTGCGCGACAAGATTCCCACCGACACCGCCTTGCAGCTCGGCGGTGATCCCAGCGGCCTCGCCCAGAGCGTCACCGTGCAGACCCGCGCCACCGCCGACGTTCCCAACAACGGCAGCGCCTTCGCCCCGTACTTTATTGCCCTGGCCCTGTGGGTCGGCGCGACCCTGACCACCTTCATCTTCCCGTTCCTGCTCCTGCCGGAAAGCGGCCGCAGCACCAGCCAGGCCGCCCGCGTTCTGCGCAAACTCACGCAACCGCTGGGCATCGTCATCATTCAGGCGCTCGTCGTGGTGCTCGGCGTGCACCTCATGGCCGTGCCCTTCCTGAACCCCGCGCAGGTCATCCTGACCGCCGTGGCAGGCAGCGTCACCTTCATGGCTGTGATCCTCGCCCTGAACCTGGTGTTCGGTCCAGCCGGGCGCGTCCTGGCGCTGATCCTGCTGATCGTGCAACTCGCAGCCAGCGGCGGCAGCTACCCCATTGAACTCTCCAGCCCCTTCTTCCGGTTGATCCACACCGTCATTCCTGTCACCGACGTGATCAACGCCCTGCGCAGCGCGATGTTCGGCGCCTACGAGGGCCAGTACTGGACCTTCATGGGCCGCATGGCCGTGGTGACCGCCGTCGCCCTGGCCGCCGCGCTTCTCGGCCGCCGCTGGGTGTACACCCCGGACAACAACTTCCGCTCACCCATCATCACCGACGTGGGCTAATGCGGATTCCGATTGATTCGGTGCAGTTCTGAATCAATCCGAGCGGACGCGAGTAGGAACAGCAGACGGGTTTCGCGGTATGGAGCCGCAGGCGGCGCCTTTCCGACTGTGGTGGAATTTAGCGGAATCCGTATAAGCCACCTCTTACTGTCACCTCTTACAGCTGCCCCGTACCACCGCCGCGCCACGCCCACCACCGGGCTCCGGGCGCGGCGCACCCGTTTCAGCGTGGCGCGCGCCCACTCTCGAGGGCCGCCCGGTGCGACTCCACCGTCTCGCCGGGACACGATCAGCGGGGAAGGCGCGGTCAGATCACCTCGCGGAAGGCCACGCTCTGGCTGCGGTTCTGCAACTCGCTGCGCAGGTATTGCAGGCGGGGGTGTTCCAGTCTGGGGTCATGGGCCAGGATGTGTTTTGCCAGTTCGCGGGCCTGTTCAATGATCTGGGTATCGTTGGCGAGGTCGGCGAGGCGCAGGTCCGGGATGCCGCTCTGGCGGGTGCCGCGGATCTCGCCGGGGCCGCGCAGTTTCAGGTCCGCTTCTGCGATCACAAAGCCGTCGGTGCTGCCTTCGATAATTTTCAGGCGCTGGCGGGTTTTTTTGCTGTGTTCTCCGGCGATCAGCACGCAGTAGGACTGGGCACTGCCCCGGCCGACGCGGCCACGCAACTGGTGCAACTGGGCCAGACCGAAGCGTTCGGCGTTCTCGATAACCATCACGGAGGCGTTGGGGACGTCCACGCCGACCTCGATGACGGTGGTGGAGACGAGCAGGTCGAATTCGTGTGCGCGGAAACGGTCCATCACATGGTCCTTCTCGGCGGCGCTCATCTTGCCGTGCAGCAGGTCAATGCGCGCTTCCGGAAGGATGGTCTTCAGGTCGTCGGCGAGTTGCGTGGCAGCCAGCAGTTCCAGGGTGTCGCTTTCCTCGATGAGGGCCGTGACGACGAACGCCTGGCGCCCCTCGCGGATCTGTCCCATGACAAAGCCGTAGGCCTGCTGGCGGGCGGTGTCCTGAATCAGTTTCGTTTCGATGGGCGTGCGGCCGGGGGGAAGTTCGTCGATCACCGAGAGTTCCAGGTCGCCGTACGCAGTCAGGGCCAGCGAGCGAGGGATGGGCGTGGCGCTCATGACGAGCACGTCGGGACGCCCGGTCAGGAGTCGGCGCCGCTGCTGCACGCCGAAACGGTGCTCCTCGTCCACGACGGCCAGGCCGAGGTTGTCGAAGCGAACGTTCTCCTGAATGAGCGCCTGCGTGCCCACGACGATATCCACATCGCCCTCGGCGATGCGGGTCTGCATCTGTAGTTTCCCCTTGGGGGTCATCGCGCCGATCAGGAGGCCCACGCGCACATCCAGTTTGCCCAGGTACCCGACGAGGTTGGCGTAGTGCTGCCGGGCGAGAATCTCGGTGGGGGCCATCAGCGCGCCTTGGTAGCCGTCACGCACGGCGAGGTACAGCGCGCAGGCGGCCACGGCAGTCTTGCCGCTGCCCACGTCGCCCTGCACGAGCCGGGCCATCTGGCGGTCGCTGCGCATGTCATCCGTGATTTCCAGCAGCACGCGCCGCTGCGCGTTCGTGAACCGGAACGGCAGCGCGCCCTCGAAGGTGTGGATGTCCTCACTCCGGGCGCCGAAGCGTTTGCCTTCCAGCACGGCGTCCTCACCCTGAAGCAGCATGCGCAGTTCCAGGAACAGGTATTCGTCGAAGCGCAGGCGGTGGTTCGCGCGGGCCAGTTGCGCCTCGTCGGCCGGGTAGTGCATGCCCCACAGGGCGTCCGCGAGGTCGGTCAGGGCGTACTTCTGCCGCCAGTGCGCGGGCAGGTAATCGTCCAGCGGGGCGGCCAGCAGCGCGCGGTGCGCGGCCCGGCGCAGGAACTCCTGCGAGACGCCGTCTTTGCTGTCGTACACGCCCACGATCCGCCCGGTCGAGAGCGAGTCCTGCGCGCCGTCCACCGTTTCCAGGTGTTCCACGCCCAGTTGCACGCTGCGCCCGAAGCGTTTCACGCGGCCCGTCAGGACCAGCCGCGCGCCCTCCCGCAGTTGCTTTTCCACCCACGGCTGGTTGAACCACGTGGCCTTCACGCGCCCGCCCGACGGGGTTTCCAGCGTCACGTCCAGAATCTGCATGCCGGGCTTGGGGCTGCGGCGCGACCGGGCAACCACCCGGCCCTCCACCGTGACCTTCTGGCCGTCCTCAACCTCCGCGAGGTCCGGGAGGGCGCGGCGGTCCTCGTGGCGGTGCGGGTACGCGTGCAGAATGTCCCGCACAGTGTGCAGGCCCAGTGATTGCAGTTTGCGCGCCCCGCCGGGGCCGGTGTCCAGCCGGGCGATCTCCGCGTCCAGTGGGAGGCGCTCGCCAGGCGCGGCGGTCGGGGGGGCCGCGCGGGTCGCTGCCCCCGGCGCGGCTGGTTTCGTGGCGTCCGGGTCGGCCAGCAATGACAGCGCCCCCCGCAGGGCCGCCTCACGCTCCTGGGCGCCGAGCTCCGCGTAGCCGCGCAGGGCCTCGCGCACCTTTGGGAACGGATTGCCCAGGGGCGAGGCCAGCAGGCGCTCCACGCCGCCCGCCACGACGCGGTTCTGGCAGCCGCCCGCCAGTTCGGCGTTCAGGGGCCGCCGCAATTTCTCCCGCAGTTCCGCCACAGTCGCCATGCGCGCTCAGGCTAGCAGAGCGTGCGCGGCGGTGTCCGTGAGAGAGGCGGTATTCCAGAATGACCGATTGCAGACTGAATGGCCTGGTGCTGTGAGCTATGACGGACGGCCGTCTGCTCTGTTGGCAGCCCGGGACATCAGCAGGCTCTCAACTCAGCGCCCGGAACCCTCCTCGGTCCGCGCTCGTTAGGCGGTGTGAACCATTCAATGGGAGTGGGCTTGATCCGGAACGGCCGTCGCGGCCCGCAGCAGCAGGCTCAGCGCGAGGGCCACGGAGACCAGCGTCAGGGCCAGGATGTACGCTCGCCGCAGTCCCTCGCCGAGCTGGTACCCGCCGCTTTCGATGGCGGCCGGGCCGATCAGCAGGGCCATCAGGGCCACGCCGAGTGCCCCGCCCATCTGCCGGGCGAACAGCACGCCGCTCGTAACGGCGCCGAGGTCCTCGCGCGCGCTGCTTTCCTGCGCGGCCAGGAGCAGGCTGAGCATGGCAAAGCCCATGCCGGTCCCGACCGCGAAGCCCAGGGCGCTGGTCACCCACAGCGGCGCGTGAACGGCCAGGGTCAGCGCGCCGAACATGACGACCAGCACTGCGAAACCGGCCTGCGCCATGCGGGCCAGGGGAACGGTCTTGACCAGCCGCGCGGTGAGGATGGCCGTCAGGGTCCAGCCGACCAGCATGGGCGTCAGGATCACCCCGGCAGAGGTCGCGCCGCCCCCACTGACTCCCTGCGCGTACAGCGGCAGGTACGCGATCACGCCGAAGTACGCCGCGCCGCCCAGCAGGTTCCCGGCGAACGCGACGCGCGGCAGCTGCTGGCGCAGGGCGCGCATGGGCAGCAGCGGCGCCGGGTGCCGCCGCTCGACCCGCACGGCGGCCAGCACGGTCAGCAGGCCTCCCGCCACCAGAAGCCACTGCCGCTGCTCCAGCCCCCACACCACCAGGCCGCTGCCGCCCGTGAACAGCACGGCGCCCGGCCAGTCGAGCCGCGCGGGACGGGGCCGCCCCGTCTCCGGTAGGAAACGCAGGGCCAGCAGCAGGGCCGCCACGCCGAAGGGCAGGCTGGCGTAGAAGGTCCAGCGCCACGACAGGCTTTCGGTCAACCAGCCGCCCAGCAGCGGCCCCACCAGCCCCGAGATGCCCCATACGCCCGAGATGAACGACTGCACCCGCGTGCGTTCGGCCAGCGTGTACAGTTCACCGATCATGGTCAGCGTGAGGGGCAGCAGCGCCCCCGCACCGAGACCCTGCACGGCCCGCGCCAGGATCAGCGCGGTCATGGAGTGGCTCAGGCCGCACAGCGCCGACCCGACCAGGAAGATGGCCACACCCCACAGGTACAGGCGGCGCCGGCCGACAATGTCGCTCGCGCGGCCCCACAGGGGGCTGGATACCGTGCTGGTCAGCAGGTACACCGCGAACGGCAGGGCGTACAGGCGTTCACCGCCCAGGTCCGCGATCACGCTGGGCATGGCCGTGGCGACCACGCTGGCCTCCAGCGCCGCGAGGAACACGCCAACGACCAGTCCCACCGTGGCGAGCTGCCGGACCTGCGGGGAAAGGGTGGGGGGCGGGGCCGGGGTGGGGGGAGCACTCACCCGCGCAGGCTACCCCCGGCGCGGTCACGAAGACTGCTCGACTGGATTCATGGAATCTGAACCGGCGTCCCCGTGCGGCGCGCACCGCACTTCAGGACCAGCCCGAAAGCCGGTGCACAGGCAGGTGTGTGGGCCTGAAGACTGGGTTTCAGCCAGGGTCCACATGACCACAGGCTTCAGATACCCCCGGCAGGTGAGTCTGCTCGCGAGGTACGCTGCGCGCATGATGCGCCTCGGTGACGTGATCGTCCTGGAACTCCCGGCCATCCTGATGGGGACGCCGGGCGTCATTCACCCGGTCGCGCTGGTCGGGCCGGACCACGTCCTGACCCTGGTGGACACGGGGATGCCCGGCATGCTGGGTGACATGACCCGCGAACTGGGCGCCGCCGGTTTCACGCTCGGGCAGGTGCGGCGCGTGATCGTCACGCACCATGACCTCGACCACATCGGGAGCCTGGAAGCCGTCGTGCAGGCCACTGGCGCGGAAGTCTGGGCGCTGGAACCCGAGGTCCCGTACGTGACGGGCGAGCGGCGCGCACAGAAACTTCCCAGCCCCGAGCAGGTGCAGGTCATGCTGCGCGACCCGGACCTGAACCCCGTCACGCGCGCCATGCTGACCCGTGAACCCGTCCGCGTGCCCGTCAGCCGCGCCCTGCGGGACGGTGATCTGCTGCCCGGCAACGTCCGCGTGATCGCCACGCCCGGCCACACCCCCGGCCACCTGAGCCTGCTCGTGCCCACAGGGAACATCCTGATCAGCGGCGACGCCCTCACCTCCCAGGACGGCGCGCTGCACGGACCCCTGGCGCGCGCGACGCCCGACCTGCCCGCCGCGCACGACTCCGTCCGCCGACTCGCCCGGCAGGACGTTCAGACGGTCGTCACGTACCACGGCGGCGTGGTCAGCGACGCCGCGGCGCAACTGCGCGCGCTGGCCGACCGGCTGGACGGCTCACCCTGACCCTTACGCCCCGGTGGGCCTGCGCTGCATCAGCGCCGTGCGTGTGCACTTCGCCACGATCTCGCCGCGCTGGTTGACCGCGCGGTGCTCCACCACCACGATGCCCGCGTCGGGGCGGCTGCGGCTCTCGCGGACATCGAGGACCTCGGACTCGGCGTGCAGGGTGTCCCCGTGGAACACGGGTTTCGGGAAGGTCACGTCCGTCAGGCCCAGGTTTGCTACCAGCGTGCCCAGCGTCAACTCGTGCACGCTCAGGCCCACGAGCAGACTCAGGGTGAGCAGGCTGTTCACCAGCGGCCGACCGAACTCGGTTCCGGCGGCGTACTCGTGATCCAGGTGCAGCGGCTGCGGGTTCATGGTCATGGTCGTGAAGAACACGTTGTCGGCCTCTGTCACGGTGCGCGTCACGCGGTGCCGGATCAGGGTGCCGGGCGTCAGTTCCTCCAGGTAACGCCCCTGCGGGCGGTTCAGGTCTTCATTCATGGGATGCCTCCGGGAGACGGGACGTGGGCTGATACAGACTCCGGTTCAACGGTTTGTCAGCACCACTAAGCGGGGCAACTCGTGGGAAAGGGACGAGGGGCCGGTGGGCGGTGCCGCCTGCCCGCGCCCCATGACCTACGCTCCTTCCTGCGCGAGAATGGCCCGCGCGGCGGCCAGCATGGGTTCGTCCACCATCTGCCCCTCGAAACTGAATGCTCCGTGGCCGTGCGCGGCGGCCTCGTGCGCAGCGGCGAGCAGGGCGTGCGCGCGGGTCTTCTCGGCGTCGGTCGCGCCGAACAGGTCGTGGGCCAGCGCGACCTGAGCCGGGTGAATGCACAGCTTCCCGGCGTACCCGAGGGCGCGGCCCAGCGTGGCGTCTTCCCGGAAGAGCTCCGGGTCGTTCAGGGCGGTCACGACGATGTCCAGAACCGGCACGCCGCTCAGGCGGGCGGCCAGCGCCACCTGCGAGCGGGCGTACAGCACCTCCAGGCCGCCCCGGGTACGCCGGCCACCCAGGTCGGTGGTGTAGTCTTCCGCGCCGAAGTACGCCCAGCGCACCGCGTCCTCACGCAGGATTGCGTGCGCGTTCCACACGCCGGCCCCGGTTTCCAGTCCTGCCAGGATCGGCAGGGTCAGGCCGTGCGTGGCCAGCGCGTTCACGACCAGGCGCACGTCGGCCGCGCTCTCCAGTTTCGGGACGACCACCCCGGCCAGCTGCGGGGTCAGGACGTTCAGGTCGCCTGCGAAGTACGGAGAGTGCGGGGCGTTCACGCGCAAGAACACCGGCAGGTCGGGCGCGGCCTCCATCAGCTTGCGCGCGGCGTCCCGAGCCACCGGGCGGGCGGCAGTCTTGGCTTCCAGGGTGCCGGGAATGGCGTCTTCCAGGTCGATCACCACGGCGTCCGGCTGTGCGCGGGGAAGTTTGGCGATCAGGTCGGCGCGGTTGCCCGGCGCGAACAGTAGGCTGCGCGGGCGGGACAGTCGGGCGGCGCTCATGCGGCGCAGCCGGGAGCGGCAAACAAACGAACGTTCGTTGACATGACCCAAGGATAGCGGCTCCGGCGGGTTCCGGGATCTGCCCCCGGCTTGCGGTGCGCCACATCTGCTTGAACACTCCCGGCAAGTGTAAGAAATTCAACACATGATAACCAGATTGATCATCCTGCTGGCAGCCCTGTACGGTCTGTGGACCTACGGAATCGACGGTATCCGCATCAGCCTCCAGGGTCGCACCCCGCAGACGTACACCGCCCAGCAGGTCATCGACAGCGGCGTCGGCGGCGCCCGGTACGTGCGCATCACGGGGTTCACGGACGGCACCTATGTCTACCAGACCCCTGACAAGGACAGCAGTGACAAGGCCCGCACCGTCAACCGCATCGAGTACGCCCTGCTTCCGGAACGGGAATTCGATGCCAGCCTGAAAGCTGTCCTGACTGGCGAGGCACACGTCACGCCCGTCCGCATCATGGCGAGTGACAGCCGCGTCAGTCCCGGCTGCCAGACAGAGAAGAAGGAAGGAGGCGACGGATGCCTCACCCTGGGCGAACGCACCATCGAGGGCATCGTCCGTACTGGCCTGGACGCACTGACCAGCGAGACGCGGGACCTGTTCAATGAGGATGGCGATTACCGGGTGAGTGACAACGTCCTGTACATCACGGAAGGAGACCGCCCAGCCGCCCTGTGGGTGCCGGTCCTCATCACCGTTGCCCTGACCCTGCTGAGCCTGCTGATGCTGTTCACGTTCATTCCGACCCGACGCCGGGCCAGCTAAGTACACTGCGTTTATCTTGTAGATAAACCGCGCGGAGCGCGTAGCAGAAGAAAGTACGTTGGAGCGCGAATGGAGAGGTTCCGGCGCTTTCCCGGAATCTCGCCATGTTAGTTTCACCGTACTTAATCCGGACTGCGGTTCCCGGCGGAATCCTGCGGGGTCAGCGTGATTGCCCAAACTGGGTTGCAGTTTGATTTACGCTCACCACAAGGGAAATTGTTCGCCTCACTCATGGCGGCACTAGCAGAGTGCGAGCGAGATTTACTCCGCGAACGGGTGCGTTCGGGAATTTCTGCGGCCCAAGAACGGGGCGTGAAGTTTGGTCGCCAAAAAGGACAAAGACCCAAATCAGACCGTTATGAAGCGAAAGTGTTGGAGCTACGGGGACAGTGGAAGTCCTACAGAGATATTGCGGGTGAGCTACGGCTCAGCTAGAACACCGTCATGGACATCCTCAAGCGTCTCAATAACAATTCTGACGATATCTGACCAAAAATGCAGTACCATCAGTGCAGAGGAAAATATGAGAAAACTCTTAGGAGCCGGATTCTTAAGCTTGGTGCTAGCTTCGTGCGGTGCAACCGTACCTACTCAAAATGCGGAAATTGGTGATACGACGGAACCCAATCTGTCTGCACAAGCGGTAGTAAATTGCAATGCAAGCAGCGCAGTTAATCTCAGTATGATTGCTGACAGCTTTATCAGCGAATGCAGAAAAGCCTCTATTCGCCAAGTCTTTCCTGGTCAACACTACAGGGATACCGTCCTGTCCATCAAGAATGGAAGTAACGCGACTCAGAAAACCGCTTGGAAACTCTTGAATGACAATCGTTTCAAAAAATAAACTTTATATAGCGCTTGTAGTAGTAAGATTACAAAATCTTTTAGATGATAGAAAAACTCTGTACAGAGAGGACTTTCTACTACAGGAAGCAATCAGTATCGAAGTAGCAGAGTCTCTTATAACTGAGGCCGCCAAACGTGAGCAGACGTCCTATCAGAATAGCTCTGGGGAAACTATCTCAGTTGAATTTCTAAAAATACAGGATATCAACGAATACGATGGCGGCAATCAGCTATATAGCAGACACTTTAACAGCATAGATATCTACGAAAGACTCAACTCACTAGATTAAATAGAGCGGGAGACTAAGAAATAGTCTCCCGCTCTATTTTTTATTTTTTCAGAATGAGGGTGGCGATTACCGGGTGAGTGACGACGTCCTGTACATTACAGAAGGAGACCGCCCAGCCGCCCTATGGGTGAAGGTCCTCATCACCGTTGCCCAGACCCTGCTGAGCCTGCTGATGCTGTTCACGTTCATTCCGACCCGACGCCGGGCCAGCTGATCCGGACTGCGGTTCCCGGCGGAATCCTGCGGTTCCGTCCGGCCGTGCCTGCCTAGTTTCCGGCATTGACCGGGTGCAGGCGCGGCGCGTACACTTCCCGGCATGATCGCGGCGAGCAACAACGTGAATGATGATCCCCGCTAGGGGCCGTCACGCCGCATACCGCGCCCCCGACCCCACCCCGGAGTCGGGGGCTTCTTCATGAACAAGGAGACGAGAGCCCATGACCACCGAAGCCCACACCCCGGAAACCGCCCAGCAACGCCTGCCCCGCACCCTCACCCGCGACCTGAACGCCCACGACGGTCAGACCGTGCGCCTGCAGGGCTTCGTGCACGCCCGCCGCGATCTGGGCGGCGTGCAGTTCGTGGTGCTGCGCGACGTGAGCGGCGTCACGCAGTGCGTCGGCAAGGGCCTGACCCTGCCGCTCCCGGAGAGCAGCGTGGAGGTCACGGGCACCGTGAAGGCGCACCCCAAGGCGCCCGGCGGGTTCGAGGTGCAGATCACTGACTTCCGCGTGATCAGCGCCGCCGTGGAGGCCAGCCCCGTCGAGATTCCCAAGATGGAATGGAACGTCAACCCGGAAACCATGCTGGACTACCGCGTCGTGACCGTGCGCGGCCTGAAGGAACGCGCCGCGCTGAAGGTGCAGGCCGAACTCGTCGCGGCCTTCCGGGACCACCTGATGACCGAGGGCTTCACCGAGATCAGCACACCCAAAATCGTCTCGGCGGGCGCCGAGGGCGGCGCGAACCTGTTCCCCATCGATTACTTCGGGCAGGGCGCGTTCCTCGCGCAGAGCCCGCAGCTGTACAAGCAGATCATGGTCGGCGTGTTCGAGCGCGTGTTCGAGGTCGCGCCCGTGTACCGCGCCGAGGAGCACGCCACGAGTCGTCACCTGAACGAGTACCTGAGCCTGGACGTCGAGATGGGCTTCATCGAGGATGAAGAAGACGTCATGGGCCTGGAAAACCGCCTGCTGGCGAGCATCATGACCCGCCTGAGCGCCACCTCGCAAGCCGAGTTCGACCTGCTGGGCGCCACCATTCCAGACGTGCCCGCCCACATTCCGCGCATCACCCTGTTCGACGCCCGCGCCCTGGTCACCGAGAAGTACGGGCACGCGGTGGGCGGCAAGGACCTCGACCCGGAAGCCGAGCGCCTGCTATGCCAGCACTACGCTGAAACCCAGGGCAGCGACTTCGTGTTCGTCACCAAGTACCCGCGCGCCGCCCGGCCCTTCTACGCGCACCCGGACAGCAACCCCGACGGCAGTCTCAGCAGCGACATCACGCGCGGCTTCGATCTGCTGTTCCGTGGCATCGAGATCACGTCGGGCGGCCAGCGCATCCACGATCACGCCATGCTGATGGACTCCATCGCCGCGTACAAACTGAAACCCGAGTCGCTTGAAGGCTACACCGAGGTCTTCAAGTACGGCATGCCCCCCCACGGCGGCTTCGCCATCGGCGCGGAACGCCTGACCGCCAAACTGCTGGGCATCAGCAACGTCCGCTACGCCCGCGCCTTCCCCCGCGACCGCCACCGGCTGACGCCCTGAGGGGCGTGGCTGATGGTCGATGGCCGATGGCTGATGGCTGATAAGCAGGCTCGCCCCTTGACAGGTGGGCTTGTTTTCACCTTCCGGGCGCGTCTACTATGGACCGGTATCCACCCAGCCCCCCGGCCCTGGAGGAACCCCCATGCGTGTACCCGCCATCCGACCCGCCCTGATCCTGGGCGCCGCGCTGCTGGGCAGTGCCGTCCCCTCCGCGCTGGCCGCCTGCGACCCCGCCGGCTTCATGCCGCCCGGCACCCGCGCCTACCGCACGACCACGCAGGGCCAGAGCAGCACCTTCACCTCCCGCACCCAGGTGAAGGGCAACACCGTGACCGTCCAGACCACGACGGGCGGCCAGACCACCCCCAGCACCTGGACCTGCACGGGCAAGGGCATGACCGCCACCATCGGCGCGGGCCGGGGCGACCTGCGGCTGGACGCCGGGTTCTACCCGCCCACCTCTGCCTGGAAGGTCGGGTACGCCTGGACCAGCGACGGGAAGATGCAGGCCGTCGGCGGCGTGAGCATGCAGAGCCGCACCCGCAGCCGCGTCGCCGCGCAGGAGAAGGTCACCACGCCCGCCGGGACGTTCACCGCCCTGCGCGTCGAGACGACCACAACCACCAGCATGACCCCGCCCGCCGGGACGGACCTGCCGCCCGGCATGGACCTGAACAAACTGATGGGCGGCGACACCCGCAGCACCGCGTGGTACGTGCGCGGCGTCGGACTGGTCAAACAGACCATTCCGTCCGCGCAGTACACCCTGATCCTCACGAAGTACACCCGCTGACGCGTCCCCGCCGCGACTGGGCTACCATTCCCGGCATGACCGACCCCACCCGAGGTAGCAACGAACAGGCCCTGAACGAGGAATTTGCGCGGTTCAGCGTGGACGGGCAACGCCTGTACGGTCTGGTGCACCGCCCCACGGGCGACGCGCCCGCGCAGGGCTGGCCCAGCGTGGTCATCCTGCACGGCTTCACCGGCAACCGTGGCGGCGACCACCGCCTGCTGCCGCTGCTGTCCCGCTTCCTCGCGGCGCGCGGCGTGGCCAGCCTGCGCTTCGACTTCCGGGGCAGCGGCGAGAGCCACGGTGACTTCAGTGAGATGACCGTCAGCCGCGAGGTGCAGGACACGCAGGCCGCCTTCGAGTACCTGCGCCGCCAGACCGGCATCGACCCGGAACGCGTGATGCTGCTGGGCTTCAGCATGGGCGGGCTGGTCGCTGCGCTCAGCGCGCCCCTGGTGCGCCCGCACCGCCTCGCGCTGTGGGCTCCCGCCCTGCCGGAGCTGTGGCTGCCGTTCCTGCGCGGCGGCGTTCTGCCCGCCACCGTCACCGATTACGGCGGCTGGCCGCTGGGCCGCGAGTTCCTGCAGGAAATGACCCGCCTGCGCCCCCTGGAAGCCGCCGCCGCGTGGCAGGGTGAGGCCCGCATCTTTCACGGAGACGCCGACCAGACCTGCCCCCCGGAATTCGGCGTGCGCTACGCCCTGGCGCTGCGCTGCGAGGCCGTCGCCATTCCCGGCGCGGGCCACACCTTCGACTCGCTGGAACACGTGGATATGCTCTACCGCGAAACGGCACGCTTCCTCACCGGGGGGTGAAGGAGAGGCGGGAGGCGGTACGCGTGGAGCGGGGAAGGCGCAGCCCATTCCCGCTCACCTCCATGCCCCCGAGCCACGGCCTATCCGTCCGAGCGGGCGACCCAGATGGTGTGCCACGCGCCCCGGCCCTCGCGGGCGCGGGCGCGGCGCACCTCGGTGTGATACCCGGCCCTTTCCAGCGCGGCCGTGAAGCGCGGCACGGCCTCCACGCTCCAGACGGCCAGCAGCCCGCCGGGTGTCAGGGCGGCGCGGATGGCGGCCAGCCCGCGCGGGGAGTACAGCCAGTCGTTGCCGTGTTGCGTCATGCCTTCCGGGCCGTTATCCACGTCGAGCAGGACCGCGTCGAAGGTGCGCCTGGAAGCGCGGATCAGGTCGGCCACGTCGCCCACATGCACCCGGGTGCGAGGGTCGGTCAGCGGGTACCCGGCCGCCTGCCCGAGCGGCCCGCGGTTCCAGTCCACGACGGCCCCCACGAGTTCCGCGACGGTGACGGTCGCGTCCGGCCCGGCGCTGCGCAGCGCGGCGGCCAGCGTGAACCCCATGCCCAGCCCGCCCACCAGGACGTGCGCGGCGGCGCGGCCCGCCACCTGCGGCACGGCGTACCCGGCCAGCGCCTCCTCGCTGGCGTGCTGGCGGCTGTTCATGAGTTCGCTCACGTACCCGCTGATGCGGATGCTGAACTCGTTCTCCCGCTGCCACAGTTCCAGCTGATCGGGACTGCCAGGAATCGGCGCGCAGCCCAGCGGCACCCAGGCTTTCAAGCGCGCACCGGGCGGGGGGAACCTGGGCGGGGGGAATCTGGGCCGGGGGAATCTGGGCGGGAGGGAAGGTGGGCGTGCGGCATCCGGCCAGTGTACCCGCCTGCAACTGTACCCGCCTACAGGCCGATCAGGGCGCCCAGCACGGCCGCGCCGATGACGGCCCCCGTCACGTTCTGCACGCTGCCGCGCGACAGGACCAGCACCCCGGCCAGCAGCACGCCCCCGCCTAACGGCAGCAGGGCGCTGCGGATAGAGGGCAGCCGCTTCCAGCGCAGCAGCCCCCTCCAGGCGAGGGCGGCGGCGGCACTCAGCAGGGCGGTGGGGCCGTAGAAGCCCAACGTGGCGGCCGCCGCTCCGGCCCACCCGCCGGCCGCGAAGCCGTAGTGGGTCATGGCCAGCATGTTCGGTCCCGGCATGATCTGCCCGAGTGCAAAGCCGCTGGCCAGGGTCTCAGACGTGATCCAGTGCCGCTGCCCGACGAGCACACGCTCGATCTCGGCGAGGTTCGCGCCGCCGAAACTGATCAGGCCCAGCCGCGTGAAGGTCAGCAGGATCTCCGGCCAGCTGGCGCCCGGATCGGTCACGGGCGCTCCTGCGGTCCCGGGCGGTGCAGGATCAGGCCCGCGCCCACCACGACCGCCACGACCGGCAGCAGGTTCAGGCGCAGCAGACCAATCCCGGCGAAGGTCGCCAGGGCCAGCACCCACCCGCCGCGCAGGTCGCCCACGACCCGCAGAACTGGCAGCGCCGCCGTCAGCATGACAGCCAGGGCCGCGCAGGCCGCGCCGCGCAGGCCACTCTGGAGCGGTGCGGGCAGCCCGCCGGGCAGGCCCAATGTGACGACCGTCATGCCCAGCATGGCGATCAGGCCGGGTGTCAGGACGCCCACGACCGTGGCAAGCGCGCCGGTCCAGCCCCGCAGGCGCGCGCCGATCATGGCCGCCAGGTTCACGGCGTTCGGTCCGGGTGTCAGTTGCGCCAGCGTAAACGATTCCGCAAAGTCCAGTTCGGTCATCCACGCGCGTTCCAGCGCCGCGCGGCGCATGTGGGCGGGCAGGCCACCGCCGATCCCGGCCATCGCCACGCCCGCGAACACGCGCAGCAGGTCCGTGTGCGTGACCGCAACCGGCGAAGGCAGGTGCGGGGCGGGCGGTGGGGCTGGGGCGCTCACCCGAGCTCCGGCTGAGCGGTGTGGGGAGCAGTGGCTCCGGGCTGCGCACCCTGAAGAGGAGCGAATTCCGGGCGTGGCGTCGGCACCCCGGTGCGGTGCCGGGGGAAGGGCGCACCAGTCGGAATCCGTTCCATGGCCCGAGGCTACTCCCGGCCCTGCCGAGCGGGCGTCACTGACGGGGGAACGCGCACGCCGCGTTGTACTGAGCCGCCTGCTGACCAGCCCCTCTGTGCCAATCCACACTGTGCCAATCCACACTGCACCGAGCCGCGCTGCGCCGAGCCACACTGCGCCGAGCCGCGCTGCACCAAGCCGCGCTGCGCCGAGCCGCACTACATAGTGCCGCACTACGCCAACTGGCTGATTCTGTCCGCATTCATTCGTGGCTTATCCTGGCAGGCACGATGACCCCCTCACCCCCGGACGCCGCTGTGCACGTTCGCGACCTGCGCAAAGCCTACGCCGTCCACGAGAAGGAACCCGGCTTTCTGGGGAGCGTGCGGTCCTTCGTGAGCCGTCAGACCCGGCTGGTCGAGGCGGTGCGCGGCGTGAGCTTCGACCTGCATCCCGGCGAGATCGTGGGATTCCTCGGGCCGAACGGGGCGGGAAAAACCACCACCCTCAAGATGCTCTCGGGCCTGCTGCACCCTTCGGGCGGCGAGGCGCGCGTGGCGGGCTTCGAGCCCCGGCGGCGCGAGGCGGCGTTCCTGCGCCAGATCACGCTTGTGATGGGGCAAAAGCAGCAGCTGATCTGGGACCTCCCGGCGCTGGATTCGTTTCTGGTCAACCAGGCGATCTACGAGATCCCGGACGATCAGTACCGCGCGACCATGCGTGAATACACGGACGTGCTGGGCCTGGACGGCATCCTGAAAAAGCAGGTGCGCAAGCTGTCGCTGGGGGAACGCATGAAGTGCGAACTGGCCGCCGCGCTGCTGCACCGACCCAGGGTGCTGTTCCTGGACGAACCGACCATCGGGCTGGACGTGAACATGCAGGAGAGCGTGCGGGCCTTTGTGCGTGACTACAACGAACGCCACGGCGCGACCGTGATCCTCACGAGCCACTACATGGCGGACGTGACGGCCCTGGCGCGCCGCATTCTGGTGATCGATCAGGGCGCGCTGGTGTTCGACGGCGACCTGGGCAGCCTCGCCGGGCAGGCGCGGGCAGGGAAGACCATCCGGCTGCAACTGCGGTCCCCCGTGACCGCGCAGGCGCTCGCCGGGTACGGTCAGGACGTGAGCGTGGACGGCCTGAGCGCCCAGCTGAGCGTGCCGCGCGCCCAGGTCAGCGAACGCGCCGCGCGCCTGCTGGCCGACCTGGACGTGGCCGACCTGACGGTCGAGGACCCCAGTATCGAGGCGGTCATGGCCGACCTGTTCGGGCACCGCACCCCGCCCGCGCCCGCACCGACCACACTGGAGCGCGCATGAGCCGTCCTGGCCCCCTGAATACCGCGCGGGTACTGTTCGCCACGCGCCTGGCGGAGATGGCCGAGTACCGCGCCGAAGTCGTCATCTGGATGCTGTCCGGCACGCTGTCCCTGGTTATGATGCTGGTCTGGATGGCGCAGGCGCAGGGGGCGCCCGGCGGGCAGATTCGCGGCTACGACGCCGCCGGGTTCGCCACATACTTTCTGAGTACCTGGCTGGTGTCGCAACTGCTGGTCGTGTGGGTGGCGTGGGAACTGGACTTCGAGATCCGGCAGGGCACCCTGTCCGCCAAGCTGCTGCGCCCGCTCGACCCCATGTGGACCCATTACGCGTCGCACGTCGCCGAGCGGCTGGTCAGGATCGTGCCCATGCTGGTGCTGGTCACGATCTTCGCGCTGCTGTCCGGCGCGCGCTTCACGACCCAGTGGTGGGCGTACCCGGCGGCGCTGGGCCTCGCGGCACTGGGGTTCACGGCGCGGTTCCTGTACGAGTACGCCATCGGCCTGCTGGCCTTCTGGACCGAGAGCAGCACCAGTTTTCAGGAACTCGCGTGGCTGGTGTACGCCGCGCTGGGCGGCATGTTCGCCCCGCTGAACTTCTACCCCGCCTGGGTGCAGAGCGTGGCCGTCTGGACACCCTTCCCGTACATGCTGGGCCTTCCGGCGCAACTCCTGGCGGGCAAGGCCGGACCCAAGGACGCCCTGCGCGGCGCACTCATCATGCTGGGCTGGCTGGTCGTGTTCTGGTTCCTGCGGCTGGCCGTCTGGCGCGCCGGCCTGAAAAAGTACGGCGCGGTGGGAGCATGAGGGTTGACGGTGAACGGTTGATGGTTGAAAGAGGCTGGTGCGTTCTTCCATCAGCCTTCAGCCACCGACCATCCGCCTTCTGGGGGGCCGCGTGACGCGGTACCTGCGGCTGCTGCGGATCTTCACGGGCGCGACCCTGTCGGCGCAACTGGAGTACCGCGCGAACTTCGTGGGGGCGCTGCTGGCCAGCCTGGGCGCGGTGGGCGTGGCGCTTCTGGGCCTGGGAATCGTGTTCGGTCAGCCCGGTATGAGCAGTGTGGGCGGCTGGTCGTTCCGGGAGGCGCTGCTGGTCACTGGCTTTTTCATGCTGACCGAGGGCGTCATCAATGTGTTCATCGAGCCGAACATGAGTAAAATCGCCGACGCCATCCGCACCGGCAGCATGGACTTCACGTTGCTCAAGCCCATCGACGCCCAGTTCGGGGTGAGTACCCGGTACCTGAACGTGCTGCGCGTCCCGGACCTGCTGATCGGCCTGGGCCTGATCACGTCCGCCGCGTCGGGGCTGAGCGTCACGCTGCTGGGGGTGCTGGGCGCGGCGCTCCTGTACGCCTCGGCGGTCGTGATCGTGTACTGCATCTGGCTGGCCCTGAGCACCACGGCGTTCTGGTTCGTCAAGACGCAGAACGTCGCGGAACTCTTCAACAGCGTGTTCGGCGCGGCCCGCTTTCCGGTGTCCGCCTTCCCGCTGCCCGTGCGGGCGTTCCTGACCTTCGTGGTGCCGGTGGCGTTCATCACGACCGTCCCCGCGCAGGCCATGACGGGCCAACTGGCCTGGGGTGTGGCGCTGGCCTCGCCGGTCGTGGCCGCTGCATTGTTCGTGGCGACCCGCCTATTCTGGCTGCGCGCGGTCGGCAGTTACACGAGCGCGAGCAGCTGAACCCCACAACTCCGGTCAACTGCGAAGGCCGCACCTGGGAACCGTACTGACCCCGGTTGGAAGGGCTGCAAAACCGCTCGAACCGAGCACGGCGGGGTCCGGGCGCGGAGTTGGTCGGCCCGTGCAATTCCAGCTTGTCAAGTCAACAGACCGGATCAGGCGCGGTGCCTGACCGGACCCCACGCGTCTGTCATACCCATTACAGGAACGCCGGGACACGGTCCGTGAACTGCCCGTCCAGCAGGTGCAGCGTGCGGTCCGCGAAGGTAGCGAGGCGGTCGTCGTGCGTGACGAACAGAACCCCCGAGTGTTCCTGGCGGGCCAGACCGACCAGCAGTCCGGCCACGGCGTGCGCGTTGCTGCGGTCCAGGCTGCCGGTGGGTTCGTCCGCCAGGACCACGGCGGGCCGGGTCGCCAGGGCGCGGGCCACGGCCACCCGCTGACGCTCGCCGCCGCTCAGGACGCCGGGCAGGTCGTTCTCGCGGCCGCCCAGGCCCACGCGGCCCAGCAGGTCACGGGCGCGGGCTTCGTCGCGCGCGCCCGCCAGCCTGGACGGAATCAGGACGTTCTCCAGGACGGTCAGGTCGTCGAGCAGGTAGTGATGCTGGAACACCAATCCGACCCGTCCGGCGCGGCGCGTGGCCCGCACCTGCGTGTTCAGGGTATCGATGCGCTCCCCGGCCCACCAGACCTCGCCGCTCTGCGGGACATCCAGGCCGCCCAGCAGGTGCAGGAGCGTGCTCTTGCCGCTGCCTGACGGGCCGGTCACGGCGACCACCTCGCCCGGAACGACCCGCAGCGAAACCCCCTGCAAGGCCTTCAGGCTGCCGTACGTCTGGCGCAGATCGCGGGCTTCGAGGGCCGGCACGTCGGAGGCGGGCCCGTTAGGCTGGGCAGGCTCATTCGCCGGGGCCGGGGCTGCGGGGGAATCGGCTGCGGGCGGCTGGGTCGTCACGCGAGCATGCTAGAGCGTTTCTCCGAAGATAGTGACCAGGAAGAGGCATTGTGGAGGTCAGCCCCGTCTGACGGGCCTGCAACATCCGCGCCATTCGCGTTCGTGTCATCCGGTTGGGTGTCAGGCTAGGATGAGAGGCATATGGCCCGGATGGATGACCTCAGACGCTCTCCGCTTTTTCACGACGTCCCCACAGAGGCCCTGCACGAGGCGATGCAGGTCATCACCGAACGCCGTTACCGCGCCGGTCAGGTCATCCTCGAACAGGACGCCGAGGGTGAGGCCCTGCACCTGATCACGGGCGGGGTTGTGCGCGTCTCGCGCATCAGCCTGGGCAGACGCGAACGCGTTCTGGGCGACGTGTACGCCCCGGGCGTGATCGGCGAGACCGCCGTGCTGGGCGGCGGTGAACGCAGCGCCACCGTGCGCGCCCAGACGGACGTCACGACCCTGATGCTGTACCGCTCCCACTTCAAGCAGCTTCTCAAACGGCACCCGCAGGTCCTGTGGAACCTCAGCAGCATGCTGGTCCAGCGCGTCACGTTCCTGAACGATGAGCTGATCGCCTTCGGCCTGACCACCGAGTCGGCCCTCAGTCACGTGTTCACCAGCCTGTACCGTCAGCGCGTGCAGGCGGGCGTGCCCGAGCCGCAAGTGCTGCCGCTGTCCACGCAGGACATCATGGCCCGCATCTCCAGCAGCCGCGAGACCGTGTCACGCGTCATGCGGAAGCTCGACACGGCTGGCCTGCTGACGTACACCAGCGCGCAGGTGACCCTGATCGACCCGGACGGTCTGGACGACCTGGCCCGTGACGACCCTGACAGTCTTGACTGATCCGGATTCCGGTTGATCCGGTGCAATCCTGACTCAATCCGAGCGGACGCGACTGGGAGTAACGTACGAACCTTCCCGGTGCGGAGCCGCAGACCATGCCTTTCCGACTGTGACGGAATGGAGCGCAGTCCGAATGACGGCCGCCCCGTCCCGTGCCCGTACCCGGCCCGCCCTCCACCGGCTGTGCGCGGCCTGCAAGCCGCCTGCTCTATGCTGCGCGCATGAAACTGGCACGCATGATGCACGGCGATCAGGCCCGCTGGGGCGAACTGGACGGCGACACGCTGCGCCTCACGGGCGGCATGGGCGGCCCACGCACGGGCGAGCAGGTGCCGCTGGACCGCGCGGCGCTGCTGGCCCCGGCAGAACCCAGCAAGATCGTCTGCGTGGGCCGCAATTACCTGGATCACATCCGCGAACTGGGCAACGACCACGGTGATCTTCCCAAGGAGCCCGGCATCTTCCTGAAAGGCCCGAACGCCCTGGCGGAACCCGGCGGGACCGTGCAGCGCCCCGAATGGACGCAGAACTTTCATTACGAGGGCGAGCTGGCCCTGGTGATCGGCAAGCAGGCCCGCCACCTGACTCCGGCGGACGCGCTGACGTACGTGGCCGGGTACACCTGCGGGCTGGACCTGACCGCCGGTAGTTGGCTGGAACTATGCCCGACAGGAAACGCCTTGAGGCCGTGACAGCCACGCTCGCAGCGTCCAAACGCGAT
>NZ_JAGLBB010000149.1 GCF_018260555.1 Deinococcus sp. | reverse complement strand
AAAGTTGGCTTTGAAAGAAAGGAAAATCCTGGGTTCCACAAAAAGGAATATTGAATGCAGAAGGTGTTACAAGGAAGAAATGTAGAAATGGCCAGACAGGATGACCAACAGAGGCAGACAGGATGACCAACAGAGACAGACAGAATGACCAACGGGCCTGACAGGATGACCAATAGGCCAGAGAGGATGACCAACGGGCCAGAGAAGATGACCAACGGGCCTGACAGGAGGACCAACAGTTCAGAGAAGATGACCAACGGGCCAGAAAGGATGACCAACAGAGACAGACAGAATGACCAACAGAGACCGACAGGATGACCAAAAGACCAGAGAGGATGACCAACAGAGACAGACAGGATGACCAACAGAAACAGACGAGATGCCCAACAGAGACAGGCAAGATGACCAACGGGCCTGACAGGATGACCAACAGGCCAGAGAAGATGACCAACGGGCCTGACAGGATGACCAGCAGTTCAGAGAAGATGACCAACGGGCCAGAAAGGATGACCAACAGAGACAGACAGGATGACCAACAGGCCAGAGAAGATGACCAACAGAGACAGACAGGATGACCAACGGGCCAGAGAGGACGACCAACAGAGACAGACAGGATGACCAACAGAGACAGGCAGGATGACCAACGGGCCTGACAGGATGACCAACAGGCCAGAGAAGATGACCAACGGACCAGAGAGGATGACCAACAGAGACAGACAGGATGACCAACAGAGACAGACGAGATGACCAACAGACCAGAGAAGATGACCAACGGGCCAGACAGGATGCCCAACAGAGACAGGCAGGATGACCAACGGGCCTGACAGGATGACCAACAGGCCAGGAATGCTGGGTAGGGAGAAAACATTGGCCGAAATCGCGAGGTCAACGAACGGCCGAAAGGAACACAAAAAAAATAAAAAGTTCGGCGAGAAGGTCCGACAGGACAGACGGATTCAACATTTT
>NZ_JAGLBB010000148.1 GCF_018260555.1 Deinococcus sp. | reverse complement strand
GTCCTCGTTGGAAGCACTCAAGAACGGCTGGCACGTCAGTTTTCACTTCATCTCATAAAATCTGTCAGGCGGTCAGGCCAGGAGGCTCAGTGTCGAAAGATTGTTCGTCAATGGCGGGTATTACAGAACACTTGGTGTCATGAACGCCATCAATCAGATTCAAAAGTGGCTTGAGTCAGGCAACGATGAGTCCAACAGACGAAGTGCACAGCGAATATATAGTTCACTATCCCGACCCATACAGATCGGCGTTGACAATCAATTGAAAAAGCAGGGGGTGGCTCAGGAGTGGAAAAATTAGTTATATACAGAAATTTTTCAAAAAAATTTCTCTTAAATATTTTAAGCGCGGGGGTATTAGTGATGACGGGATGTGACAGTAAAAACGTATCAGGCGCGGAAATCGTCGATTCTTATATTGAAGCAGTTATCACGAATGATTCAAGCAAAATAGGCCAGCTGATGGGACTTGATGGCTCATTTATGGAGGTCGCACTTGGGAAAGCAATGGGTAGCGCTGTTGACCAGTATTGGCGAAAGCATCCCCAGAAAATCGATGACTTCAAGTGGATGATATCAACCAGAGAAGAAAAAACAAATACTACATTATACGATATTGAACTCTACTCACCCGATTATGGAGCATTGGCTAAAAGGGAAAATGAGCTTCTGGGTTTCGGATATAATTCTGATGGCGTCTATGTGGCTGAGGACACAGGCGTAACTGCCGAAGAGGCTGAGCGACAGGCCAGGGCTGATCTATCGATTAAGCCGTTACATTTCCGCGTGCCTTTGAAGCTGATCCGTAGGGATGACCGGTGGATCGTCGATCCCAACTGGGCCGAGAATGTGGTTCTCTTCACCGTCATTCGGCGAGGGGACACGGCCACCGAGAACTTGGAGTACCTCGTCAAACCCTGAGGCCCGGCCCTTACAGCCGGATGCCGATCAGGGCGTAGGCGACCAGGGCGAGTTTCTCGCGCAGCAGGTACGAGCGGTCGACCT
>NZ_JAGLBB010000147.1:757-1038 GCF_018260555.1 Deinococcus sp. | reverse complement strand
GGCGGCTGCTGATTTCGCAGTTGCTGCGGCTGGGTCTGCTCAAGCCGCGCAAATCGCGCGTGGCCCGCTTGATGGTTGGCGTGGCCCGCGAGGTTCGGGGCGTGGTGCTGGTCGATGACCATATTTTCCGGCGGTGGAAAGATGATCTGGGGCGTCCCTTCAGGCAGCTGGCTGTTCGGGACGAGGCGGGGCAGACCTACACGTTTCCGGTGCGTGAGGGGGCGGGCCTGGGCACCCAGCTGCTGGTGTCTGCCGACCTGATTATGCAGACCAGTTTGCGT
>NZ_JAGLBB010000147.1:0-659 GCF_018260555.1 Deinococcus sp. | reverse complement strand
CCGCGCGGTTTATCTACAAGATAAACGCAGTGTACTTAGCTCGGGAGCGGGGCTATTCGGACTTCTACAGTGAACTGCTCTAGACTGAGGCGGTATGTCTGCTCTGCCCACTGCTACTGAACTTGTCCGCGCCGTGCTGGCGCACGAAACCGAGCCGCAAACGCTACTGGACGAAGCCCGCCGCCGCGCGCAAGCGGCCCGGAACCTCAATGCGCTCATCAGTCTGAATAGCCGCGCCGACGAGCAGGCCGCGCAGGTCGCCTCGCGGCTGGCTGCCGGTGAGACGCTGCCGCTGGCGGGGCTGCCGATTATCGTCAAAGACAACATCAACGTAACGGGCACGCGCACGACCTGCGGCAGCCGGATTCTGGCGGAGTATGTCAGCCCGTACAACGCTACCGCCGCCCAGAAGCTGCTGGACGCGGGGGCGATTATCGTCGGCAAGGCCAACATGGACGAGTTCGCCATGGGCAGCAGCAACGAAAACAGTGCCAGTGGCCCAGTGTTGAACCCCTGGGATACGGAGCGCGTGCCCGGTGGCAGCAGCGGCGGCAGCGCCGTATCGGTGGCGGCGGGCATTACCCCGGTGTCGCTGGGCAGCGATACGGGCGGCAGTGTGCGCCAGCCTGCCGCGCTCACGGGCGTGTACGGGTTCAAGC
>NZ_JAGLBB010000146.1 GCF_018260555.1 Deinococcus sp. | reverse complement strand
ACTGCCTCGCGCGCCGCGTCGTCGTGCAGGCACAGGACCGACACGTCCGCCGCGTTCAGCAGCTCTGCCCGCGCCCCACTGTCCTTGCGCCGCGCCGGATCGATGGTCAGCAGCTCGATATCCGCGCGGCCCTGAAGCCGCTGCCGGATCTGAAGGCCCGTCGTTCCGGCCTCACCATCAATAAATACCCTAGGGACTGTCATGACTGATTCTCCATCAGAGACTGCGTGACCTGCGCTTGCAGGCGTTCGAGTGTCATAGCCAGGGACGTTCCGGGCTTCAGGTGCGTCTGGCAGAGGCGGCACGTCATGCACGGCCCACCCCGTAACACAGCTGCACGAGCCGCTTCAGGTCCCCCTTGGCCGGGTCGCCCTGTTCGATGCGCCGGATGAGTTCGGCGGGCGTGAGCCATTCGGCGCTGCTGAAATCGTCGGGGTTGAAGGTGGGCGGGTCGTCGCGGCGCAGTTCGTAGACATGCATGAAAGCACTCAGGCCGTCGCGTGGGCCAAAGCTGGCGATCTACTGCCAGGAGAGGTCGTCCATGTTCAGGTTCAGTTCCTCCTGCGTCTCGCGCCGGAAGGCCTGTTCGTACGTCTCGCCGCGTTCCACGTGCCCGCCGACGCTCATGTCCAGGCAGCCGGGGAACAGACGTTTGTGCGCGGTGCGGCGCGGAATCCACAGCTGGCCCGCCCGGTTGACCAGAAACGCGTTGATGACGCGGAAGGTCAGGCCGCGCGTGTAGGCGTCCTCGCGGGTGACCGCGCCGATGACCTCGTCGTGGTCATTGACGAGGTCGAGCCATTCCTGCTCTGCCTCCGCTGCCGTCATGCCGTCCATTCTGAGGCCAGGACGGCGTACGCGGCGTCATCCGTCCATTCGCCCCGGTGCAGGTAACTCTGGAGGCTGGTGCCCTCATGCCGGAAGCCCAGGTGGGCCAGCAGCGCCACGACTGCCACGTTGCGCGGGTCGATGCTGGCGTGAACGCGATGCACGCCAAGGACGGTGAAGGCGTGTGTGATGAGGGCGTGCAGGGCCTCGCGGG
>NZ_JAGLBB010000145.1 GCF_018260555.1 Deinococcus sp. | reverse complement strand
TAGCTGGACCAAGGTCAAGACGGGCAAGTAAGGCTTAAGGCTCAAACTATTCTGGGTTCGCCTGCCTCGGGCGAACTGCACTCTTTTTTGTTGGGAGTTTCGTAAATGGCAGTTGCCTCCGGCGCCTATAAGAAAGCCCTCGAGGGCGACCAGACACCGAAAAAGGTGCTGGTCAAAATCGACCGGGTCACGAAGAAGTTCGACGAGACGATTGCCGTGGACGATGTGTCCCTGGAAATCAAGAAAGGCGAGATCTTCGCCTTGCTCGGCGGATCGGGATCGGGCAAATCCACCTTGCTGCGCATGCTCGCAGGCTTCGAGCGCCCAACGGAAGGTCGCATCTACCTCGATGGTGTGGACATCACCGATATGCCGCCCTACGAGCGGCCGATCAACATGATGTTCCAGTCCTACGCCTTGTTCCCGCACATGACCGTGGCGCAGAACATCGCGTTCGGCCTGCAACAGGACAAGATCCCCAAGGCTGAAGTCGATGCGCGCGTGGCCGAGATGCTCAAGCTGGTGCAGATGAGCCAGTACGCCAAGCGCAAGCCGCACCAGCTGTCTGGCGGTCAACGTCAGCGTGTGGCACTTGCGCGCTCCCTGGCCAAACGCCCGAAACTGCTGCTGCTCGACGAGCCGATGGGCGCCCTCGACAAGAAGCTGCGTTCGCAGATGCAACTGGAACTGGTAGAGATCATCGAGCGCGTCGGCGTGACCTGCGTCATGGTGACCCACGACCAGGAAGAGGCCATGACCATGGCCGAACGCATCGCGATCATGCACCTGGGCTGGATCGCCCAGATCGGCAGCCCGATCGACATCTACGAAACGCCTACCAGCCGTCTGGTGTGTGAGTTCATCGGCAACGTGAACATTTTCGACACCCAGGTGGTGGACGACGCCGAAGGCCACGCGGTACTCAAGTGCCCGGACCTGGACCGCGACATCTACGTGGGCTACGGCATTGCCACGGCAGTGGAAGACAAGTCGGTGACCTACGCCATTCGCCCGGAAAAAATGCTCGTCACCACCGAGAAACCGGCCTGCGAATACAACTGGTCGCGTGGCAAGGTGCATGACATCGCCT
>NZ_JAGLBB010000144.1 GCF_018260555.1 Deinococcus sp. | reverse complement strand
GTGGCATTTTCGGTCTTCACAAACAGAAAGTGTCCCCTACCGGGGACGCTTTCTCATAATTTCTGTCAGGCGGTCAGATCTGCGGGCAGGCGTTTCATCTTTGCCCGTAACACGTCGCTGATGAAGTGACCCGTTCTCCGGTCAATTGAAGTCGAAACAACTGAAAGGGGGCAAGTTACTCCAACCTTAGATTCAATTACAGGAAGGCTGTGGTACATATTATCTTTATTGTGAATATCTATACCCCATTTCCCTCCTAGGTTGGCAAGAAAAACCCTTCCTACATATCTTGCACTGCCATCAAGAACACTTACATTTACAAAAGATGTTATTTCGTCCACCGTATTAAAATTCTCAGTGAGCCATGTTTCTAGAACATCGAGTGAATTGACTGAGTAGTCAAGCTGCTCACTGATTCCACTAGGGAGAGAATCCTTGAAGTCCTTAACTACGTCAGGATTCTGAAAAACCCAGTAGCCAAAGGCGTCCTCGTCGGAAATATACAAGATGCTAGGGTATTCACTCATACTTCACCTTTATTTTAGCTGCTTTCAAAGCGTCGAGCAATGGTTCACTGGCTTTAGTTTTTATAAATACCTAAGTTATATCCCAGCCCTCGCTAACTAGAATCGCGTCACGTTCTATCTCTGATGCAATATCTGCTGCGTGTGTAATATACCCTGTGCTATACTCTTTAACTTCAACAGCTTTTTGAGTCTTAATATCGGCAATGTCAAGCCGTCGCGGGCTTCCCCCTGCGTCAACAGTAACTTCCACTTCTCCCCAACCAAGAGTTTTCTGATAGGCAGCTACCCCAGCGTTGGACTTCTTCGCCTTTAATATGTTAGCCTCATAAACTTTAGACCAGTGGTCGTAAGTCCACGGCCCACCTTCTAATTGGTTCAGCTCCCAACGGGCCGCTTTGTGTTCTGGTGTACCCGCCTCTAGTTTTAATATTTTAGTTTCCAACTCTTTGATTCTCTTGGCAACCTCTTCAGTTTTTTCGCCTGCCTGGCTTACACCTCCTGCTTTGGGTTTCGCCATCCTTAGCACTTGGCCCAAAGTCAATTCCTGCTGCGGGGCGCTCATGGGGATTCCGCCCGCCAT
>NZ_JAGLBB010000143.1 GCF_018260555.1 Deinococcus sp. | reverse complement strand
CTGACATCTTTCAGTTCTAAGCCACATGCTGGCGAGTGCCGTCCCAGACGGCTAAAATCCGTTCCATTTCTCTTTCCAGCTCAAAAAGCCGCACCCAGCCGACAAAATTCATCCTGACCTGACCAGCCAGGGCACCCCAGTCGGGCCAAGAGGAGACCTCTTGGCCCGACGCTGTTTGGTCAAGGTGCTCAACATGGCAGAGGACGAAGCAGGCCACACTCAGGCACAGATAGCGTAGGACGCCCAGTTTGGTCTTCTGCCCGAATTTGCCGAAGGCAAATCGGCTCTTGAGTGTTTTGAACAGAGCCTCAATCTTCCAGCGACGTCGACCGGTCTGCCGGGCCGTCTGAGGCGTTCGTTGCCTGGAGGACACGATGAACCGCTGTTCCCGCTTCTCTCCTTTCTTGGCGGGCAACCAGATCCAGTACAGCCACAACTGGAGGTCAGGCAGGTCAGCAAGCGTGACTGGGCACTGTTGGCGGGTGATGTCTTTCAGACGGTGCCCCTCTGTGGTCCTGCGATCCGCTCGCATCCCAATGGTGAAGTCCAAACCCAGGTTCCGAACACCGTGCATGAACGCCCTGCTGCTGAACCCTGCATCTGCAAGCAGATGCACGTGTTTGGTGCGTGTGCGCACCTCGGATGGGAGCTGTCTGACGAGCCGGAGCGCCAGGTCTGTCGGTGAAGGCGAGCCTTTCCCGCGCCAGATCTTGAAGCCCCAGGGGAGGCGAAGGTCACCACAACAGACGTAGAGCATGACGACATGGAGGCCACGAACACTGTTCAGGGTGTGGATCCAGCCATCCAGTTCAGCGAACGCGCCCTCCTTTGAGATGGAGGTCGTGTCAACGATGATCTCGATGAGCGGTGGACGCCCCCGGCGTCCACGGAGGGAGTCCTGGAAGGTGCGCAGGGCGTGCTGGCGGATGGTTCGAATGAGGGTGCGCAACGACCAGTTCTGGTGGTTGAGGAATCGGCTGATGGCGCCCGGGGACTTGGCGGTGGACGCATGGAAGCGGGATATCCCAAGGGCTTCGAGGAAGCAGCTGAGCACCACCTGCATGTTGTCTCGATGCTGCTTTCGGGGGCAGGCAGTCAACATGTCAGAATAAAGCTGTCCAGCGCGGTTCATCTTCTGTTTCACACCCTCATTCTGAGGTCAGAAGCCGTGCTGGACGTCCTTTTCTAAAACTGAAAGATGTCAG
>NZ_JAGLBB010000142.1 GCF_018260555.1 Deinococcus sp. | reverse complement strand
CTTTGCCAATTTGGGGGCCTTGTCCCCTACCCAGGGCTTCTAGGGGGCGCGTTTCAAACGCGACCCTTCCGGGGGTGGTTTATGCCCAGAGAATTGAAACAATGTCAGGTTTTGTCAGGTTTTGGCGCTGGCTTGCTTATGCGGGGCCGGGATATACCGAGGCCTGAACGCCGTGTTTTCGGCCTGCTTTCGGGTGGGCCGTGGATTGAAACTGAACAGTTGGGCCAACTTCCGTTTAAAACGGAGGTTGGGGTTTCGGCCCTGCTTCCGGGTAGGCCGTGGGTTGGGACATAAGGCAGCAGACACCCCGCGACCGGTCGCGGGGTGTTTCATCTGGAACTGAGGCCGCGCTAGGCCCTCAGGCCCTCGCCCGTGCGGGGCGTCAAGTCAGGCTCTGTGAGTGCTTGCCCCGCCTCAGAAAACAGGGTGTACAGGGGGGCCGGGTCACACTGGGCGGTCGAGAGAACAGCGGCCTGGAATACACACAGCGCGGCTATAAACGCGCCCCGCGCCATGTCATGCGGCAGCGCTTCGAGCATGCCGGTAATAGCGGCGGGGTGCTCGCCCAGGTGGTCGAGGGCCGCGCCTGCCTGGGCCTTAGTCTGCCCGCAGTCCTCTAGCACCTGGCAGACAAAACCGGCTGCCCAGGCCGCAAACATGGCGAGTACGCTTGAAGGGTCGCGCTCGACCTGCTCACAACTGGCAAGCATGGCCCCGCAGTAGAACAGGCCGTTAGCGTAGTGAAACACCGTAGACCCTGGCGCGGCCACCTGCCCCCAGGTCAGCGCACAACTGACAAGCGCCTCTTTAAGGGCCTCGAGGCTGGCGGGCACCTGCTCACGGCTCAGGGTGACGGTTTCAGGCGGCGGCGGTAAGTGCCCCCGCCTGATGAGCTGGGCGCGTATCTCGAGGGCCTGGGCGTCAGTCTGGGCGCGTAATTTGTCAAAGGTCATGCTGACCCCCTCGCGGTGTCCTGGGCGCGTAGGGCGGCGGTGGTCACGGTCGCCCAGGTACTCGCGGCCTCTAGCTGCTCATCTGTGGCCGCGTCACCCCAAAGCAGCGTATAGGGTGCCCCGCCGCCCTCACTGGGGCACAGTGCCCAGAGGTCTACAAAGTCAGGCAACCCCGCGAGCCTCAGGGCCTCATGTTCAGTGAGGGCGGTGCCGTGAGCATACCCGCCCAGCAGGACGCCAGCAGGCACGGGGTACGGCCCCGCGACCCCCAGAGCGATTAAAGCGGCCTGCCCCTCTACGGTGTAGGGGTAGCGTGAGAGTTGGGACGAAAAATTACCCTAGTGACGTCAGACACATTCCTTGGGCTAGCCTTGCTCTGGAG
>NZ_JAGLBB010000141.1 GCF_018260555.1 Deinococcus sp. | reverse complement strand
TCGCGTTTGGACGCTGCGAGCGTGGCTGTCACGGCCTCAAGGCGTTTCCTGTCGGGCATAGTTCCAGCCAACTACCCAGTTTTCAGGCGGGCTCCAGTTGTCATACGGATTCCGCTCCATTCCGCCCAGGAGCGTCTGTTGTTCCTGCTCGCATGGGCTCGGATTGATTCGGTGCAGTCCCGAATCAATCACAGTCCGTATCACACGGGTTTGGCCAGGACGCTGTCGCCGGCCCGCAGGGTGGTGCGGACGAGCAGGTCGGCGGGAATCATGATCTGGTTGGTCAGGTTGGCAGACATACGGACGGGCAGGGTGTATACCTGTCCGTCGTCGGCTTTCAGGGCCACGAGTTGCGGGTGGCGCACGATGTCCTCCTTCCAGCGTTTGAAGATCAGTTCGTCCACGAGCGCCACGCCCTGCACCTGCCGCGTGACCATGATGGTCAGACGGGCCACGCGGGTCTTGCGGGGCACGATCAGGCCGATGCGGAACAGTTTGAGCAGCATGCGTTTCGCTTCGGGGTCCTGCGTGAGTTCCGAGACGGGTTTCTGCGCGTCGATCTGCTTGAGAACGTCCAGTTCCTTGAGGCTCCAGTGCATGCGGCCCACCCGCTGCGGCGACGTGACGCGCGCCGGACCGCCGAACGGCAGATCCTGAACCGGCAGGGCTTCCAGCGCCTCCAGGGTCACCTCGTCCAGGGTGCTGTCCAGACGGGGGTTGCCATGCGTGACGCCCTCATCGAAGTGAAAGCGGCCCTTGGGGTCCAGCATCAGGCGGACAAGTGCCTGCACGCCCTCATCCGGCCCAAATTGCAGGTGCCGGACCCGCCCGGATTCCAGCCACGCCTGAAACTGCCCCTCCGTATGCAGGACGTACAACACGCCCGTCCGGCCCTGCTCGGTCAGCAGGTACAGCAGTTCCAGGAAATCGAAGGTGTCGAGACTGGAAGTGGCCCTGGTCATGTGTGCATGGCGTTCAGCGTGATCACGTCCTCCCATCGTGGCGTCGAACGCCCTTGCCGTCATGTTCGCTCATCCGCAAGCGCCGGGCAAGTGTGATACGGATGCCGCTTCATTCCGCCCGCCCTGCACGGCTCAGGCTCCTGCGCCGCTGTAGGCGTACGGATTGGGTCTGTCTGGTTGAGAACCCGGGACAGCACCGGGTTGCCGACTCCGCGCCCGGATCATCCGGATTCCGCTCCATTCCGCCACAGTCGGGAAGACACCGCCTGCGGCTCCATACCACGAAACCCGGATGCCGTTCCTACTCGCGTCCGCTCGGATTGATTCAGAACTGCACTGGTAACTGCTCAGCACGATAAACACGGCAAAAAACGCTTGTTCCCGTTTTGTATGAGCATAATATTTACTGCAAA
>NZ_JAGLBB010000140.1 GCF_018260555.1 Deinococcus sp. | reverse complement strand
CCCCCCTATTCATTTATTCATTCGATCTTTAGCATTCACCTGCTTCCATACCTGAAACCTATATAAGTTCGCTCTTGAGTTTCTCACGTGTTTTTAGTTCGGTTCGTTTTTTCACCGACGATGCCCAGCAGCTGTTAAATCTGGCCCGAAACGAGTCCGGTAAAGTAGTTTACAGGTTTTCTACGCGACGTAATCACCCAAAGAATAAGTGCAAAAGTGATAGTGAACGTTTGCTAAAGTTTTTCCCAAAACTTGACGCGTCTCAATTTCACCCACCAATTTCACACCAATTTAAATTATTCTCATGGTTTTCTCTCTTTCAAACAATAAAAAAAAAACATAAAACATAATTGTTACTTCCTACGAGGATCAAAATTTAAAGAACAATTCGATGCTCGAAATCGCTCCAAAAACGTTTTCAACAAGTGGTCTGCTTCATTTAAAACCGCAAGCTTCACTTCGATAAATTCAGGCTTGACTTGCCTCTAATCTGAATTAAATAATGCTAAATTTTGGTACTTTTGAATAGCTTCTTGGCAATACAGAAAATGATTTTGCAATTTTAATAGAAAAATAAATTTTAAAGATTATTTGAATTGGACAGCAATCGGAATCCCAGATGGGCTTAAATGGTCCTCTCTCCTTCCCCTCTTTTCCTTCCACCACCTCCCAGAAAATTCGTTGAATTCTTTAAAATATCTTTTTTTTTGCACGGTCTGACCTCTTGAACTCAATATAAAGAAACCGATGCCACGTTTTTTTTCTTAAATGCGAAATGGCATTCCCCCTCTCCTCTTTTTCTATTATTTTTTTTAAACCATGGGCAAAAACTATCATGCCCCGAAGAAAATCTGTAAACATCATTACCAGACGTGTCGTCCAGCTTTAACCATTTTACGCGGCGCAATCGCCCAAAAAGTAGGTGCAACATTGAATGTAACGGATGTCGCGAAAGTTTAAAATCGATAATTTAAAGGACATGTTTGTCTAAAAGTAGTCTTTTAGACAAACTTTAGTCTGTTTGCGACCACTGACGATGCCAGAAACTGCAATTTGAAAAATTATTTGCCAGAAGTCCGTTTAAACGAAAATTGACGCTCGACCTGTGATCGCGGCCAAAAAAATTGCATTTACCAGCAATAACTTGAATGAAAGCCGCAAAAGTCTTAGGGGTCTTAATTGCTCTAGAAACTTTCTGTCCAATGAAACCATTATCTTGCTATGATTGTTAACATTCTGAAGAAAATTAAAAATCAAATTAAAAAAATCTGTTTTCGAGCTTTCTGGAAAAATTGGTTTGGATTACGTTATGGATTACCTAAACCCAATTGGTTGAATTACGTTTAATTACACCAATTTTAATTCGTGACCAAATTTCAAATCTCTTCATGCGTTTCTATTTATTTGTAATTTAAAAATAACAATTGTACTCAAT
>NZ_JAGLBB010000013.1 GCF_018260555.1 Deinococcus sp. | reverse complement strand
TCGGCCGGAAGCGCGCGTACAGCCGCGCCAGTTGCAGCGCCTCACCGCGCCCGCCCGTCATGCGGCTGTCCCCATATCGAAGAAGTGATGCTGCGCCCCGATCTGCGCCGCCACCCACGCGCCGTGCTCGCGGCGCACCCGCGTGACCTCCGCGTGCGGCGCGTCCCCGAATTGACTGGCCAGTTCACCCAGCGTCGTCCAGACCAGCATGACCTCGTCCCCACGCGCCGCGTGTTTCGCCAGGGTTCCCATGCACCCGATCTCGTCGTCCGGGTGCGCAAACACAGCCATGATTCGCATGCGCCCCAGCATACGCGCCCGCGCCCGGACGCCTCAGCGCAGGAAGCGGATGCTCAGCGGGTACCGGTACGGCTGCCCCGCACTGACCCGCACGACCGCCACCAGCATGAACACGAACGGCACCAACCCCAGCACCGCCATGACCGGCAGGAAGAACAGAAAGAACGCCCCGAACGTCCCCAGGAACGCCAGCGCCCCCAGGTCCGGCGTGCCCGCCGCCGCGCCCACCGCCCCGCCGATCAGGCCCGCGCTGAACAGAATGAACGCCAGTACGCCCACCACCAGCCCGTACAGCCAGAAACTCAGCTGGAAATTCAGGGCTTCCTTGCCCTGCTCGTCCAGCGTGCCGCTGCGGTCCCGGAAGGCCAGCCACGCCACCAGCGGCCCCAGCACATTCCCCAGCGTCGGCAGCAGCAGCCCCGCCAGCGGCGACAGGTGCGTGATGATCGCCGGAGTACGGTCGGGTTCCGGAATGACAGGTAGCGGACGGCTCATGCTTGACAGTACGGCCCGCACCTCCCTACAGTTCCCGGACGATGACCCGCCCCCGCCCCGCCCCCCGCACATCCCCCGCGCACAAAGCGCAGGCCGCCGCGCGCGACCGCCAGGCCCTCCCGGCCGGCATTCAACCCGCGCAACCCGTGGTGGGCGACCACGTCGAACTGTACAGCGACGGCGCCTGCGACACGCAGGCCGGACACGGCGGCTGGGCCACCATCCTCAACTGCAAAGGCAAGGAACTCGTCCTCAGCGGCCACGAGGAAGGCACCACCAACAACCGCATGGAACTGCGCGGCCTGCTTGAGGGCCTGAACGTCCTCAAACGCCCCTGCCACGTCACCGTCATCACCGACAGCCAGTACCTCCGCAAGGCCTTCACGGACGGCTGGATCCTGAACTGGCAACGCAACGGCTGGAAAACCGCCGCCAAGGACCCCGTGAAAAACCAGGACCTCTGGGAAGAACTGATCGCGCATGCCCGCACCCACGCCCTGACCTTCGTCTGGGTCAAGGGCCACGCCGGCCACGGCGAGAACGAACGCGTGGACGAACTCGCCGTGCAGGAACGCAAGAAACTCAGACAGAAGGAGCTCAGCGTTCCACAGAAGTAGCCCAGCGCTCCAGGGTGCAGCGGTATCGGCGGCCCCAGGGGCTGGGGAGTTCCTGAGTGCGGAAGCCGCTGCGGCGGTAGAAGTCGGCGGCGTCCTCGTCGGTGTCGGCGCTCAGGGTGCCCAGGTTCAGGGCGGTGGTCAGGCCGTGAAGGAGGGCGCGGGCGTGTCCCTGCCGGGTGTGATCCGGGCGGGTGCCGAGGTGCTGCACGGTGCCTGCGTCGCCATTGATGGTCAGGCCCGCCGCGCTGACGGGCAGGCCGCTGACCTCCCAGATATGGAGTTGCCAGTCCGGGTCGGTGCGGTAACGGCGCAGGGTGGCCTGAAGACGGGCCGGGTCGGGGAACATGGCGCGGGTCAGTAGCGCGTCGGTCTCTGGGGTGAGTGGGACGTGGAGGCGCAGCATATCCAGCAGGGTAGATGGGCGGGGCGCGGGGTGCATCGGCCAGTGTGCGGATTCGCGGCGGTGGGCGCTGACTTACGCTGGGCGTATGACCCTGCTGCCGCCTGCTGACCCCCGGCATGGGCGTCCTGTACCCCCTGCTGACCCCCGGCGTGGGCGTCCTGTACCCCCTGCTGCTGCGGTTCACACTGGGCACCCCGGCCGATGGGACCGGCGCGGCCCTGGCGACCCTGTGAATGGCCCTGAGTGCCAGAGGCCTACTGAGTGGCCTGCTGAGCAGCGCGGCGGGGAGCCTGCCCCTGACGGCCGCGTGCGTGCTGGCGTTCGGGGTGAATCCGCACCTGCGCCGCGTGGAGGACCCGCTGCCCGAAGCGCCGCCCGTCACGGCGTGAATCCGGCAGCAGTGGGGGGGACGTCACCGCTCGGCGTCCCCCCTTCATATTCCGTGCATCATACGGATTCCGTCTGTTTCGTTAACAACCCAGGACAGCACCGGGTTGCCAACTCCACGCCCGCAGCCCGTTTCTCTCCTGCTCGCGTCCGCTCGGATGGAATGGTTTGCAAAAACCGTTCCATCGGAGTCCGTATCAGCCCTGCCGGTCGAGCCACCCGGCCAGCCACGGCAGTTTCACCTGCACCTTGTCGCGCAGGCCGCTCCAGTAGCGGTGGGACCAGCCTTCGAGGTTGCGCTGCTTGCCGCGGGCGACGGCCAGGGCTCCCTCGGGTACGTCTTCGTGGAGGGTGCTGCCGCCCGCGATGAACGCGGCGTCCCCGATCACGCGGGGCGCGACGATGGTGGAGTTGCTGCCGATAAACACGCCGGCCCCGATGCGGCTGGGGTGCTTGTTCACGCCATCGAAGTTTGCGATGATGGTCCCGGCCCCCACGTTCGTCTCGTCGCCGATGCTCACGTCGCCCAGGTACGCGAGGTGCCCGGCCTTCACGCCCTGCGCGAGGCGGGCGTTCTTGGTCTCCACGAAGTTCCCGATGTGCACGCTCTGGCCCAGCACCGTGCCGGGGCGCAGGCGCGCGAACGGCCCCACGTCACTGCGCGCGCCGACCTGCGCGCCTTCCAGCACACTGTGAGGCTTGACGATCACGCCCTCTCCCAGCACGCTGTCCGTGACGACCGAGTACGCGCCGATCTGGGCACCGTCGGCGACGCGCGTGGCGCCGCGCAGGATCACGCCGGGTTCCAGGGTCACGTCGCGCCCCAGCACGACCGTGTCCTCGATGGACACCGTTTCCGGCATGTGGATGGTCACCCCGGCCCGCATGTGCTCCAGCGTCACACGCTCCCGGATGATCTTCTCCGCCTCGGCCAGCCCCGTGCGGTCGTTGGCGCCTATGACCTCGTCCGGGTCGTTCAGGCGGAAGGCGTGCGCCTCGGCGCCCTCGGCGCGGTACAGGCCCAGCAGGTCGGTCAGGTAGTATTCGCCGCTGGCGTTCTCGTTCGTGATGCGGCGCGCCAGATCGTTCGCGCGGGTGTCCATCAGGTACACCCCGGAGTTGAATTCCTGCACGGCGCGTTCCTCGGGCGTGGCGTCCTTCTGCTCCACGATGCGTTCCAGGTTCCCCTGCGCGTCCCGGATGATCCGGCCATACCCGGTCGCGTCGGGCAGCACGCCGGTCAGGACCGTGAACGCCCCGCCGCGCGTGCGGTGGTCGCTCAGCAGGCCCCGCAGCGTCTCGGCGCGCAGCAGTGGCGTGTCGCCGTACAGGACCAGCACGTCCGCCTCCCGGTCGTCTTTCAGGGCACCGATACCGGCCAGGAAGGCGTGCCCGGTGCCCAGTTGCTGCTCCTGCCGTGCGAACACCACCCCAGTCCCCGCCAGGGCCGCCTCGACTGCCGCGGCCCCATGCCCGGTCACGACGACCACGTTGCGTGCCCCGAGCTCCTGCGCGGCCTTCACGGCCCACGCGACCATCGGGCGGCCCGCCACCGGGTGCAGCACCTTGGGCAGCGAGGATTTCATGCGCGTGCCCTGACCGGCGGCCAGGATCACCACGTCCAGCGGACGGTTCGTATCAGTCATACCGCCCAGAAGTGTAGCAGCGCACCCACCCTGCGCCTTTTGCGCACGCCCCGTGACCGGGCGCGTGAAGTAGCGGCAGGTGCGTGGATCAGGAGGGTTTGAGGGTCGTGTCAGTCGGTGCGGCGGGCACACCCTGGCGGCGCAGGCGCATCAGGAAGTAGATGCTCGCCAGGATGAGCGGAATGCTGATCACGTGCGTGTCCGTGAACAGGCCGATACCGGGGGCGTCCAGACCCTGGTTCAGGTACGCCCGGGGCGACAGGGGGTTCAGGCGGAAGGTTTCCTCCCAGCCGGCGCGCAGCACCGAGTACCACAGCCAGAACTGCCAGAACGCCCACCCCGGAATGCGGCTGCGCAGCCAGAAGTAAGACGCCACCGACAGGATCACGCCGATGATCACGCCGTACAGCTGCGTGAAGTGAACGGGGGCGGTCATGACGATCTGCCCGCCGATCTGCTGGCAGTACTGCGAGAGGTCCATGTCCGGGTTGGGGTTCTTGATGCACATGCCCTCGTGAAACGCGCGGGCACTGTCGGGCCAGCGGTACCCGACGGCCCAGCCGGTCACGCGGCCCACGGTGTCCGTGCCGTTCATGATGTTCCCGATGCGCCCACCGATGATCCCGAACGCCACGCCGGGCACGCACAGGTCCGCGTAGCGGTAGAAGTCCATGCCCTTGCGCCGCGCGTAGTACAGCATGACCAGAATCCCGCCGATCAGACCGCCGTGAATGCTGATACCGCCCTGCCGCAGGTTGATGATGTCCAGCAGCACGCGCGGGAACGGCGTGTTCTCAAACTGGTTCCAGGAGGTCACCACGAACACCAGCCGGGCGCCCACCAGTCCCCAGATGATCATCCAGAGAATCATGTCGTTGAACAGGTCCACGTTCAGGCCGCGCTCGCGCGCCATTTTCGTGCCGACCCACACGCCCGCCACGATACCGAGCGTGATCAGCACGCCATACCAGGCAATCGTGAAACTGCCTATCTGAAGAAATACAGGATCCATACGTGCTTCGCAGTCTAGGGCTTTCTGCCCGCCAGGGTCCGGGCCACCGCGCCCGTCACCCGGCAGGCAGGGAAAGGCGCGTCTGGCCGCTGTGGGCCTGAACGCGCCAAGTGAAGGGGGAGACGGACGGGGACTACAGGCCCAGCGCGGGCGTCTCGTCGGGGGCCGTGTCGGGGGGCGGCAGGCGGAATACGCGCGACAGGATCACACCCAGTTCGTACAGCACGTACAGCGGCACGGCCACGATCAGCATGCTGGTGGGGTCCGGGGTGGGGGTGATGATCGCGGCGAACACCATGATCACGACCAGCGCAACCCGCCAGCCCCTGCGCAGCAGCACATGGTTCACGATTCCGATCCGGGTCAGGATCACGGCCAGGATCGGCAGTTCGAATGACAGCCCGAACGCCACCAGGAAGGTCGTGACCGTCCCGATATAACTGCCCAGACTCAGGATCGGTGTGACCGCCCCGTTCAGGAAGTCCAGCAGGAACCGCACCATGGTCGGCAACACCAGCGTGTACCCGAAGATCGCGCCCACAATGAACGAGAAGCCCGCCCCGATGATGAACGGCAGTGCCCAGCGCCGCTCGTGGTCGTACAGGCCCGGCGCGATGAACGCCCACACCTGCGTCAGCATGAACGGCAGCGCGGTGGCCAGTCCCGCCCAGAACGACAGGTTCAGGCTCAGGATGAACTGATCGGTCAGGTTCAGGGTGACGAGTTGCACCTTGCCCTGCTGGTACAGCACCGAGGCGTTCAGGGGTACCTTGACCAGTTCCAGCAGTTGCAGGCGGTACTGGAAAGCGGCAATCATGCCGATCATCAGGAAGACCGCGCTGATCACGATGCGTTTGCGCAGTTCCTCCAGGTGATCGAACAGCGGCGCGCTTTTCAGGTTGGCGTTCGGATCGGCGGGCACGGTCCGGTCCTCAGTTCCGCCGTTCGGTGACGGGCGCGGCGTGCTCGGTGACGGTGGGCGCGCCCGTCACGGGGTCCAGCTGACGCGAGGCCACGTCGGTGACCGGCCCGGCCGGCTCCTGCGTTTCCTTCTTGAATTCCCGGATGCCCTGCCCGAGGCCCTTCCCGAGTTCTGGGAGTTTGCGGGCACCGAACAACAGGGCGATAACGACAACGATCAGGATGATTTCCACGGGTCCCATGAGTGGCTCCTTACGGGCCGGGCAGCTGCGCGGCCACGGGTGAATGAGGTCGGGGGGAACGGAGCGGGCGGGCAAAGTGGGGCGGGGTAGGCCGGAGCCTCCGGTCACGCGGTCCGGGCAGGCAGGCCCTTTCTGACATGAAGGTATGCGATGAGGCCAGAACCGGATCAGGCGCAGCTCACGTATCCAACCTTACAGGGGAGCGCTCCAGCGGGGCTGATACGGATGCCGATTGATTCGGTAGAGCCCCGAATCCATCCGAGCGGATGCGAGTGGCAACAACATACGCCCTTGGGCGGGATGGAGCCGCAGTCCGTATCGTACGGATTCCGATTGATTCGGTGCACTTCTGAATCAATCCGAGCGGACGCGAGTAGGAACAGCATACGGATTGGGCGGTGTGGAGCCGCAGGCGGCGCTTTTCCGACTGTGGTGCAATGGAGCGGAATCCGTATCAGATGCTCCAGCCACCGTCCACCAGCAGTTCCTGACCGGTCACGTACGCGGCCTCGCGCGAGGCCAGGAACGCCACGGCCGCCGCGACCTCGTTCGGCTCCCCGAAGCGCCGGGCCGGAATGCGCGCCGCCAGCTTCTGCGCGTCTTGCGGGTCGGTGTGCAACTGCTGTAGCCGCTCTGTGGCGGTGTAGCCGGGGGCGACCGTGTTGCAGGTCACGCCGTCCGCGGCAACCTCCAGCGCCAGCGTCCGCAGGTAATTGGTCACCCCGGCCCGCAGCGCGTTACTGACCGGCAGGGTGGGGGCGGGGCGGCCCACCGTCAGGCTGGTGATGGCGATCACCCGCCCCCACCCGCGCGCGCGCATGCCGGGCACAGTCGCGTTCGCCAGTCGCACGGTGCTCATGAAGGTCGTCTGGAAGCCCTGCGCCCAGGCGTCCTCGCTGACCCCGCTGGGCAGTCCGGCCGCCGGGCCACCCGCGTTACTGACCAGGATGTCCACGTCGCCTGCCGCCGCCACGGCCGCCTCCACGCCCTGCGGTGTGCTGACATCCGCCACCACCCAGTGCGCCCCGATGGCGTCGGCGGCGCGTTGCAGCGCGTCCTGGCCGCGCGCCGCGACCGTCACGTGCGCGCCCATGCGGATCAGGTCGCGCGCTGCCGCCAGCCCGATGCCCTTACTGCCGCCCGTCACCAGGGCCCGCTTGCCGTCTAGTCGAAACAGCGTCATACCCACCAGGGTACACCTGCCCCCCATGACCCTGCCGGGCAGGCGTTACCCTGCCCGCATGACCCACCCCGACCCCCCGCTTCTTCCGGCTGCCCTGATCGTGGTCGCCACGCCCGGCGAGGCCGCGCACCTGACGGGCCTGAACGCGCCCTTCCGGGAGCGGCTGCGTGTGCAGGTGCTGATCAGTGGCGTGGGACCGGTGGCGGCGGCCCTGGCCACGCAGCGCGCCCTGCTGGTCGCCCCGTACGCTCTGGTCATCAGCGCCGGGATCGGCGGCGCGTACCCCGCCTCGGGCCTGCAGGCGGGCGATCTGGCCGTGTCCAGCCGCATGGTCCAGGCGGACCTGGGCGCGTGGGATGACGGGCGGTTCCTGGATTTCACGGCGCTGGGCCTGTCCGTGCTGCCCGCACCGCCGGGGTCACCCGAGGCGCACGCCGATCCCGAGGTGCATGCCGATCCCGAGGTGCAGGCCGGGCACTTTCCAGCCTGGAAGAAGGCCGCGCAGGTCGCGGCGCGCAGCGGGGCGCGGTTGGGACCGCTGCTGACGCTGGGCAGCGTCACAGGCGACCACGCGGCGGCGCGGCACCTGCAGGCCCGGCATCCCGGCGCACTCACCGAGGGCATGGAGGGAGCCGGGGTGGCGCACGCCGCGCTGCTTGTCGGCGTACCCAGCCTGGAGGTGCGCGGCGTGAGCAACCCCGTCGGCCCGCGCGACCGCGCCGCGTGGCGCATCCCGCAGGCGCTGGCCGCAACCCGCCGGGGCGTGGAGGCCGCGCTGCTCACCCTGTTGGACGCCTGATAGGGACCGACCTCTGGTTCACTGACACCCCGCCAGGGCATCGGCTAGACAACGCCGCGCTCCGAACCCGCCCAGTTCTCATACAGACTGCGGTTGATTGGGTGGGGTTCCGAATCAATCCGGGCGGATGCGAGCAGGAACCACCTACGCGCGTGTGCGATATGGAGCGGAGTCCGGATCAGTTGGGGTTCAGGAGCGTCTGTACCGGCGTGACCTGCGCGGGGAAGCTGACCGTAACGTTCACAGTCGTCCCAGCGGGCGTGGCTGGGTCCACGTTGATCCAGTGGCTCGCCAGGACCGGCGGGTTCGGCTGCGGGTCAATGGCGCGCACCAGCACGCGGCCCTGCGCCGGTACGAAAGCGCACCAGCTTTCCGGCGCGGCCGTGAACGCCCGGATGGGCAGCACGCTTTGCAGCGTCAGGTCGTCGGGCGTCGCCCAGTACTCGATCAGCAGGGTCGCCTGCGTGCGGTTCAGGTCGGGGCGGGCCACGTCCAGTTGAATCTCGACGATGTCGGCCTTGCCGGACACGAGGTTCATCCAGCCCGGGACGACCAGGCGGCCGCTGCTGGCACTCTTGAACTGTTGGGGGGCGGGATCAGTCATGCCCTACAGACTACTGCCTGAGACGGATTCCGATTGATTCGCTGCAGTCCCGAATCAGTCCGAGCGGATGCGAGTAGGACCAGCATACGGACTCTGCGGTATGGAGCCGCAGACGGCGCTTTTCCGACTGTGGCGGAATTTAGCGGATTCCGTCTTACTCGCTCTGAATGGTGCCGATGACGGCGCGCACGGTCAGGAAGCCCACCACGAAGAACAGCAGGGGCAGCAGGTTCACGCTGAGCTCGGAGTCTTTCTCGGGTTCCAGTGGGTTCTGACGGCGGTACTTGATCATGCGCCCCAGCCTACGGCACGCGCCTCGCGGAAAGCCACGCCGGTCTTAAGGGTCGCTTGCGAGTCCCCGCTTCCCGGAGGGGGGGCGGCCGTCCAGTCCAGGCGGCCCCCCCCGACCCCGCCTGTGATCCCGGCCGTTGCACCCGCCCCGCGCCGGGGGGTAGAACTGCGCCCGTGACCTCCACCCCTTCGCGGACCCCCGGCGAGCCTGCCACCATGCGCGCCCTGAGCAAACTGCACGCCCAGCCCGGTATCTGGATGACCCGGCAGCCCATTCCCACGCCCGGCCCGAACGACCTGCTGATCCGTGTACGGCGCGGCAGCATCTGCGGCACCGACGTGCACATCTACAACTGGGACGAATGGGCGCAGAAGACCGTGCCTGTCCCCATGGTCGTCGGGCACGAGTACGTTGGCGTGGTCGCTGCAATGGGCAGCGAGGTGCGCGGCTTTCAGATCGGGGACCGTGTCAGCGGCGAGGGGCACGTCACCTGCGGTCACTGCCGCAACTGCCGCGCCGGCCGCCGCCACCTGTGCCGCAACACCCTGGGGGTCGGCGTGAACCGCCCCGGGAGTTTCGCGGAGTACCTCGTGCTGCCCGCCTTCAACGCCTTCAAGCTCCCGGACGACATTCCCGACGATATCGCCGCGATCTTCGACCCCTTCGGGAACGCCGTGCATACCGCCCTGAGCTTCGACCTGGTCGGCGAGGACGTCCTGATCACGGGCGCGGGCCCCATCGGCGTGATGGCCGCCGCCGTCGCCCGGCACGTCGGCGCGCGGAACGTCGTGATCACGGACATCAACGACTACCGCCTGGATCTGGCGCGCCGCGTGGGCGTGACCCGCGCCGTGAATGTCGTCCATGAGGACCTGCGCACCGTCATGCAGGAGCTCGGCATGACCGAGGGCTTCGACGTGGGCCTCGAGATGAGCGGCTCCGGCCCCGCCTTCGCGCAGATGGTGGACGTCATGAACAACGGTGGCAAGGTCGCCCTGCTCGGCATTCCCAGCGGCCGCGTGGATATCGACTGGAACGCCGTCATCTTCAAGATGCTGACCATCAAGGGCATCTACGGCCGCGAGATGTTCGAAACCTGGTACAAGATGGCCGCCCTCATCCAGTCCGGCCTGGACCTGACTCCCATCATCACGCACCACTACCCCATTGGTGACTACCAGAAGGGCTTTGACGCCATGCTCGGCGGCCAGAGCGGCAAGGTCATCCTGAACTGGGAGTAAACGTGGGTTGAACGGTGGGCAAAAACCATTCGACCCGAGAGGTCTCGGAGCGCTGCGCCGGCCAGCGAGCAGAGGAGAAACGGACTGTCATACAGACTTCGATTGATTGGGTGCAGTTCCGAATCAATCCGAGCGGAGCGAGTAAGAGCAGAACGGGTTCCGGACGTGGAGTTGGCAGCTCGGTGCCCTTCCGAGTTGTCAACGAAACAAACGGAATCCGTATCAGGCGTGGAACTGGCACGCCGGTGCATGGGCGGGTTGTGGACGAAGCAGACGGCCCGCCGCCACTCCCTGCTGTCCATTGCCCACCGCCGCCGCCCCCCCGTGTGCTCCCGTGCCCACTTTTCCTGAGTGTGGTCGTGTTAACCTGCTGGCTGGAGGCCCGGCACCCGGTCCTGGCGGCGTGATGGCCGCCGTGGGAGTCTGGTGGGTGCCGAGGCGATAAACGACTCATGGACTACTACGAACTGCTGGGCGTGGCCCGTACGGCGAGTGCCGATGAAATCAAATCCGCTTACCGCAAACTGGCGCTGAAGTACCACCCGGACCGCAACAAGGAAGAGGGCGCGGCCGAGCGGTTCGCGCAGATCAACGAGGCGTACGCGGTCCTCAGTGACACCGAGAAACGCGCGCATTTCGACCGTTACGGCAGCGCGCCGGGCGCCGGGATGCCGGGCGGCGATCCGTTCGGTGGGATGGGCGGCGCGGGCTTCGATCCGATGGAAATCTTCGAGCAGCTGTTCGGCGGCGCGGTGGGTGGCCGGGGTGGCCGCCGTGGCCCGGCGCGTGGCGATGACCTGGAAACCGAGGCGCACGTGACGCTGGCCCAGGCCCGCGCGGGCGAGGAGATTCAGGTCAGCGTGGACCGCCTGACCGCCTGCGATCACTGCCACGGCACGAAAACCGAGCCGGGCGGGAAACCCCCGAAAACCTGCTCGACCTGCGGCGGCGCGGGCGCGGTGCGGGCGCAGGCGCGCACGATCTTCGGCGTTGTCGAGACGCAGCAGGTGTGCCCCACCTGCCGGGGTGAGGGTCAGATCATCCAGGACCCCTGCACGGTCTGCAAGGGCCGGGGCCGCACCCTGAAGTCCGAGCAGGTCAGCGTGAAACTCCCCAAGGGCATCGACGAGGGCTACCGCATTCGCATGAGCGGCATGGGGAACGAGGGTCCGGGCGGGAACGGCGACCTGTACGTTCACATCGAGATGGAGAAACACCCGGAGTTGCGCCGCGAGCAGGAGCACCTGATCTATGCGGCGAAAATCGGGTTCGCGAAGGCCGCGCTGGGCGGGCAGGTCACGGTCCCCACCCTGGACGGCCCGCAGGTGGTCGAGGTCAAGCCCGGCACGCAGCATGGCGAACTGCACCGCCTGCGCGGCCAGGGCATGCCACGCCTCCAGGGGTCCGGTAGCGGCGACCTGATCGTCGAGTACGACGTCATCGTGCCGAAACCCGGCCAGCTGACGCCCGAGGCGCGCGAGGCCCTGCACGCCTACGCCCGCGCCGTCGGAGACGAGGTGAACGAGCGGCACGAGAGCCTGCTCGGCAAAGTCGGGAAGATCTTCCGGGGAGAGTAGAGGAGAGTAGAGACGTAGATGGTCGAAAGTTGATGGTTGATGGGGTTTGACTCCATCAACCATCAACTTTCGACTATCAACCTGAACTCATCTTTCAGGGCGGCCAGCGCCGCGTGGTAACCGGCCATGCCGTGAATGCCGCCGCCGGGTGGAGTGGCGCTGGAACACAGGTACACGCCGCGTACGGGCGTGCGGTACGGGGTGGCACTCACGACCGGGCGGGCCAGCAGGCCGGCAAGATCGCCGCGCCCACCGTTCACGTCGCCACCCTGAAAGACCGGACTGAAGGCCTGAAGCTGCGTGGCGGTCGTGCGGGTGCGGGCCAGGATCAGCTCCTGCCAGCCGGGCGCAAAGCGGTCAATCTGTCCTTCGATCTGCGCCTGCACGTCGTGGTCGCTGCCGTTCGGGACGTGCGTGTACGCCCAGAACGTGTGCGCCCCGGCGGGCGCGCGGCTGGGGTCGAACAGGGTGTGCTGCGCGGCCAGCACGTACGGGCGCGGGTGCGCCTGCGTGACCGCTTCCGAGGCGGCGATCTCGGCCGCGTACCCGCCGATGTGCACGGTGGTGGCGCGGGCCACGCGCGGGTCCTGCCAGGGCATGGGACCGGACAGCGCGTAATCGAACTTCTGAATGCCCGGGCCGTAGCGGTAGCTTTCGAGCGCGTCCCGGTACGCGGCCGGGGCGCGGTCTCCCAGGATGCTCAGTAGCACGGCGGGACTGCTATCGACCAGGATCACGCGGGCGGGCGGCAGGTCGCGGGCGCCCCGGACGGTCACGCCCGTCACGACGCTGCCGCCCAGGTACTCCAGGTAGGCGCGCATGGCGTCTGCCAGGGCCTGCGCGCCGCCACGCGGGAACGGCCAGCCGACCGCGTGACCCAGCAGTGCCAGCACCAGCGTCATGGCGGACGTGCCGGGCGTGCTCAGGGGCAGGGTGCTGTGCGCGGCCAGTCCGGCCCACAGGGCGCGGGCCTCGGGCGTGCGGAACAGGATCTGGCCCAGCAGCGCGGCGGGCGGCAGGCCCCGCACGCCGAAGCGCGCCAGGGTCACGGGGTGGTGTGGCACGCGCGGCAGTGGGCGCAGAATGTCGTTCAGCAGGCCTTCCCAGTCGGCGAGCAGCGGGGCCATCAGGCGCTTCCAGGTGGGACCGTCGCGGCCCAGGGCATCGGCGGTGGCGTGCAGGTCGCGTTCCAGCGTCACGCTGCGCCCGCCGGGCAGCGGATGCGAGACGGGAGCGCTGGGGTGCACCCAGTCCAGCCCGAAGGCGTGCAGCGGCCACTGCCGGAACGCGGGGCTCGCGGCGGCCAGCGGGTGAATGGCTGACCCGTAATCATGCACGAAGCCTGGCAGGGTCAACGGCTCGCTCCTCAGGCCGCCGCCTGAGCGTGCGCGCGCCTCGATCACCTGCACGCGCAGGCCCGCGCGGGCCAGGGTGATGGCTGCCGACAGACCGTTCGGCCCGGCTCCGACAATCACGGCGTCCAGCGCGGGAGGGGGGCCTGCGGGGGGAGCAGTCATGCGGGCAGCGTACCGCCCGGCGCGGGCCATCCCTGTTAAACAGACGTTCATGAGCCGCGCGGACCGTGTTCCCGGCGCGGGCACGCCTGCGTTCCATGACACCCGGCGCGGCGGACAGGTATGCTGCTTGGCGTTCGGTTCCGCGCCGGGAGGCTCCCTCTTTCCGGCAGTGTTCACGGGAACCGCGTCGCGTGCCGCCCCACCGCCCCCCCCCTTACTTTCCGGAGGATCACCCCTTGTCCGTTTCACACCGCGCCCCGTCCGATCTGCTGAACAGTCGTCGTTCCCCCCTGCTGGTGTTCTCCGGCCAGAGCAACCCCGCCCTGGCCAAGTCCATCTGCGATCACCTGGGGGTGCCGCTGGGGCGCAGCAAGACCGAGAAGTTCACGAACGACAACATCATCGTGCACTACGAGGAGTCCCTGCGTGAAGGCGACGTGTTCATCGTGCAGACCTTCAGCACGCCTGTCAGCGACGCCATCCTGGAACTGATGCTGATGATCGACGCCGCCAAGAGCGCCAGCGCCGGGCGCGTCACGGCCGTGATCCCGTACTACTCGTACGCCCGCAGCGACAAAAAAGACAGCCCCCGCATCAGCATCGCCGGGCGCCTCGTCGCGGACCTGCTTCAGGAAGCCGGTGCGGACCGCATCCTGACCATGACCCTGCACGCCCCGCAGGTGCACGGCTTTTTCAAGGTCCCGGTCGATCACCTGTCCGCCGACCTGGTTCTCAGCAACCACTTCAAGAGCTGCGTCCCCAACGCGCACGAAGGCGTGGTTCTCGCGCCCGACGCCGGCAGCATCAAACGTGCCAGCCAGATCGCGCGCCGCCTCGACAGTGGCCTGGCCATGATCGACAAGGAACGCATCTCGGACACCGAGGTCCGCCCCCGCGCCCTGATCGGTGACGTGGAAGGCAAGACCGTGTTCATCGTCGACGACGAGATCAGCACCGCCGGGTCGCTGGTGGAGACCGTGAACATCGCCCGCAGCATGGGCGCCAAGGACGTGTACGTGGCCGTCACGCACGGCGTGTACACCGGCCCCGCCATTCAGCGCATCGCGGGCCTGGATGTCACCCAGGTCGCCAGCACCAACACCGTGCACGTCAGCCAGGAAAAGGAAGAAGCGGCGGGCGGCAAACTGGCCGTGCTGGACGTGGCCCCGCTGTTCGCGGACGCCATCAACAACATTCACACCGGTGAGAGCGTCAGCACCCTGTTCACCTGAACAGCAGCCGTGGGGCGTGGGCAGCGGAAAGAAGTTCTCCGCCGCCCACGTCCTGTTCGCGCCAGGACCCTCCGGTCAGGTGGGAAGCAGGGCGCCCACGAGCAGGGCGCGGTCTTGACGGTGCACGCAGGCCCGCGACCGACTGCACTCCACAATCTCGGGCCAGCGGCGGTCTGGAAAGGGGTTGCTCTGGAAAGGGGCGGCGGTGCCTGAACACTGGCCTGCCGGGCGCTACACTCGGCAGTCATGAGCGATCCCACCCGAGTCCTGGCCGGACCTGCCGCCGACCTGCCCGAAGGGCACCAGACTGCCGTTGAACTCGGCGGTGTCAGCGTACTCGTCGTAAATTTTGGGGGTACGTACTACGCCCTGCGGAACAACTGCACCCACAAGGACTACCCGCTTCTGGGCGGCGAGGTCAGCATGGGCCGTATCACCTGCGAGAAGCACGGCGCGAAATTTGAACTCGCGACCGGTAAGGCCAAGACCCTGCCCGCCGTGAAACCTGTGAAGCTCTACCGTGCAGAGGTCGAGAACGGCGCGGTGTACGTCTCAGAGCTGTAAGCGCACAGGGCGGGACGCCGTGACTGTCACTCCGTCCCCGCCTGCCGCTTATGGCGTTCCCTCAGAATCCCCGGTCGCTGTCGCCGCGCTCCTAAGTACGTTCAAGCTAACATTGCGAGATTCCGGGAAAGCGCCGGAACCTCTCCATTCCCGCTCCAACATACTTTCTTCTGCTACGCGCTCCGCGCGGTTTATCTACAAGATAAACGCAGTGTACTTAGTGTTCCAGTTCGCTCGGCTCGCCTTCCGGGAGGTCGCCCGGACGCTGACTCACGTGGGGCGGGGCCTGCTCGCTGGGCGGCGTGTACCCGGGATTGGGGTCCACGGCCGCCTGACGTGTCTCCAGCGCCGTGGCCGTGGACGCCGTGAGCCCCACGCCCGCCGACGGCACGATGGTGTCCAGGTGCTCGCCGCCCTGACCCGCCACCGTCTGCGCCCCGGCCAGCCCGGCGTCCTGTTGCGCGTGCTCCATGGCTGCCACGTCCCGCGTGGCGAGGTGATCGAACTGCCCCGTCACTTCTTTCGCGCTCGGCAGTTCCACTGGCGTGTACTCCACGTGGTCCGCGCTGCCCACGCGGTCCCCGGAGGGCGTGGTCGTGTACGCCTCCTGATGGTCGTCCTTGGGGTCCGGCGTGTCAAAGCCGGTCTGCGCGCCGTGCTCACCCGTCAGGGGAGCGTTCCCACTGCGTTCGTTGTCCATACCCGCCAGTCTGCGCCGCCCCGGCCCGCCCGCGCATTCCGGCTTTCTTCAGGGTCCCGAACGGAACCGTTCAGGAACGCTGATACGGACTGCCGCTCCACTGCGCCACAGTCGGAACAGCGCCGTCTGTGGCTCCATACCGCGAAGGGGCGTCTGCTGTACCTCCTCGCGTCGGCTCGGATTGATTCAGAAGTGCAGCGAATCAATCGGAATCTGTATCAGGCGGGAAGCGGCTCCTCCAGCGAGTCGGCCAGTAGCCCGTAGCCTTCCTCACGCGCGAAGTCCGCCGCGCGGCGACCGTCCGCCGTGCGGGCGTCCGTGTCTGCGCCCCGCTGACGCAGGAACAGTGCCAGTCCCGCGTCGCCGTTCTGCGCGGCGGCCATCAGCGGCGTGAATTCGTGCTGCTGCGCGGCGTTCACGTCCGCGCCCGTCATGACCAGCGCCCGCGCCAGAGCCCCGTGCCCCCCGGCCACGGCCGAGTGCAGCGGCTGCACCCGCATGGCGTTGCGGCTGGCCGCGTTCACGTCCGCCCCGCGCGACAGCAGCGCCTCTGCGGCGCCCGCCTGACCGAAGAACGCCGCCAGTCCCAGCGGACTGAACCCGTCGCCGCTCACGCCGTTCACCCGCGCCGGATCGGTGTCCAGTTCGCGCGTCAGGGCCGCCACGTCACCCAGCGCCGCCGCCGCATACACGTCCAGCGGCGCGCCCAGCTCTGCGAGCACCCGCGCCATGTCCGCCCTCCCGTACGACACCGCGAACAGCACCGGACTCGCCCCCAGCGGACTGGACGTACCCAGCAACCCCACATCCGCCGCCACCAGCGCGCGCAGCAGCGCCTCATCCCGCGTCTTGATCGCCAGGAAGAACGCCGCCTCGCGGTCCCCCACCGTGTCCATCCCGTCCGTCATGCGTCCAGCGTAGCCGGGATGGGCCGGGCTGTCAGGGTGCGGCCCCCTCCCCCCCCCTCGCCGTGATGAGGCGCAATGGGGGGGGCAGGAAGGCCCGTCACGCGTCGCGTTAGGCCCGGGCGCGCACCACGACGGCGATGCCCATGCCGCCGCCGATGCACAGGCTGGCGACGCCGGTTTCCTTGCCCAGGCGGCGCAACTGGTGGATCAGCGTGACGAGCACGCGCGCCCCGGAAGCCCCGATGGGATGCCCGAGGGCAACCGCGCCGCCTGTGACGTTCACGCGGGCAGGGTCGGCGTTCAGGTCGCGCACGACGGCGAGGGACTGCGCGGCGAAGGCCTCGTTCAGCTCGAACAGGTCCACGTCGGCGACGCTCATCCCGGCGCGGGTCAGGGCGACGGGGACGGCCCTGGCGGGTCCGATGCCCATGATGGCGGGGTCCACGCCGATGGCGGCGTAACTGGCGATCTCGGCCAGGATGGGCAGGCCGTGCGCCTGTGCGTACTCCTCGCTGGCGACCAGCAGCATGGCGGCGCCGTCGTTGATGCCGCTGGCGTTTCCGGCGGTGACGGTGCCGTCCTTCTTGAAGGCGGGGCGCAGTTTGGCCAGGGCCTCGGCGCTGGTGGCGCGGGGGTACTCGTCGGCGCTGAAGGTGGTGGGGCCCTTGCGGCCCGGCACGTCCACGCTGACCAGTTCGTCTGCGAAGAAGCCTCCGGCCTGCGCGGTGGCGGCGCGGTTCTGGCTTTCGAGTGCAAAGGCGTCCTGTTCCTCGCGGGTCAGGTTCCACGCCTGCGCGATGTTCTCGGCGGTGATGCCCATGTGGTAGCCGCCGAACACGTCGGTCAGGCCCTCCGAGAGGATGCTGTCCAGCGCCTGCGCGTGACCCAGCCGGTAGCCTTCGCGGGCGCGGGGCAGCAGGTACGGCGCGCCGCTCATGCTTTCCGTGCCGCCCGCAAGGTACAGCCTGCCGTCCCCGGCCTTGATGCCCTGCGCGGCGCTGATGACGGCCTGAAGGCCGCTGCCGCACACGCGGTTGACGGTCAGGCCCGGCACGTCATCGGGCAGGCCCGCGCCGATGCCGACCTGTCGGCCCACGTTCATGCCGTTTCCGGCCTGAAGGACGTTGCCCACGATCACGTCGGCCACGTCCGCACCGTTCACGCCGCGCAGCACAGCTTTTGCGGCCGTGATGCCCAGATCGGCGGCCGAGACGTGTTGCAGGCTGCCCATGAAACTTCCGATTGGCGTGCGCCGGGCCGCCACGATCACCAGTTTGGTCATGACCGGAGTCTAACGGGCGTTAGAGGTGTTTCCCGGTCACCCGTGCGGGAACGCGCGGGAACGTCCGGCCCGCCACACGGCCCACATCAGCAGTGGTTGCAGCGGCAGCCGCGCCCAGAGCAGCCAGCCGGGCAGCCCGAACTGCTGAGGGTGCTGCGCCATGTTCAGGTTCGCGGGCCACACGGCCAGCAGCAGGGCCATCAGGCCCCAGCGCGCCGCTGGGCGCGTGGCGGGATGCAGCATGCCCAGACCGCCTAGCAGCTCGGCCGCGCCACTGAGCAGCGTGGCTGACCGTGCGGGCAGCGGTACCCAGCGGGGCACGATGCTGTCGAACGGGCGCGGCGTGACGAAGTGCAGCGTGCCCGCCCCGACGAACAGGGCGCTCAGGATCAGTACGCCGGGCGTGGGACGCTGAAGTTCACGGGAAGATTGATCTGGCATGGCGCAGCCTCGCGCATTTCACGGCAAAAGAAAAGGAGCCCGCAGGCTCCAGAGGTCGGGGCAAGGCTTAGCCGTTGCTGGAGGGCACGCTGCGGGCTTCCTCGCGGTCCTTGAGCTGCTTGTCGCTCAGGCCGTCGTCATTGTTGCGCGGAGCTTTCGCTTCGCGGTCGTTGGCACTCTTGACGGACGGGTCGTTGTCATGTTCGATCTCGTGCACTTCTTTCTTGTTGCGGTCGTAGTCCTGAGGCTGGCTGGTGTGGCCCTTGTTCTTGTCGTCTTTGTCCGGCATGCCTTTACCCTGACAGGCGGCCGCACGTTCTTTCTGGGGGCGGCGTGAACGACACTTGATCTCTGAAGCGACGCTCAAGGGCGCGGCCCGGCGCCCACCCGCACCCGTGGAGGGGAGCAGGTTCAGCGGGTCCCCGCGCAGGGGCCGCGCGGCAGACGCTACCCTGCGGTGCGATGAGGGCCGCAGTGATCAGTGATGTCCATGGAAACGCCTTTGCGCTGGAGGCGGTGCTGCGAGAGGTCCGCGCCGCCGCGCCGGACCTGACCGTGAACCTGGGTGATCAAGTCGAGGGCAGCGCTGACCCGGCCCGCGCGCTGGGCATGCAGGCGCAACTGGCGGCGGCCGGGACGCTGGAGGTGCGCGGCAACAACGAGGAGAAACTCTGGCCGGGGGGCCGCCGCTCACCGCTGTCACGGTCGTACGGTGCGTGGCTCGCGGCGAACACCGACCCGGCCCTGCTGGCGCGCGTGGCAGCCCTGCCGCTGACCGCGCGCGCCGGGGAGTTGCTGGCCTTTCACGGGCTGCCGGACAACGCCTGGGACAGCCTGCTGTGGGTGTGGGACACTGGCGGGTACTACCGCGCCCGCGACCCCAGGAGTCTACTGACGCTGGTGCAGCCGCTGGACGCCGCCGTGATCGTGTGCGGACACACCCACCGCCCTGGCGCGACCCGGGTGGGCGATACGCTGGTCGTGAACGCCGGGGCGGTCAGCGATCAGGTGGACGGCGACCCCCGCGCCCGCTGGACGCAGCTGGACCGCGTGAACGGCCACTGGAACGTCACGTTTCACGCCGTGCCCTACGACATCGAGGCCGCCGTCGCCTGGGCCGCCACGCACACACCCTTCGGAGGCGGAGAGGACAGCCTCCTGAGAACCGGCACCATGGACGCGCGCGGGGACGGCCTGTGGGAAGGCCCGACTCCCGACCCCAAAGCGCCGGGAGACGCGGAGTGATCTGGACTGCGCACCATCGCGCCACAGGCGGGAACGCCGCGGCCTGCGTCTGCATAGCGCAGGCGTCTGTTCCACCTCACATCCGCTCTGCTTGATTCTGAATTGCACCGAATCGACCTGCGTCCGTATGAGCAAGCGGCCCGCTGCGCCAAGCGCGGCCGGGGCCGGGGGCCGGTCCTGAGCGCCCGGCGCGCGCTACGCTAAGACCATGCACACCAGGGCAGAGCAGGCCACGGCAAAACGCAAAGGGACAGGACGGCGCACGGAGAAGCAACGGGCCACGGGCAACCGGGCGCGGTTGGGAGTGGCGGCCCTCCCGGCCCTCCTGTTGGCCCTGGCCGGCACCGGCAGCGCGGGATCGCAGGGGGCGCCCTCCTGCGGCGGCACTCCCGGCGTGCCCGGCTGGGCCCGGACCGCCACGTACCGCGGCACCCTGGGGACGCTGCCCATCGCCCTGCAACTCACGCCCGGCCGCTTTGGGAGCCGGTACTTCTACGAGCGCCGCAGCCTCGACATCTTTCTCGAGGAATTCCGGTCGGGCGAACAGCTGATCCTTCAGGAGTCCGTGGGCCAGACGCTCAGCAGTAACAGCGTCACGACCGGCTGTTTCACACTGAGCCCCGTCCAGGGCGGCCTGAAAGGCACCTGGCAGGCCCCCGGCGGCCGCGCGGCGCCCGTGACATTGAAGGCCGTGAACGCCCTGACCCTGCCGCTGAATCTGCCGTCCTCGCCGGGCCTGCAACGCTTGCGCCGCGACGACCCGCTGGCGTTCCTGAAACTCAACCGCCCCTGGGTCCGCACCGCCTCCAGTGTCCGCGAGCCGCTGTCCGGTCTCCATTACCCGCGTGTGCCGGGCGCCAGCGCGCCCCTGAACGCCGCGCTGCAGGACCGCCTGCTCAAAAACGCCGTGAGCGCCCTGGACTGCCGCAGCATGCTCCCGCCCGACCGTCAGAGTAGCGACGACGCCGGGTACCAACTGCAGGCCGCCGTGACCCTGCAGCGTCCCCACCTGCTGAGCCTGCGAGAAGACGTTTATTACGAGTGCGGCGGCGCACACCCCGACTACTACAGCGTGGGACTGATCCTCGACCGCGCCACGGGCCGCGAGGTGAACCCTGCCACCATCTGGCCGACCCTCACGGCCTCACGCCAGGAGACCCTGTACCTGAGCGGCGTGCGCCGCCAGGTCGAAGCCAGCTGCCTGGACGTTCTCACGCAGTCCAGCCTTGACTTCACGGCCAACCTCACACCGGCCGGCCTGAATCTGACGCCCACCAGCCTGCCGCACGTGTTCGCCGGCTGCGACGAGACGGTCGTCGTTCCCTACGCCACCCTGCGCCCGGATGCGAACACCGCGAGCCCTTACTTTCCCGACCTGTACGTCCGCTGAGACGGATTCCGGTTGATTCGCTGCAATTCTGAATCAAGCAGAGCAGACGCGCCGGGGAACAAAAGCGCCCTTTTTGCGGTATGGAGCGGACTCCAAATGATGGGCGCACAGGCGGCAAAACAGAAGGAGCAAAACAGCCCCGGCGTCATGCCGGGGCTGCTTTGCTGAGGAGGGTGAACGGTCAGTCGCGGCTGCCGCCGATTCCGAACAGGCGCAGGATAAACAGGAACATGTTGATGAAGTCCAGGTACAGGGCCAGCGCGCCGTTGATGGCGGCCCGCTCGGCCTGCTCGCCCTGAATCCCGCTCAGGGCGAGGTTGCGCAGCATCTGGGTGTCATAGGCGGTCAGCCCGGCGAACAGCAGGACGCCCACCACGCTGATGCCCAGCGTCAGGGCGCTGCTGGCCACGAACAGGTTCACGATCATGGCGACGAACAGGCCGATCACCGCGAACATGAAGAAGCGGCCCATGGCGCTCAGGTCCTTCTTGATCACGAAGCCCGCCACGCTCATCAGGCCGAAGGTGCCGGCGGTCGTGGCGAACGCGGCGGTCACGGCGCTGGCGTCGTAGGCCAGCAGGATAGAGGAGAAGGTCAGGCCGGTCAGGGCGGCGTACGCGACGAACAGCACGCCGGCCAGGGCACTGGGCAGCCGCTGCGCGCCGAAACTCAGCACGAACACCAGGGCCAGCTGCGCGAGGATCAGCGGCATACGCAGGTTCAGAACCTGCAGGGCAAGGACCTCGTTACTGGCCGTCAGCCACGCGATCCCGGCCGTGAGGGCCAGACCGGCGGCCATCCACGAGTACGTGCGGGCCATGAACGTCCGGACGAGATCCGTCGTGTTGGTGCGGGTGGTGGGGTAGGTCTGCATACACCCCAGAATACGCGGTGAGCTCCAGCCGAGTTCCCGCTTTGGCGGGCGCTCCCTGAGCATGCCTTTATCCCTGTGGGGGGGCGTCCACACTTCCCGGCTAGGTGATCAGGGGTAGCGCGCACGGCCCATAGCGTACGGACTGCCGCTCCACTGCGCCACAGTCGGAAGGGCGCCGCCTGCGGCTCCATACCGCGAAGGGGCGTACGCTGTTCCTACTCGCGTGCGCTCGGATTGATCCGGAACCGCAGCGAATCACTCGGAATCTGTATCAGGTCCGGTTTACTCTCGGATCAGCAGGGCCACCGGGAAGTTCTCCAGTACCTTGGCGAGCGGCACGCGGGAGCCGCGCACCTTGAGGCTCTCGCCGGTCAGGGCGCTGCGGTACGTGCCGGTCGGCAGGCTGATCTGGCGGGTGCCCCAGACTTCCCCCATGGCCCACGGTGTCTGCTCACGGGTCAGGGTGAAGGTCAGGCGCGGGGCGATGGTCACGGCCACCTGCCCGGCGTGCTCGCGGCGGAAGGCCAGTGCATGCCGTCCGGCGTCGATGGAATGGTAGGTGCCATTGCGGAACAGTTCCGGGTGCTGCGCGCGGGCGTGGAGGGCGGCCCAGGTGACCAGGACCTTCACATGGCCGTCCTGGAAACTGCCCAGCAGGCGGCGGGCCAGAGCGTGGCCTGCGCCGCGTTCCAGGCGACCCAGCGTGCGGTTCAGGGCGGCGTAGTCCACGGGGCGGCGGTTATCGGGGTCCACCAGACTCTGATTCCAGCCCTCGCAGCCCTGGTACGTATCCGGCACGCCGGGCGCGGTCAGGCGGACCAGCGCGGCGCTCAGGCCGTTCTGCGCGCCGTACGGACTGATCCGGCCGTGCAGTTCCCGCAGGGACGCTGCGAAGGCGTCGTTGCCGAGCAGGCCGCGCACCATGGTGTCCAGCGCGGTCTCGTACTCCTCGTCGGGCGCGGCCCAGCTCGTCCGGAGTTTCGCCTCGCGCGCCGCCTTGAGCAGGTACGCGCTCAGCCGGTCCGGGAAGTCCGTCAGGTTGCCGTCCAGCGGGAAGGCGCCCAGCGCGTTTTGCAGCAGCACGTAGGTGTCCAGCGTGGTGGGGGCGCGGCCCAGTTCCAGTTCGGTTTCCAGGGACCGGATCAGCGGTGACCAGCGGCTCAGGTACGCTGCCCAGGTCTGCGGCATCTCCGACAGCACGCTGATGCGGGCGCGGGTGTCCTCGCCGCGTTTGGTGTCGTGGGTGCTGCCGCCCAGCATCGCCTGCGGCCAGTGTTTCGCGCGCGCCGCGACCGCCTCATGAAAGGCCCGGAGCGGCGTGCCGAACAGCGCCGGGTCGCCGCCGACCTCGTTCAGGGACAGCAGGCGCGCGTAGCGGTAGAAGGCCGTGTCCTCGGCGCCCTTGGCGGTGACGGGGCCGGTTAACTGCTGGAATTTCAGGGTGAAGTTCGCGTACGCCGCGCGGGTCGGCTCGTCCGGGGCGTTCAGGGTCAGCACCGAGTGCAGGTAATCGAACACGCTGGGGTCCAGCGTGGCTGCCGCCCGGCGGTTGTGCACGCGGGCGTCGCGGATGGCGTGCCCGATCTTGGCATCGTCACCGGGTTCGCGTTGCCCATCGGCGCGGATGTACGTGCGGTAGACCGGGAAGGTGGCGATCACCTCGCGGATCGCGGCGCGCAGGGTGCTCAGCGTGAAGTCGCGGGCGCTGCGGTCGGCCTCGGCCAGCCGTTCCAGGTGTTCGGCCAGCACGTTCACCTCGCCCGGCAGGCTGACCCGCTGGATCAGGTGCTTGCCGTGGTACAGGTGCTCGCTGTACGGCGTGCGGTCCCCGGTAAAGCGCCGGTAGACCGCGCTGACCTCCTCCTCGTTGCCTGGGTCCACGAACACGCCGTTCAGTTGCGCCAGGAAGTCGTACCCGGTCGTGCCGTGAATCGCCCAGTCGTTCGGAAGCTGCTCGCCGGGCTCCAGGATCTTCTCCGCGACCACGTACAGCGGGAGTGTTCCCCCGGCCAGCGCCTGCGGGTCGCCGCCCAGGGCCTGCGCCGCGCCTACCTGCAGGTCCCGGAAGTACCCGGCCGGGTCGAACAGCCCGTCGGTATGGTCGAGCCGCACGCCCTGGATCAGGCCCTCGCGCAGCAGGTCGAACAGCGTGGCGTGCGCCCAGGCGAACACGCGCGGGTCCTCCATGCGCAGCGCCGCCAGATCGTTGATATCGAAAAACCGGCGGTAGTTGATCTCCTCGGCCGCGACCTTCCAGAAGGCCAGCCGGTAATTCTGCTCGCTGATCAGGGCGTCCAGTTGATCGGAGTCGCCGTTCACGGCCGTCACGGCCTGATCGAGTGCCGAGCGGACGGCGGGGGACGCCTGCGCCAGTTCACCCAGGCGGCGGGTCATGACCTCGACCTCCTGCGCGCGGATCACGCGGTCCGTGTCGGTCAGGTCCCCGGTGGTGCTGCGCGGTAGGTTGTCCACGCTGCGGCGAATACTGGCGAGCTCCGCGCGCACGGCGGTCTCGGTGCCCCGGGGCAGGGCCGCCTCGACCCAGCCCAGCAGCCGCGAGAGGCTGCGTGGCGACAGCGGCAGCGTCCGCTCCCAGTACTGCAGCGTGAAGTGCCCGCCCTCGCGGCGCAGCTGCAGTTCGCCGCGCTCCAGGACCCGGCCGTACTGGTCGCCCAGCACGGGCAGCAGAACCCGGCCGTCGAGCGCGCGCTTGAGCGGGTGCCACGAGATGTCGAAGAAGTGCGCGTAGCGGCTGGCCTGACCGTGGCGCAGCACGTCCTCCCAGTAGGCGTTGTGGCCGTCCTGGATGCCCATGTGGTTCGGCACGAAATCCACGATCAATCCCAGCCCGAGTTCCCGCGCGCGCGCCGACAGGCGGCGCAGCCCACCGGCACCGCCGAGTTCCGGGTTGATCTGCGTGTGGTCGGTCACGTCGTAGCCGTGCGTGCTGCCGGGCGTGCTCGTCCAGATGGGCGAGAGGTACACGTCGGTCACGCCCAGCCGCTTCAGGTACGGCAGCACCCGCCGCGCCGCCGCGAAATCGAATTCCCGGTGCAGTTGCAGGCGGTACGTGGCCGTCGGAAGGTGTGTTCTGGGCGCTGCCGCTCGGTCAGGCGTCACGCGTCTTCTCCGAACAGGATGGCCTCACCGGGTTGCAGGGGCCGCCCGGACAGACTGACGGGCGTCACGTTGCCCGTCAGGTCGTCGCCGGAGCGCAGCATGACCCGCGCCGGCAACGTGAACGGCAGTCCGGTGGGGGCGTCCAGCGGCGTTTGCTCCAGGTTCCACAGCAGCGCGCGGGTGCCCTGCGGGGTTGTCCACTGCACCCACAGTGTCCCGGCGCGGCGGCCCGTGACTCCGGACTGACCCGGTACGTCCAGCGACCCGGCGCGCACCGCCTGACGGGACCGCACGCTCAGGACCGGGTCCTCGCGGCGCAGGCGCAGCAGCGTGCGGTACAGCGCCAGGGTCCGCGCGTGCATTCCGGCCGCCAGTTCGGACCAGTCGAGTTTCGCACTCTGGAAGGTCGCCGCGGCCTGCGGGTCCGGTAAATCCTTCCCGCTGAAGCCCGAGAAGTAGGCGAACTCGCGCCGCCGACCCTCGGACACCAGCCGCCCCAGTTCCCCGCGGTAGTCGCTGAAGAATGGAAACGGCGTGCCAGCCGCCCATTCCTGCCCCTGGAACAGCAGCGGCGTCATGGGCAGCGTCAGCAGCAGCGTGCTGGCCCCCAGGTACTCTTCGAGCGTCACGCCCTGCGACTGGTGCAGGCGGTCACCGAGCGCGCGGTTGCCCACCTGATCATGGTTCTGGATGCAGTACACGAAGCTCGGGGCTTCCAGCGCGTCGGCCGGTTCGCCCCGGTGGTGCTCCTCGCCCGGCACGTCCCAGTACTGCCCCTCGTACTTCCAGCCGCGGTTGATCACCTGCGCCAGTTCGGCCGAGCCCCCCTGGAAACCGCCGTAGTACCCTTCGTGCTCGCCGGTCAGGGAGACGCGCACCTCATGGTGAAAGTCATCCACCCAGATGCCGTCCAGGCCGTACCCGGTCACCAGGGCCGGGTGATTGCGGTGGTCCTCGGCCAGCATGACGTGCGATCCGCCCAGGGCGTGCACGGCGCTGGCCAGTTCGGACAGGATGTGCACGTCGCTGTCGTCTTCCATGGCGGCCGTGGCGTCCAGGCGCAGGCCGTCCATGCGGTACTCTTCGAGCCACATGCGGGCATTGCCGGTGATGTACCGGCGCATGTGCTCCTCGGCGTAATCCAGTCCCTGTCCCCACGCGGTGTGAAAGCGGTCGGTGAAGTACGACGGGCTGTACGTGGACAGGTAGTTGCCGTCCGGCCCGAAATGGTTGTACACCACGTCCACGAAGACCGCCAGCCCCAGGCCGTGCGCGGCGTCCACGAAGGCCATCACGTCCTCCGGGCGGCCGTACGGCGCGAACGGCGCGTACATCCCCACCCCGTCGTACCCCCAGCCATGCGCGCCGGGAAAGGAGGCCAGCGGCATCAGCTGAATGGCCGTGACGCCCAGGTCCTTCAGGTACGGCAGGCGCTCCAGCGCGGCCCTGAAGGTCCCCTGCGGCGTGAAGGTTCCCACGTGCAGTTCGTAGAACACGCACCCGTCGAGCGGCAGGCCCGCCCAGTCCGTGTGCTGCCACGCGAAGGCGTCCAGGTCCACGACCTCGGCCTCGCCGTGTACGCCGTCCGGCAGGGACCGCGCGTACGGGTCCGGCACCGCCTGGCCGTCCAGCACGAACTGGTAGCGCGCTCCGGCCCCGACCGGCAGCACCGCCTCGAAGTACTCTCCGGGAAGCGTTTCCATCGGGTGAAGCTCGCCGTTCACCCGCACCTGCACCTGCGAGGCGAGCGTACTCCACACACGAAAGCGGGTCTGCTGCCGATCAGGCATCAGATGCGCTCCCAGCATCGCCTGCGACTGATCTGCCTGCCCCGCCTGATATTCCTGTAGGTCGCTCATGATCTCGCTCCTTGGCACGCCACCCAACACCGGTGACTATCCAGTCAGGCTAGATGCCCCGCCACCCCCCACCATGAGAACCGCCTCAATACACCATGAGCAGTTCCCCGGCCCCGCAGACTGCCTTGTGCCTGTTTGCGCTGCGGGGCAGCTCCATGAGTCCGCCCGGATGGAACGCTTTTTGCCCACCGGTTGACCGGAATCTGTATGAGACGGACTGCGATTGATTCGCCGCCGTTCTGAATCAATCCGAGCGGACGCGAGTAGGAAGGGCAGACGCCCCTTCTCGGTATGGAACCGCAGGCGGCACTTTTCCGACTGTGGTGGAATGGAGCGGCAGTCCGTATGAGACGGACTCCGATTGAATGGGCTGCAAAGCCCGTTCAATCCGAGCGAAGCGAGTGGGAGCAAAACGGGTTCCGGACGTGGAGCCGGCAATCCGGCGAAGTTCCGGGTTGTCAGCGAAACAAACGGAATCCGTATGAGACGGAGGGAGCGGCGCGCGGGGAATCCCCCCTGCTGCGCCGCTCCCTCTGATACAGACTGCGGCTGACTCGGTGCGGTTGCGAATCGATCCGAGTCGGAACCGCACACGTCCTTTCACGGTGTGAAGCCGCAGGCGGCGGCCTTCCCGACTGTGGAGCAGTGGAGCGCAGTCCCACACCACTGCTCTGATGGTCGGCCGGTTGGCCGCGCCTGTCAGCCCTGAGGGCCGCTACTGCCGTTGCCCCGGCGGCCCCGGCGACGGCGGCGACGTTTCGCATCGTCCGCGCTGGTCGCCGCTCCGGCCGCTGCTTCGGGCAGCTGGGACGTCACGGATTCCCGCTGGGTGTTCTGCGCGCCGCGACCACCCTGCGGACCCTGGCGGCCGTTCACGCGCTGCACCGCGCCACGGTCACTGCCGCCCCGCGTGAAGGTGCGCCCGCTGCGGTCCCCGCCCCGTTCGGCGTCCCGTTCACCCCGGCCGGGCGGGCGACCCCCACGGCCGCCCTGACTGTCCTCGGGCGGCATGTTTTCCAGCGTCCAGTCCCCGAAGTACATGCGCTGCACCGTGATGTTCACGGGCCGCAGGTGCTCGTTGCGGGGGCGTTCCAGCGTGATCACGCGGCGGTTTCCCCGGCCTGCGCTCATGCTGACGCCACCGAAAGTCCGGCCACGGCCCTCCCGGACGCCCTCCCGGCCACCCTCGCGGGGACTGCGGGCACCACGGGGCGCGCGTTCCTCCTGGGCGGGCGCGGCGGCCTGCTGCGAGGGGTCCTCCAGCGTGAACTTCCTGGGTTCGCTCACGGCGACGGTCTGTAGTTTCTCGCGTTTCTCCTGCTCGCGGTCTTCGCGGCGGCGGGCGCGCGGTTTAACGGGTGAATCCATGTCGGTCTCCTGATGAATGTCGCCCGGTCGGTAGTCCGGGCTGGTCGGGTCGGCCAGCGTGAAGTCCGTCTGGCGGGCCAGGGGGTTCACGGTCCCAATGGTCACGTGGACCGGGTCGCCCAGGCGGTACGAGCGGCCCCGGCTGCGGCCACGCAGCATCTGCGCGTCCTCGATGAACGCGTAGTAATCGTCGTCCAGGTTACTGATGTGCAGTTTACCTTCCACACCGTTGTCCAGCGCCACGAACAGCCCGCTGGCCACCACGCCCGACACGTTCCCGGTGAAGCTCTCGCCCAGGTGCTCCTGGGCCCACTTCGCCTGGTAGTACTTCGTCAGGTCGCGCTCGGCCTCGCTGGCCGTGCGTTCGCGGTCACTGGTGTGGTCGCCCATGGCCGGCAGGCGGCCCTGGAGTTTGGCGACCTCGCGGTTCCCGGCCTTCAGTTCACCGCTCAGCATGCCCTTGAGCACGCGGTGCACCAGCAGGTCCGGGTAGCGGCGGATGGGCGAGGTGAAGTGCAGGTACTCCTCGAACGCCAGCCCGAAGTGCCCCAGGTTCTCCCCGGCGTACTTGGCCTGCTGCATGCTTCTCAGCAGCAGCGTGTTCACCACGCTCTCGCGCGGCGTGCCCCGCACCTGCTTCAGGACCGCCTGGTACGCCTGCGGCGTCGGCTCCCCACCAGGGAACGAGAAGCCCAGCCGCCCGATGGCGTTCGTCACGTCCTGGAAGCGTTGCAGGGTCGGTTCCTCGTGAATGCGGAACAGCGCCGGAATCTCCCGCTGCAGCAGTTCGTGCGCCACGACCTTGTTCGCCAGCAGCATCAGGTCCTCGATCATGCCGCGCGCCGTCTCCTCGCGGATCGGGATGAGTTCCATGCGGCCGTTGGCGCCCACATCGACTTTCACCTCGCGCAGCTTGAAGTCCAGCGACCCCTCCCGCAGACGCTTCTGGCGCAGCTTGGTCGTGATTTTCAGCAGCAGGTGCAGGTCCCCTTCGAGCTGACGGGCCTGCTCGGGCAGCGTGGCCGTCGCCTCGCTGTACGCCTGCACCTCGTCGTACGTCAGGCGGGCCTTGGAGTTGATCACGCTGGGCGCGATCTGCACCTTCAGGATTTCCCCCTCGGCGCTCAACTCCACCATGGCGGTCATGGTCAGGCGGTCCTCGTACGGCACCAGGGAGCACACGCCGTTACTCAGGTGCTCGGGCAGCATGGGCAGCACGCGCCCCGGCAGGTACACGCTGGTCGCCCGGGCGTACGCCTCGTCGTCCAGCGGCGTGCCCTCGGTCACGTAATGGCTCACGTCCGCAATGTGAATCCCGACCACGAACGTTCCTTCCGGCGTGGGCTGAATATGAATCGCGTCGTCGAAATCCTTGGCGTCCCGGCCGTCCACCGTGAAGATATTGAACTCCCGCAGGTCCAGGCGACCCCTCAGGGCCTCCTCGGGAATCTGCTTGGGAATGGCGTTCGCCTGCTCCTCGACCTCGGGCGGGAACTCGCCGCGCAGGCCGAACTTCACGATCACGGCTTCCGTCTCGGTCCCGGGATCGTCCTCGGCACCCAGGACCCGCGTGACCTGCCCGAACACCTCGTCCTCGCCGGTATTCTCCGGCCAGAACAGTTCCGTGACCACGCGCGCGCCCGCCTCCAGCTCGTCCAGACCGTCGGGCAGCACCAGAATGCGGTGGCGCGCCCGGTGATCGTCGGGTCTCAGGATCGGGTGCCCGTGATGGAATTCCAGCGTGCCCACCAGGTGTTTGTAGGCGCGCTGCACGATCCTCACGACGCTGGCGCGCGGATTCCCGTCGCCCTTCTGCCCACGGCGCGGCCCGCCGCTCCGGCCCGTGTCGCCGCGCCCTTCCATGCGCACCAGCACGATGTCGCCGTTCCAGGCTTCCATGGTCTGCTCGGCCGGAATGTAGAAGTCGTCGCCGCCACTGTCCGGAACCACAAAGCCAAAGCCCGCCGCCGACGCCTGGAAGCGCCCGCGCACCAGACTCATCGCCTCGGGCAGCCCGTACGTCTTCTTGCGCGTGCGGATGACCTGCCCCTGCTCCACCAGCGATTCCAGCAGGTCCGTCAGGTCCCGCCAGTTTCCCAGGCGGCGGATGGTCTGCCGCGTAAAGGTCCGCTCCAGGTCCTTGACGTGCACCGGGCGGCCCAGCTTACGCAGCTGCGCGACCATGATGTCCCGCGCCGGGTCCGCCCCCAGCATGCCCGCGCCGTCGTCCGCCCCGTCATCCACCCCATCATCGGTCTCGTCCGGGGCGAGCCCGAGGTCCGTCCCGTCGCTCCCGGCCCAGTCCGCCAGGGGGGACTGATCATCCGGGAGGTCGTGAGGTGCGTCAGCCGGACTGCCCCTCCCGCTGGGCGGGTTCCCGGCGGCTGCCGGAGTCTCTACCGGAACCTGGGCCAGAGTCTCTTCCAGAATCTGGGCTGGAATCTGGGCCGGTGCGCCGGTCAGCTCCTGCGCGCCGGGCTGCACGCGCGGCTTGCGGCCACGCCGGGCCGGTTTCGCCGGAGCGTCGGTCTGCTCGGTCCCGGCGGCCTGCTCACCGATGGCCTCCACACCCGACAGGACGTCCGGGAGGGTCTGATGCTCGGGCAGCGCCGCGCGGCGACCACGCCCGCCCCGTCTCTTCGGCACTTCCAGAATCACGGGATCAGTCGCTGAATCCAGACTGGCAGCCTCCACATTGGCGGCCTCCACATCGGCGGCTTCCAGGCCAGTGGCCTCCAGTCCGGTGGGGGAGACGCCCTGAAGCTCCGTGAAGGAATCAGCCCCGGGCGTTTCCATGCGGGGTTTGCGGCCACGGCGCACCGGACGCACCGGCTCCTGCGCCGCGACGATCCCGCTGCCGGACTCTGTGCCGGATTCAGTGCCGGATTCAGTGCCGGACTCAGTTCCGGACTCTGTGGGCATACTCCCGGCCGGTGACTCCTTCTTCCCGGCGGGGCGTCCGCGGCCACGGCGGGGCGCGGGGGCGTCCACGACGGACTGGTCATCGGCTGATCCGGCGGCCACGTCCGGCACCGCCACCGGCAGCGGGGCGACCGGTGCGGCGGTAGGGGTCAGTTCGGCCGCAGGTGCCTCAGTGGCCGCCGCTGGGGGCATGGTGGGAGCCGCCGGTTGCGCGCGCGGTGGACGGCCACGGCGGGGCTTCACGGTCTGCCCGGCACTCTCATGGGCAGTCTCGTGGATAGTGTCAACGGCAGAGCTGAGCTCGGTGTTCACCGCCACAGACGGGTCAGCGGCCCGGCGGCCACGTCCGGACTTTGCCTTCGTGGTGTCGGCCTGCACCTGCTGGGCTGCTGGAAGGTCCACCGCACTGCTGTCCAGGCTGGTCGGGACTCCGCTGGCCTGCACGTCGGTTGCGCCGTCTGCGGTGAGCGCGCGTTTGCCACGCCCGCGTTTCACCGGGGCTTCAGGCGCTGCCGCGGCGGAGACCGGGTCCGGCTGGGCTACTGCCTGCGCCGCAGTTCTGGTGCGGCGGGAAGTGCTGGGCGCCTTCTCGGGCTTGACGGTCCCGGCGGTCTTCTTCTGTCTGGGTGAAGCCACGGTAGCCCCCGCCTGCGCGGGCTCGGCCGACGTGGCGACCTGGCTGCTGGTAGGGCCGCTGGGGGGGGTGACCTTCCGGGCCGTTTTTCTGGGAGTTTCTGCCAATGCACTCGCCTCCGGGCGGGGTTGAGCGCCGCTGGAGCCGCGGCGACCTGCGCCCGCAGGCTTCCGGGCCGCTCTGGATGGGCCGGTCGCGGCGGGCGCGTCCGGCTGGCTGGTCGTGGGGATCGTGGCGTCCGCCTCGGGTTGGGTCGCGGTCACGTCCGGCCGCTGCTTTTGCTTGCGCTGCACTTTCTGGTTGGCCCCGGCAGCGGCACTCTGAGGAGACACCGCCGGTACCGTCTTCTTCGTTTTCGGCATGGAACGTACCTGGTCAATCAGGACGCGCCCGTGGGGGTGAACTCGTTTGGGACGCGGTCAGTCTGCCTGCATCTGGCACGCGGAACACGCGCGCAACCCGCCCACGGGAACTGGGTTTTCGCTTCCTCGGGTTGCGCCTTGAACCCACCGCCCGAACAGGCAAGTGCCCCGAGCGGGCGTGGTGGGGGCGCTGTCCTGAACCCGGCAGCACGGTCAGCATAACACGCGCCGCGCCTCTCTCACCTGACCGGCCCTTACGCGCCGCTCAGCACGTACCCGCTGAGCGGCGCGTGATCGCTCAGACGCGCGTCCCGCGCCACCCGCACGTCCCGCACGGTCACGCCCGAGGCCAGCAGGTAATCGATGCGCCACCCCACGTTCTTCGCGTAGGCGCCGGCGCGGTTACTCCACCAGGTGTACTCCGCCCGGTCGCCCAGACACACGCGGTGCGTGTCGGTCAGGCCGCCCGCCAGGTGACGGGTCATCCACTCGCGCTCGTGCGGCAGGAACCCACTGTTCTTCTGATTGCCACGCCAGTTTTTCAGGTCTATCTCCCGGTGCGCGACGTTGTAATCCCCGCCGATCACCACCGGCCGCCCCCCGGTCAGCAACGCGTCCGTCCACGCCTGAAAATCCCCCAGCACGCGGTCCTTGAACCCCTGACGCTCCGGGCCGCTGCTACCGCTCGGCAGGTACACGCTCACGAAGCGCACGCCCTGCACCACCGCGCTCACCACCCGGCCCTCGGCGTCCATCTCGGGGTGCTGCATCCCGACCTGCACGTCCTCCAGACCCCGGCGCGACAGGACCGCCACGCCGCTGTACCCGGCCTTGCGCGCCGGAAACCACGCCCCCTCGTAGCCCAGGTGCGCCAGCGCGCCCGGCATGGGGTCAGCGCGCACCTCCTGGAGTAGCAGCACGTCCGGGCCCTCGCGGTCCACCCAGTCCGCCAGTCCCTTGCGCAGTGCACTGCGCAGCCCGTTCACGTTCAGGGTCGTGACCTTCAATCCGCCGCTCCGGTCCAGTGTCATGTCCGTCATCGCCCCATGGGTCATCGCGCCGGAGCATACCGCGCCCCCTAGACTCTTGGCCGCGCGTGCCTGAAGGGACGCTCAGGAAGTTCGAGCCCCCGTACCCGGCCGGTCTGTTACGCTGCACACACCATGGTCGAGATCAAGTTCCGCAACCAGGCAGACGGCAAGGAATTCGAGATGACCCACCCCAAGGCTGCCCGGGTCCTCACGGACATCCAGGTCTGGGCCGAGAAGAACGCCTACGATCACGTGGCATTCTGGCGCGACCCCGAGGACGAGCACAAGTTCTGGGTGCAGCTCGGCGACGACCGCCTCAACTACTGGATTCACGACAGCACCTTCACCGAAGGCAAGCACGAGACCGTCGAGATGCAACTGGACTACGCCCGCGGAGCGCAGCGCCGCAGCGCCGCCGGATACGGCAAGTTCGATAAGTAGGCGCGCCCGCCGGGTTGACCGGCACCCCTCCCCTCGCCTGCCCTTCGGCCGTCAATGAGGGGCTAGCCCGTCAGCAGATCGGTGTCTCCAGCACGAATGGCCTACCCCTCACCGTTGTCCTTAGCTGACCGGGACGGTGCCCAGCAGACGCGCCGCTTCCCGCAGCACCCCCGGCGGTTGAACGAGTGCGAAGCGCACGAAACCCTCGCCACCCGCCCCAAACGCCGCGCCCGGACTGAGCGCCACACCCGTCTGCCGCGCGGCCTGCAGCGCGAACGCCACGCTGTTCCGCAGGCCCGGCACGCGTGCCCAGGCGTACATGCTGGCCTGCGGTGTCGCCACCTCCCAGCCCAGTGCCCGCAACTCTGGGATCAGCGCGTCACGCCGCGCCTCGAACACCGCCGCGCCCGCCCGGCCCACTGCGTCCGGCAGGGCCAGCGCATGCGCCGCCGCCCGCTGAATGCCCAGGTACGCGTGGAAATCGATGGCCCCCTTCACGCGCGCCAGCGCCGCGACCGCCCCGGCGTCCCCCGCCGCGAACCCCACCCGGAACCCGCCCATGTGATGCGTCTTGCTCAGCGAGTGCAGCTCGATCACGCCGTCCAGCCCGGCCTGTAGCGCACTCGGCGCGCGGTACTCCCCGAAGGTCAGTTCCGCATACGGGTGATCGTGTACCAGCAGCGTGCCGCGCGCCCGGCACCACGCGGCCGCCTCCTGGAAGAACGCCACGTCCGCCACCGCCGATGTCGGGTTGTTCGGGTAGTTCAGCAGCAGCACGCGCGCCTGCACCCCCTGCGGCACGCTTCCCAGGTCCGGCAGGAACCCTCGCTCGGAGCGCAGCGGCAGCGTCAGCACGTTCAGGCCCGCCACGGCCGCCGCACCCAGGTACGGCGGGTAGCACGGGTCCGGCAGTAGCAGCGTCTCACCTGGGTCCGTCACGGCCAGCAGCAGGTGAGCCAGTCCCTCCTGCGCGCCGATCAGCGGCAAGACCTCGCGCCCGGCGTCTACCTGCACCCCGAAGCGGCGGTCCAGGTAAGCGGCCGCCGCCTCCCGCAGCGGCGCCGTATCACTGAACAGCGGATACCGGTACGTCCCGGCGTCCCGCGTCGCCTCCCGCAGTACCTCCAGCACCGGGTCCGGCGGGGGCAGATCACTGCTCCCGATACTCAGGTCAATCACGCTCCGGCCCGCTGCCCGCGCCTCACCCTTCGCCGCGTCCATCAACGCGAACACGCTTCCCGGCACCGCCCCCGCCCGACCTGACACCCACATCCCACCAGGGTAGCCCAGCCGCCCCGGCAGACCTAATACGGATTCCGATTGATTCGCTGTGGTTCTGATCGAGTCCCGGCGGAGGCGAGGAGGAACACGTCCCTTTGCGCCATGGAGCGCAGTCCGTATCAGGCCGCTGTCCTGGCCCGCCTGAGCGCGTACCCTGATGGCATGGCAGATTCAGGCCTTCAGGTTCTTACCGCTATGATCACCCCGGCCGTTTTGATCAGCGGCGCCGGGACGCTGCTCATGAGCACCAGCAGTCGCCTGGGCCGCGTGACCGACCGCGTCCGGCAGCTGACCGCCCGCTTCAAGGTGCTGGTCACCGAGGACGGCCGTCAGGAAGGGCTGGCCCGCGAGGAAAAACGCCTGATCGTGAAGCAACTCCCGCGACTCGCGCGGCGCAGCCGCATCATCGTGCGGGCCATGACCTCGCTGTACCTCGCCGTGGCGCTGCTGGTCCTGACCAGCATCCTGATCGGCAGTAGCTCCCTGCTGAACCGAACGGCGGGACTGCTGCCCATCGTGATTGCCATTGCCGGGTCGGCCTGCCTGGCGTACGGGGCGCTCCTCCTGAGTTTCGAGACGCGCCTGAGCGCCAGCACCACCCGCGAAGAAATGAAATTCCTCGTGACCCTCGGGGAACACTACGCCGGACTGTACGACGAGCGCCTGATGAAAGAGGTCGGCCAGGAACTCGACGCGTAACCACCCGCTCTCCCTACAGCTCCGGCCCCACAGCCCCGCCACGCTCCCCGCCTGCCGCGCCCCTGACGTTCACGGCGACCCTGTTTGCAGTGCGCGGTCTGGCCCGGCGCAGCATGGAAAGACCCCCACCTGGAAACGGGTGGGGGAACTTCTTTAAGTGGTGACCGGCTGTTGCCCGTCAACCCTCGTTCATCAACTTCAGTTGGTGTACGTGACGTTGTCGTTCACGACGCCGGGGCGGGTGTCGTCGTAGCTGCGGTCCCCGGTAACGGAGTCGCTGCTGGAGTTGTTCTCGCCGTACTTCTCGAGGGTGCGGTCGTCGGCGACCTGCATGTCGCGCACCGTCTGAAGGCCGGTCCCGGCGGGAATCAGTTTCCCGAGGATGACGTTTTCCTTCAGGCCGATCAGGTCGTCGACCTGGCCCTTCATGCTGGCCTCGGTCAGAACGTGCGTGGTGTGCTGGAAGCTCGCAGCGGACAGCCAGCTCTTGGTGGTCAGGCTGCTCTTGGTGATGCCCAGCAGGACGGGCTTCCAGGAGCTGGGCGTCTGGCCTTCCTCGAGCAGGTCGTTGGCCTGATCGACTTCCCAGCGTTCCACGGTCTGCCCTTCGAGCAGTTCGGTGTCGCCGCCGTCGGTGATTTCCACCCAGCGGAGCATCTGCCGGACGATCACTTCGATGTGCTTGTCGTGGACCTTCACGCCCTGGCTACGGTACACGCGCTGCACTTCTTCCACCAGGTAGCGCTGGGCGGCGTCCGTGTCCTTGTACAGCAGCAGGTCGTGGGGGTTTATGGCGCCGCGCGTCAGGGGCTGGCCGGCCTCGACGCGGTCGCCGTCCTTGACGACCATGCGCAGGCTCTTGCTGATCTTGGTGGCGGTCTTGCTGGAGTACTGATCGTCGTCGGCCTCGATGCGCACGAGGTAGCGTTCTTCCTCTTCCTCGATACGCACGGTGCCGTCGCGGTCAGCCACGGCCGCGCTGGTCTTGGGCTTGCGGGCCTCGAACAGTTCGATCACGCGGGGCAGACCCATGGTGATGTCACCGCCGCCGCTCCCGGCGACCCCGCCCGTGTGGAAGGTACGCATGGTGAGCTGCGTGCCGGGTTCCCCGATGGATTCGGCAGCGACCACGCCGACCGCTTCGCCCATACTGACGGGCTTGGCCTGCGAGAGGTCGTAGCCGTAGCACTTCTGGCACACGCCGCTCTTGACCCGGCAGTTCAGCGGGGTGCGCACGAACACGCTCTGGAGAACCTTGGCGTTCTGGGTGATGGCCTTGACGTCTTCCAGGGAGAGCATGGCGTCGGCTTCGATGGTGTGGCCATCCACTTCCACGGCGTCGGTCAGGGTGCGGCCGTAGATGCTGGTTTCGATCTCGCTGGCCTTGCGGCTGCGCCACTCGCCCGTGCGCTCGTCCACGGCGCCCAGCGGGATGGAGGTGTAGTCGGTGGTGCCACAGTCCACGTCGCGCACGACGACCTCGTGGGCCACATCGACCAGCTTGCGGGTCAGGTAGCCGGAGTCGGCGGTTCGCAGCGCGGTGTCGGCCCCACCCTTACGGGCGCCGTGGGTGCTGATGAAGTACTCCAGCACGGACAGGCCCTCGCGGAAGCTGGCGCGGATCGGCACTTCGATGGTGCTGCCGTCGGGGCGGGCCATCAGGCCGCGCATCCCGGCGAGCTGCGTGATCTGCTGCGCGTTACCACGGGCGCCCGAGAGGCTCATGATCCACAGCGGGTTGAAGGGGTAGTTCTTGCTGAAGTTGTCGAACATGGCGTTCTTGACTTCATCCTTCGTGTCGTTCCAGAGCTGCACGACCTGCTTGTAGCGTTCTTCCTCGGTCATGAAGCCGAACTCGAAGTTCTGCTCGATCTCGGCGACCTTGGCGTCCGCCTCGGCCAGGATCGCGGTCTTGGCGGGCGGGATGACGATGTCGTCGATGCCGATGGTGATGCCCGAGGTCGTGGAGAGCTTGAAGCCCGCGTCCTTCAGGCCGTCGAGCAGCCCGGCGGTCGCCTCGATCCCGAGGTGCTTGAAGCACGCCATGATCATGTCTTTCAGGTGGTCTTTCTCGTACGCCGTTTCCAGGTTCACGAGGGTATCGACCAGGGCGGCCTGGGTGCCCAGCGCCTCTTGCACGATCCGGCGGAACATCACGCGGCCCGCGCTGGTGTCGTACGTCACGCCGTTCAGGCGGATGCGCACGAAGTCCTGGTGGTCAATGGTGCCGCGGTTCACGGCCATGATCGCCTCGTCCGGGTTGGAGAAGACGTACTTCAGGCGTCCGGCGCTGGTTTCCCGGCCGTTCACGGTAATGGAGCTGTTCAGCGCGATCTTGCCGTCGTCCAGCGCGGCCAGGGCGTCCTGCTCGCTGCTGAACTCGCTGCCCGCGCCGAGGTTGTCGGTGCGCAGCAGGGTCAGCGTGAAGATCCCCAGGATGATGTCGCGGCTGGGCTTGACGTTCGGCTCGCCGTTCGCGGGGGACAGCAGGTTGTGCGAGCTGAGCATCTGAATGCGCGCTTCGGCCTGCGCCTGTGCGCTCAGGGGAACGTGGATGGCCATCTGGTCGCCGTCGAAGTCGGCGTTGAAGGCTTCACAGACCAGCGGGTGCAACTGGATGCTTTGACCCTCGACCAGCACAGGCTCGAAGGCCTGGATGCCCAGTCGGTGCAGGGTGGGCGCGCGGTTGAGCAGCACGACCTTGTCCTCGATGACCTCTTCCAGGGCGTCCCAGACGGTGTCACGGGTGTCGCGGTAGCGTTCGAGCATCTTGCGGGCCTGCTTGATGTTCGTGACCTCGCCCTTCTCTTCAAGCACCTTGAACAGGAACGGCTTGAACAGTTCGAGCGCCATGCGCTTGGGCACACCGCACTGGTGCAGTTTCAGCTGCGGGCCGACCACGATCACGGAGCGGCCGGAGTAGTCCACGCGCTTACCCAGCAGGTTCTGACGGAAGCGGCCCTGTTTCCCGCCGAGCAGGTCGGTCAGGGAACGCAGCGAGCGGTCGGAACCGGGGTTGGTGACGGGACTGCCGCGGCGCCCGTTGTCGATCAGGGCGTCCACCGCCTCCTGAAGCATGCGCTTCTCGTTGCGGATGATCATGTCCGGCGCGCCCTGGCCCATCAGTTTCTTCAGGCGGTTGTTGCGGTTGATCAGGCGGCGGTACAGGTCGTTCAGGTCGCTGGTCGCGAAACGGCCGCCGTCCACCTGCACCATCGGACGCAGGTCCGGGGGCATGACGGGCACGGTGTTCAGGATCATCCAGCTGGGGTGGTTGCCGCTGCGTTTGAAGGCGCGGGTCACTTCCAGGCGCTTGCGGGCCTTGGCGCGCTTGTGACGGCTGGAGTCCTTCATCATCTCGTTCAGTTCGACTTCCAGCTCGTCGAGGTTCAGGTCGTCCAGGAGTTCCTTGACGGCCTCGGCGCCCATCTTCGCTTCAAAGTCGTACGACTCGATCACGCGGACCTGCTTGCGCACCAGGTCGATCTCGATGCGGCCGCTGATGTCGCTCTTGAGGTTGCCACTGTCGGCGAGTTCATCGCCGGGCTCGACGCGGTCCCCGTTCACGACCAGAGGCTCGTCCTCGTAGGTGTACACCTTGGCCTTGCTGACGATGATGCTGGCAGGGTTGTGCAGGGTGATGACACCATCGGCCTGCGCGATGACTTCCTCTTCCTTGTCGATGGCCCCGATGATCTTCTGGCCCCGGCGCACGTCGCTGCCGTCTGCGGTCAGAACGTGCATCTGCGGCTGGATGCCGTGCTCGGCGCGGCGCGTCCAGTGCGCGGTGACGGTCACGTCCCCCTTCTTCTTGGGGAAGGTGACGGCCGACAGGCGGCTGTCACGACTGACGCGCAGGCGCGTTCCCGCCGCCGCGTCGGCCAGGACGGCTCCCTCCTCGACGATCTCGCCAGGCACGACCTGCACGTTCATGCCGTGAGGCACGTACACGCGGCTCAGGACCTCGCCCATGGGCGCGGGGGTCTCTTCCTCGTCCTCAGTGGCGGGCGTGGCGGCCAGGGTCTCGCGAATCTCGACCATGACGCTGTCCTCGCCCATCTCGTGCAGGAACACGGTGCCTTGAACCGGAGCAGTGATCTGCACGTCGGCTTCGAGTTCCGCCAGGATCTCACCGGCGCGGAAGGCGTCCTGTTCGACGAGCGCGTCGGCGGGCAGCGGCAGGCTGGCCTCGACTTCCTCGGCGTACGCGATCACGGCGCGGCGCGGGAAGCGGTACTGCGCCAGGCCGTCCATCTTGCTGACGACCGTGCCGCCCAGCACCTGGCCGCGCGTGACGTACTCGCCGTCACGCACCTCGGCTTCCACGCCGCCGGTCAGGGTGTACGTCTCCTGGCGACCGAAGCGCAGTTCGCGGTACTCGTCGTCGCTGAGCAGTTCGCCGCGCTTGAGCGGGCGGCCGTCCTTCTGCGCGTTGCGGGGCGTGGTGACCAGGAAGGAGCTGAAGTACAGCACCTTCTCCAGCTGACCGGCCGACAGGTCCAGCAGCGTACCGATCTTGCTGGGCGTGTCCTTCACGTACCAGATGTGCGCGGCGGGCGTCGCCAGGTCAATGTGACCCATGCGGTAGCGGCGCACCTTGCTGCTCGTGACTTCCACACCGCAGCGCTCGCAGACCTTGCCCTCGTAACGCTGGCGCTTGTACTTCCCGCAGGCGCACTCGTAGTCCTTCTGCGGCCCGAAGATACGCTCGTCGAACAGACCCTCACGCTCGGGCTTCAGGGTGCGGTAGTTGATGGTCTCGGGTTTCTCGACCTCACCGAACGACCACTCGCGGATCTTCTCCGGGCTGGCGATGGCGATACGAACTTTGCTGAAATCTTTCATTCGAACTCCTTCGGAGTTGTTGATGGAGGATGGGGGATAGTTGATGGATTGACGTGTCGGTTGCTCTGTCAACCATCAACTATCCACTCTCGACCGGTGCGCAGCGCCTTAGCGCTTGGGCATCATGCCTTCGAAGATGTCGACGTTCTTGTCGTGCGTGTCGAGCACCTCGACATCCAGGCCCAGCGAGTGGAGTTCCTTGACGAGCACCTTGAACGACTCGGGGATGGTGCTGCCCGACACTTCCTCACCCTTGACGATGCTCTGGTACGCGGCGTCGCGTCCGTCGATGTCGTCGGATTTGATCGTCAGCATTTCCTGCAGGACGTGCGCGGCGCCGTACGCTTCGAGCGCCCACACTTCCATCTCGCCGAAGCGCTGACCACCGAACTGCGCCTTCCCGCCCAGCGGCTGCTGGGTGATCAGCGAGTACGGGCCGGTGCTGCGGGCGTGCAGTTTGTCTTCCACCATGTGGTACAGCTTCATGACGTACATGGTGCCGACCACGACCGGGCCGCTGATGGGCTCGCCGCTCCGGCCGTCGTACAGGACACTCTTGCCGGTACGGGCCAGTTGCATCTGCGCTCGCTCGTAATCGCCGCGCGGTGCGTCGACAACGCCGACCTTCCCGGCGCGGTCGAGGACTTCCTGCTCGCGCTTGTCGAGTTCGAAGCCGTCGTCCTTGCGGGCCTGGAGGCGTTCCGCCGCAGCGACCTCCAGCATTTCCTTGATGGCCGCCTCGGTCACGGAGTCGAACACGGGCGTTTCGAACTTCTGACCGGTCAGGCGGGCCACTTCACCCAGGTGGGTTTCCAGGATCTGCCCCAGGTTCATGCGCGAAGGCACGCCCAGCGGGTTGAACACCAGATCGACGGGGGTGCCGTCTTCCAGGTAGGGCATGTCCTCGGGGGCCATGATCTTGGAGACCACGCCCTTGTTCCCGTGGCGGTTGGCGACCTTATCCCCGACCTGCAACTGGCGTTTCTGGGCCACGTACACGCGCACCATTTCACGCACGCCGGGCTTGAGGTCCACGCCCTCGTCGCCGCGCCGGAAGCGCACGGTCTTCACGACAATCCCGCCCTGGCCGGACTGCACGCGCAGGCTGGTGTCCTTCACTTCGCGGGCCTTCTCACCGAAGATCGAGCGCAGCAGGCGTTCTTCCGGGGTGGGTTCGCTTTCACCCTTGAAGCTGGTCTTGCCGACCAGAATGTCACCGGGTTTGACTTCGGCGCCGACGCGCACGATGCCGTCCTCGTCCAGGTCGCGCAGGGCCGCTTCCGAGAGGCCCGGGATGTCACGGGTGATCTTTTCCGGCCCGAGCTTGGTGTCACGCGCTTCGATCTCGTCTTTCTCGATGTGCACGGACGTGTAGAAGTCCTTGCGCACCAGGCCCTCGCTGATACAGATGGCATCCTCGAAGTTAAAGCCGTCGAAGGGCATGATCGCAATGGTGATGTTCTGACCGAGCGCCAGGCGGCCCAGGTCACTGGCGGGACCGTCGGCGATGACCTGCCCGGCCTTGACCATGTCACCGATATCCACGATGGGGTGCTGGTCGAGATTGGTGCCCTGGTTACTGCGGGTAAAGCGCACGGTCTCGAAGGTGCGGACGTTCCCGGCGCTCAGGCCCAGGTCGGCGGCGTCCTCGGTCAGCGTGACCTGGATGACGCGGGCGTCCACGTAGGTGACCTTGCCGGTCACGTCACTGACGACGCTGGTGCCGCTGTCGGTGACCACGCGGCTCTCGACGCCGGTCCCCACGGCGGGGCTGTCGGCGCGCACGAGCGGCACGGCCTGCGACTGCATGTTCGAACCCATGAGCGCGCGGTTGGCGTCGTCGTGCTCCAGGAAGGGAATCAGGCTGGTGTTGATCGACACGATCTGCTTGGGCGACACGTCCATGAAGTCCACTTCTTCAGGGGTGTACCAGAGGGGATCGCCCTTGCGGCGGGCCAGCACGCGCTCGTCACTGAAGGTGCCGTCGGCGTTCAGCGGGCTGTTGGCCTGCGCCACGGTGTAACGGTCCTCGATGTCGGCGGTCATGTAGACCACGTCACTGGTGACCAGTCCGTTCTCGACGCGGCGGTACGGAGCCTCGATGAAGCCCAGGTTGTTCACCTTCGCGTAGCTGGCCAGACTGCTGATCAGGCCGATGTTGGCGCCTTCGGGCGTCTCGATCGGGCAGATACGGCCGTAGTGGGTACGGTGAACGTCACGCACGTCGAACCCGGCGCGTTCACGGGTCAGGCCGCCCGGCCCGAGCGCGGAGATACGGCGCTTGTGGCGCAGGTCCGACAGGGGGTTGGTCTGATCCTTGAACTGGCTGAGCTGGCTGCGCCCGAAGAATTCGCGCATGGCCGCCACGATGGGGCGGTTATTCACGAGTTTGGTGGGGGTGGCGGCGTCCGGGTTGCCCAGCAGCATGCGCTCGCGCACGCCACGCGCCATGCGGCCCATGCCGACGCGCAACTGGTCGGCCAGCAGTTCGCCCACGGTGCGCACGCGGCGGTTCCCGAGGTGATCGATGTCATCCTCGCCGACCGGCACTTCATTGATCACGCCATCCGCGTCGGCCATGCCCACGGTTTCCTTGCCGTGCTGCAGCGCCATCAGGTAGCGGATGGTGTCCACCAGACCGGCGTCCGAGAACTTGCCGTCCTCGAAGGTCAGCAGGGTGCGTTCTTCACGCTGCACGCCCAGTTTGGTGTTCATCTTGAAACGGCCGGGCTCGCCCAGGTCGTAGCGGCGCGGGTCGGCCAGCAGACCGTACAGGTATTGAATGGCCTTATCACGCTTGGGCGGATCGCCGGGGCGCAGCACTGTGAACAGGCGCAGCAGGGCCTCGTCGGCTCCCATGCCCGCGCTCTTGTCCTCGGGCAGTTCCATGTCCGGCTCGAACTCCGTGAACAGCGACTTGAGGCTGGCGTCGTCGTACCCGAGGACGCGCAGCAGCATGGCCACGGGGAACTTGCGCTTGTTGACCTTCATTTCCAGGATGCCGCCCGCGAACTCCAGTTCGATCCAGGGGCCGCGCTTGGGCATGGGAATGATCGCGCCGGTGTACATCTTCTTGATGCCCTTGTAAGACGAGGTGAAGTACACGCCGGGGCTGCGGTGGATCTGCGAGATGATCACGCGGTCCGCACCGTTGATGACGAAACTGCCATCCTCGGTCATCAGGGGCAGGTCGCCCAGGAACACCTGATCTTCCTTGATCAGGCCGCTGTCCTTGTGGATCAGCTGCAGCTTGGCGTACATGGGCGCCTGGTACGTGACGTCCTTCTCACGGCATTCCTCGGGCGTGTAGGGCGGCTCGCCCAGACGGTACTCGAGGTAATCGAGCACGAGTCCCGTGCTGCGGCCCTTCTCGGTCTCGTCAATGGGGAAGACTTCTTTAAAGGCGCTTTGCAGGCCCACGTTCTGACGCTGCTCCGGGGCCTTGTCGGCCTGAAGGAACGCGCGGAACGAGTTCACCTGGATTTCTGTCAGGTTGGGAAGGGGAATCACTTCCGCAATGTCACCGAAACGCTCGATGCGGGGTTCTTTACCGGTCAAACTCATGTCCACCTCGCACGCACCCTGGGTCGAACGCTGCGCCTTCCGGGGCTGGAAAAGGCGCAGGCGGAACGCGCAACCCTTCCGGTCGCGGTCCCTGAATAAACGCTTAGTTTTGCAGACCCGTTCGCCGCAACTAGCTCCTGCCCGACCCATCATGGTCAGCACAGGACAGTATAGACCCACTGTGCATGACAGGTCAAGTTCCCGGAAGGCTCGCGCCCGGTCTGTGGTGCCCAGAAGTATGCCGCAGCCGCCCCCCAGAATCAATCGACCTGACGCACCCCGCCCGGCCTCCCGTAGGGGTCCCGGCAGGCGCTGACCTTGCCTTCAGATTGGCAGTCTGGCCCGCCTCCACTCCGTAGAATAAAGCCGTGGACGCCCTGCAACCCTATCTGCCCCTGATCTACACCATTCTGCGCGGACTGGCCGTCGTCGGCCTCGTTCACGCCCTGATCACCCGGCAGCCACCGTACTGGATGCTCACGCTGGGATTCGCCGCGTTCCTGGGCGGCATCTTCAGCATGGTGTTCTCGCTGGTGTACGTGTTCACGGTCCTGATCCCCAGCCTGCGCGGCGGCACACGGGTGGCCGGGAAGGCCGTGGCGCGCGGCGTGGAATCCCTGAAGCCACTGGACCTGCGCATCCGCGAGGCGCACGCACAGTTGCAGGACAGCGATACCCTCCAGAACCGCGCTGACCTGGCCGCCCTGCAGGCCCGCGCCGGACGCCCCGACGACGCACAGGCCACCCTGGCGCCCCTCCTGAGCGGCATCTACGCCGACGATCCCGTCGTGCTGCTCACCAGCGCCGAACTGGACCTCGCCCGGCAGGAACCCGGCCCGGCCGCCGCGAAACTCAACCGCGTGGACCTGAAAACCAGCGCCGCCACCCGAACCCGCACCCTGACCCTTCTGGCCCAGGCGCAGGACGCCCAGAACCTCCCTGAAACCGACCAGACCTACCGCGACGCCATCACCGGCGCCACCACCGAGGAACCCCGCGTCCGCTACGCCGCGTACCTGATCCGGCAGGGCAGGGAAGACGAAGCCCGCGCCCTGCTCGGCGCCCTGGCCAAAACCGAGCAGAAGGCCAGCCGCCTCTACCGCCGCCAGGAACGCGAATGGTTCCAGATGGCAGCGGGCCTGAGGAAAGAGCTGAAATGATCGTCGCCTCGCAGCTACTGCCGGGTGCCCGGACGCCTGCTGCACGGCAATCGGCGGGCCGGTGGCGCAACGGCGCCTGCACGGCTGGCGGCAGGGGTGGGCTGCGGGTGCTGGCCCCCTCGGCACCGCAGCGCTGAATCTGCACTAACCGGACGTGGCCGGGCACGGAAAAACCCCCAGCCGAAGCTGGGGGCCTGCACTCCCGGTGAAGGGGACTTACTTGAGTTCGACGCGGGCGCCAGCAGCTTCGAGCTGGGCCTTGATCTTCTCGGCTTCGTCCTTGCTGATGCCTTCTTTCAGTGCGCCGCCCTTCTCGCTCATGTCCTTGGCTTCCTTCAGGCCCAGGCCGGTGATGGCGCGGATTTCCTTAATGACGTTGATCTTGCTGGCGCCAGCGTCGATCAGAACGACATCGAACTCGGTCTTCTCCTCAACGGCAGCGGCGGGGCCAGCAGCGGGGCCAGCGGCGACGGCGGCGGTGACGCCCCAGGTTTCCTTCAGACCGTCGATGAGGTCCGCGAGTTCCATGATGGTGAGCTGGCCGAGCTGGTCGATAAGAGCCTGTTTGTCGTAAGCCATGATGTATTCCTCCGAAATTGAAATAGGTGCTTGAGATGGTGAAGCGGTGAAGGACGGTCGGGTGGCATGAGGCCGCAGCCCGGACCGTTCAGGCGTTCAGGCCTGTTCTTCGAGCTTGGTCTTGTACGCTTCGAGGACGCCCACGAAGTTGCTGAGGTGCGCGCTGAGCACGCCCACCAGCTCGCCCTGAAGGCTCTGCTTGCTGCCCAGGCTGGCCAGACGCTCGACGACTTTCACGTCGACGCGGTTGCCTTCGACAAAGCCGGCCTTGATGGTCGGAATGCCCTTGTCGTTGGCTTTGGCGGCCTCGCTGAGTGCCTTGGCGACCCCGGCGGGGTCTTCCTGGGCGACAACGATGGCGCTGGGGCCTTTCAGAGCGTCGGCAAAGTCACGGCCGCCGTCCTGAAGAGCGAGGTTGATCAGGGTGTTCTTGGCAACAATGAGTTGCCCGCCCTTCTCGCGGATGTCTTTACGCAGTTTGCCCAGCTGGCCGGCGGTCAGGCCCTGGTAATCGACCACGTAGAACGTGTCGACGCCCGTAAGGCTGCCCTTGAGGCTGCTGAGGGTCTGCTGGTTCTTGTCGTTCGCCACGCAGTACCTCCTAGATGGGAACAAGTCCAGGTGCAGTACTCGTCACCTGACAACTCGGCGGGATGTTTAAACCTGGCAAGGGTCCCCGCTGTCATGGATGCCTGAAAAGAAACGGATTGGAAAGGTGCGAGAAGTGCACCGGGGTGCCAGCGGTAAGGTGAAGCTCGGTGGGTGCAGCCGGGTGGGAACCTGGTTCCCCGTGAGGGCAACGGTTCCCGGGGAGCTTAGCCCTGCGACAGGCTCAGCGGAATGCTGGGGCCCATCGTGGTGGTCAGGAAGGCGCTGCGCAGGAACACGCCTTTGGCGCTGCCGGGCTTGGCAGCTTCCAGCGCGCTGACGAGCGAAGCGTAGTTCTCGCTCAGGGTGCCGGGCTCGAAGCTGGCCTTCCCGATGGGCGCGTGAACGACGCCGGTCTTGTCGTTACGGAACTCGATCCGACCGGCTTTCAGGCTCTTGACCATGCCGGCCACGTCGGGACCGACGGTGCCGCTCTTGGGGTTGGGCAGCAGGCCGCGCGGCCCGAGCAGACGCGCGAGCTTCTGGCCGACGGCGGCCATCATGTCGGGGGTGGCGACGACAGAGTCGAACTCCATGAACCCACCGGCGATGCGGTCGATCAGCTCGTCGCTGCCGACCACGTCGGCGCCGGCGGCTTCGGCGGCCTGCACGTTCTCACCCTTGGTGATCACGGCGACGCGCACGCTCCGGCCGGTGCCGTGGGGCAGGGCGACCGTGCCACGCACGTTCTGGTCGCTCTTGCGGGGGTCGATGCCGAGGCGGAAGTGCACCTCGACGGTCTCGTCGAACTTCGCGGTGGCGATGTCCTTGACCAGTGCGGCGGCCTCGTCGATGGTGTACTGCTTGGTGCGGTCCACCTTGGCGATCAGCGCCTCGTAACGCTTACCGTGCTTAGGCATTCGGGGCCCCCTCGATGGTCACGCCCATGGAGCGCGCGGTGCCGGCGACCGTGTTCGCGGCGGCTTCGACGCTACCGGCGTTCAGGTCGGGCATCTTGGTCTTGGCGATTTCCAGGACCTGATCCCAGTTGAGCTTGCCGACCTTGGCCTTGTTAGGGGTGGCGCTGCCTTTTTGCAGGCCGGCGGCCTTGCGGATCAGGTAGCTCATGGGGGGGGTCTTGGTGATGAAGGTGAAGGAGCGGTCGGCGAAGATGGTGATCTCGACGGGGATGATCGCGTCACCCTTGTCGGCCGTCATCGCGTTGAACGCCTTCGTGAACTCCATGATGTTCGCGCCGTACTGGCCGAGCGCGGGACCCACGGGGGGGGCCGGAGTGGCCTTCCCTGCCGGGAGTTGCAGTTTCACTACACCTGCGACTTTTTTCATCTGTTCCTCCTTAGCTCCCCCTGCCGCGCCGCCTGAAGGAGACGGGTCGGGGTGCTGACGCTAAGTTCTGCGCTTCCGCCCTTGGGTGGATTGACAGCAACTTTTCGATTTTACTGCCTTGTGCTGCGTTTGCCAAGGTGCGCGTCCCGCAGGGGTCGGGCGTGCAGCCCGAAAAAGCCCAGCGGGTCGTGCGCCGCGGCGTCTGGGCCGCGCTGGAACTTACTTGGCGACCTGACTGAAGTCGAGTTCGACCGGCGTTTCACGGCCGAAGATGCTGACCAGCACCTTGACCTTCGCCTGCGGAATGTTGACTTCGCTGATCACGCCGCTGAAGTCCGCGAACGGACCGCCCGTGACGCGCACCATGTCGCCCGCCTTGAAGTCGATCTTCACGCGCGGCGCTTCCTCAACCACCGGCTGCGCGGCCACACCGACCGAGGCCAGCAGACGCTGCACTTCCTCGGGCGACAGGGGCACGGGGCGGGTGGCCGTTCCGACGAAGCCGGTCACGCCGTTCGTGCCGCGCACGACTTCCCACGACTCGCCCAGCTCGCCGGGCGCGTCGTCGTCCTCGATGTCCATCTGCACGAACACGTAGCCGGGGAACAGCTTGCGTTTCACGGTTTCTTTCTTGCCACCGTCACGGAGTTCCACGGCTTCCTCGGTGGGTTGAAGCACCTGGAAGATTTTCGTGCCGCGCATACCGAGTTTGCTGGCGCGGTCCATCAGGTGCTGCTCCACGCGGTCTTCCTGACCCACGTAGGTGTGCACGGCGTACCATTCAATACCCATCAAAGCACCGCCCGAATCAGGTTGCTGAACAGCAGGTCAAGCGCGTACACGATGAGGGTCAGGGCAATCACGAAGATCACCACGGCCTGGGTTCCCTCCAGCACCTGCTGGCGGGTAGGCCACGAGACACGCGACAGTTCCGCGCGCGAGTCACGGAAGTACTGAATCAAGTTCATGCGTTCACCTGCGCAAAGAGAAAGAGTCGACACCGGACTGCCGGGCCGCTGCCATCAGGCCGCGCACGCCCGGCAGGGGACATCAGACCTTCTTTTCCTTGAAGACAACGTGCTTCTTGGCCACGGGATCGTACTTCCGCAGTTCCATCTTGGCCTGCGTGTTGCGGCGGTTCTTGGTGGTCGTGTAGTAGAAGCCGGTGCCTGCGCTGCTTTCCATTTTCACGATGATGCGGGGGCCGTCTTTCGCCATGATGTTGCTCCTTCGCAGTCCCTCTGTCCGGGGGTCTGCTCCCAGCGTTCCTGTTTGGTGGCCCTTGTGCCGCGGTGGGCGTCCGGACCCGCTGGTAAAAGCCCGCCTTCTGGCGGGCAACATTTCAATTATAGAGAATCCACGGTCGGGTGTCCACCATGCCCGGCAGCCGGGTCGGTAAACCGCCGACGCAGACGGCGTTGTTACGTGCCCGATCCTTCTGGGCTCACATCGTCCCCTATCCGGCCCCCCAGGTTTTTAGGTCCTGAGCCAATTCCATGAGTGGTGCTGCCATCGGGTAGAAGGTCTGCACGAGGTCCAGGTTCATGACAGACAGCTCCCGCGCGCCCTACAGCGCGGAAAACAAAAGTCTGCCCACTTGGGTTCTGCAACAGAAAGCGCCTGCCCGTAGGTGCGAAGGACCAGCGGCGGCCGCGGGGTGCGCGCACAGCATCAGGGTCTTGCGGAAGCCGATGCACAGGGGGGTGGCCGAGGTGTTCCTCCCTGCCAGTCACGCTCAGCCACCCGGTTCAGCCCCCCGCAGGCTGTCCGGGCCTGTCGGCAAAACATACACGCGCTTGTCAGGGCTAGCCGTGCCTACGAAGGACAGGTGCTCCGTACCGGTGAACGCCCGCACGTGCTTGCTGATACCCGGAAGCTGTCTTGCCACAGCGCAGGAGAATAGCGCCACCGGGGAGTGCAGGGCCAGATACGAATAAACCAGACATGCACAGAAAGGGGAGGCCCGAAGGCCTCCCCCGTTGTGCGTGTCTGGATTACTCCAGGACCTTGGCGACGACGCCGGCGCCGACGGTACGGCCACCCTCGCGGATCGCGAAGCGCAGGCCTTCTTCCATCGCGATCGGCTTGATCAGCTCCACCACGAACGTGATGTTATCCCCCGGCATCACCATCTCCACACCCTCCGGCAGTTCCACCACGCCCGTCACGTCCGTCGTCCGGAAGTAGAACTGGGGACGGTACCCGCCGAAGAACGCGCTGTGACGCCCGCCTTCATCCTTGCTCAGCACGTACACGCTCGCTTCGAACTTCGTGTGCGGCTTGATGCTGCCCGGTTTCGCCAGCACCTGACCGCGTTCCACGTCGTCACGCGCCACGCCGCGCAGCAGCACGCCCACGTTGTCCCCCGCCATGCCGCTGTCCAGCAGCGTGCGGTGCATTTCGATCCCCGTGACCGTGGTCTTCTTCGTGTCGCGCAGACCGATGATTTCCACTTCGTCCTGCACTTTCACCACGCCACGCTCCACACGGCCGGTCGCGACGGTGCCGCGTCCGGTGATCGTGAACACGTCTTCCACGGGCATCAGGAAGGTCTTGTCCGTGGCGCGTTCGGGGGTGGGGATGTAGCTGTCGACGGCGTCGAGCAGTTCCCAGATGCGGTCCACCCAGTTGTTCTCGCCG
>NZ_JAGLBB010000139.1 GCF_018260555.1 Deinococcus sp. | reverse complement strand
CATTTGAAAGCAGCTTCTTAGCAATTTATAGGGCTGAATTCAGATTCTGAGCAATTTACCCTGCTGAGCAGTTACTCTTCGAGATCATCCGTCGCCAATCCGAGCAGAACGACGGGCTGATCGCCGAGAACGTCTGTGATTAGCGGTCGCTCGGATACCCGGCTTCCGGCTGGGCATCTGGGCCGTTACCATGCTGTCCATGGGCGCCCGGATGACTGAGAAGGATCTCCTCGAGATCATCCGTCACCAGTCCGAGCAGAACGACGGGCTGATCGCCGAGAACAAAGCCCTCAAAGCGGAAATCGCCCGCCTGAAGAAGCGCATCGAAGAGCTGGAACGGCGGGAACGCAAGTACGCCGCCCCCTTCAGTCGGGAGAAACGCACGGCCGATCCCAAGTCACCAGGACGCCGTCCTGGTGAAGGCACTTTCGCCCACAAGGCCCAACCCACGCCAGAGCAGATCACGGCAACCGTGGAAGTCGAAACGCCCAATACCTGTCCTCGCTGTGGGTTCACGGGCCTGCTGATCTTCACCCGTCAGGACAAGGCCTGGGTCACGGAACTCGTCCCCCAGAACGCCATGCAGGTCACTGAGTACCACGTGCCTGTCATGGAGTGCCCGCAGTGTCACCACGCGGTGCGTGGTGACCATACTGATCTGAAATCCGATCAGGTCGGTGCGACCTCTATCGTCGTGAACAGACGCCAATGAGGACGCTACTCCTCCACCGCCTGGGACCCGCCCTACACGCCACCCTGCAGACCCTGCATCACGAGCTGGGCCTCCCGGTCCGCCGCATCGGTCGGGTCATGGACCTCCTTGGAGGGATCCAGATCACGCAGGGTGCGATCACGCAAGCCGCACAGCGGCTTGCAGCTGACGGCAGCGCCCTGGCGGCCCACGTCGATGCGCTGCAGACACAGATCTAGCAGGCACCCTCCGTGCATCACGACGACACCGGCTGGCGGATCGGCGCTCAGAACGCCTGGGTAGGAGCCTTTCGCAGCGCGGACACCGTGGTGTTCCGCGCGAACCTGCGGCACACGAACGTGGAAGTCCGGGAAGGCCTGGGGGAGAACTTCGCCGGCGTACTGATCAGCGACCGCTTCTCCTCGTACGACAGCCGCTACCTGCAGGACGTCCGGCAGCAGAAGTGCCTGGCGCACCTGATCCGCAACGCGGATGAGGTTGTCGCTGTTCTCCAGCGGCAACCCGGGCGGGGAGAGCTGTACGGGCAACGGGTCGCGCAGGTCTTCCGGGATGGCATCCGACTGCACCGGGAGGTGACGACCGGGGTCTGTACGCGAGAGGAGTATGCGCAGCAGGGTGAGGAACTCACCCTGCGTCTGGACGCCCTGCTGAATCGGGTGCCGTTGAAGTCGAAGCCGAACGAGCGACTCCGACTGGGAATCCTGAAGCAGAGCGTGCTGGACCGGTTGTGGCGGTTCCTGAAGGACCCGGACATTCCACCGACGAACAACGC
>NZ_JAGLBB010000138.1 GCF_018260555.1 Deinococcus sp. | reverse complement strand
GTGCCCCCGATCTTCTTGTGGGCGGCGCCGCGCTCGGCGGGGGTGGGGTACTCGAGCAGCGTGGCGGCGCGGTGCAGCGTCAGGCGGTCGCGGCGCGCCGCCCAGTCCTCCAGGCTGCGCTGCACGCCCGGCGCCAGGGGCGTGGCGGACCCGGCCTGCAACCCGGCCAGCAGGTCCGGGAGGTTCAGGCCGCTTTCCAGCGCGGCGTACACGCTCTGGCGGGTCAGGCGGTACGAGGCGGTCTGCTCGTCCAAGCGCACGGCTTCGGCGGCGGCCAGCAGGGGCCGTTGCGCGGGCGTCAGGTTGGCGGGGTACACCAGCAGGTCGAAATTCGGTTGCAGAATCCAGGCCGGGCCGGACGGAGCGGGCGGGACCATGAGGTGCGCGGGCGTGACGGCCGATTCCGGTCCCTCGCCGCTGACGTGCACGATTCCGGCCGTGCTGAGCTGGCCGCGCAGCGCCACGGCCACCCACCGGTCCAGCGCGTCGGGCCGGACAGATTGACCGGGCCGGGAACCCAGCAGTTCCGGCGGCGTGACCAGCCGGGTCAGGCGGATCACCTCGGCCTGTGTGGTCGCGTGCGGCAGGGCGCGCAGCACGGCGCCCAGCAGTCGCCGCACGACCGTGACCGAGTTGAAGGACGCTCGGGCGTCCTCCGGCTGAACGTGCCCGACCGGGCTGCTCAGCACGGCGCGCAGCCGCTCCGGGTCAAGGGTCATCAGGTGCCGCTCGGCATGCTCGGTGACCGTCACGCGGTCGCCCTCGCGGATCATCAGGCCCAGGTTCAGGGCCGCGATCACCCAGCCTTCCAGGTCGTCAACGGCCGTGACGCTCCTGGCGAGGTTCTTCAGGGACGCGCGGCTGATCGTGCCGGTCTTCGTGACGGCCAGCGGGTGCAGGCGCACGCCGCGCAGCACCTCCAGCAGCCGCAGGGGCGTCAGGTCCGTCTGGCCGGGCGCGGCCGGCACCTCTTTCGGGGACGCCGTGATGGGCGGGGCAGGTTCCGGCGGCAGCAGGGGCCTCAGGCGCGGGTCGAGCAGGACGCGGCTGGGCAGCCGTCCCAGCGGTTCGAACTGGCTGTAGTACGACTGCATCCAGACGTTCGGAAGCGCCTCGGGCAGCAGCAGACCGCCCGTCAGCAGTTCCCACAGGGCGGCGGCCCCGGTGAATTCCGACACCGAGAAGTCCCCGACCCTGCCCTTCGGACCGCCGAACACGCGCGGGTCGCCGCGCAGGTCCCGCAGCCGAAGGAAGACGTGCAGGTCCCAGCCGTCCATGAATCCGCCCTGCCGGGCCACCTCGTTCAGTGCGGCGCGTTCCATGACGCTCAGGCTCGCCACCAGTTTCCGCAGCAGTTCCGGGCTGCTGCGCACCTGACCGATCACCTCGGCCGCGCGGGCGCCACTGCCGACCTTCTCGCTGACGTAGCGGGCCGCGATTCTCTGCTGGTACGGGCGAGGCAGGCGGCTGATGGAATCGTCGAAATCCTGGGCCTTGCGTTCCTCCAGGGCTGCCACGGCGTCCATCGCGACCTTCGCGTTGGCTTTCGTGAACGGTCCCTGGTCGGTGGGGCCACTCACGGCTGGCCTCCGTTCACGCGGGGCGTGTGTCCGGCGCGGCGCAGGGCGTCCAGCGCGGCGGCGTCCGTGCCGGGGCGCAGCAGCGC
>NZ_JAGLBB010000137.1 GCF_018260555.1 Deinococcus sp. | reverse complement strand
GCGCTGCTGCGCCCCGGCACGGACGCCGCCGCGCTGGACGCCCTGCGCCGCGCCGGACACACGCCCCGCGTGAACGGGGATCAGCCGTGAGCAGGGCGGCCGGAAGGGCCGGGAAGGCGCGTCAGGGCAGCCCGCAGAACACGGCGCCACAGAATCCAGGGGCGGCACAGAACCCCCCCACCACACAGAAGCCCGCACCCCCCCTGGACGAACGCAAGGCCGAGGCGTTCGACGAGTCCATCACCCGTCTGCCACGCGCGTACCAGCAGCGGATCGCGGGCCGCTACCTGGGCGAGAAGGTCAGCAGTGGGGCCCGCGCGGCCGAGGTGATCGGTCAGGTGCGCAGCAGCCCCGAACTGCTGGAGAACCTGGTGGCGGGCCTGAGTGTCACTGAACGCGCTGCGCTGGGCGAGGTGCAGCGTTGCGGCGGCCTCATGGACGGCTGGGACCTGCACGTGTTCCTGCGCCTGCGGGACCTGCGCGGCGACCCGGGCAGCCACAAGGGTTCCAGGGGCCACCTGGGGGACTTCTCTGTGCCGGAGTTCACGGGGGCCGCCACCCTGTGGGAGCTGCTGACGAGCGGCCTGCTGCTGCCCGAGGGCCTGCCGAACCCGTGGATGCAGTCGTACTACAGCCAGTTCGAGCCGCCGGGCCGCCTTCCCAGCCGCGTGCTGGGCGACCCGCGCCTGCTGCACCGGCTGCCGCCGGAACCTGCCCCGCCCATCACGGCCTCCCTGAAGGAGGTGCCGGCCGCAACGGGTCAGGCGGACCTGAACCTGCTGCGCCTGCTGGAAGTGCTGCGCGGCGTGCGCCTGCATCCGCTGAGCGTCACCAAGAGCGGCACGATCAGCCGCGCGTCCCTGAAGAACCTCGCCAGAAGCGTGACGGCCGTGGATGCCCTGGAGACCTGGGTGATCGTGGGCCTGAACCTGGGGCTGCTGATCCGCGTGGAGGACCGCGTGACGGTCGCCGCGCAGGCCGGGGCGCAGTTCGCGCAGCTGGAACCCGAGGAGGTGGGCGCCGCGCGCCTGTCTGTGGGCGCCCCGTCCACGTACCCGGAAAATGTCGGCACGCCGTTTTCCAGTGTCAGCGTCATGCGGCGGCTCCTGGCGGCGGTGCTGCGCGCCCTGCCGCACGCGACCACGCAGGCCGAGGTGACCCGCCTGCTGCGGCTGGTCACGCCGCCCGAATTCCTGGCCTCCCGGTACGGCACGCCCGTCAAGGCCGGGGAGCTGGACGCGTGGGTGGCCGGGGCGCTGCGCGGGCAGCTGAGCGCGGCGGGCCTGGCGCGGGTCAGTGGGGAGGGACCGGGCGCGGCCGTCACGCCCGCTCACCTGCTGATTCCACCCGCCGGGTCCGGCCCGGCCTGGATATTGCAGGCGAACTTCGACCTGCTGGTGTACCCCGCTCACCTCACGCCCGCGCAACGGCCCCTGCTGGCCGCCGCCGAAGCCGTGCGCTTCGACGAACAGACCGCGTCGTACCGCCTGACCCGCCAGAGCGTGTACGCCGCGCTGGAAAGCGGACTGAGCCTCCCGGACCTGCTGGCCGGGTTGCAGGCCGGGTCGGCCACGCCCCTGACCCCGGGTGTGCAGCGCAGCCTGGAGGACTGGGCGGCGCGCCGCGACCGCCTGACCCTGCACCGCGCCGCCACGCTGCTCGAGTACCCCACCCCCGCCGAGCGCGGCGCCGCCCATAAGAAGATCGGGGGCAC
>NZ_JAGLBB010000136.1 GCF_018260555.1 Deinococcus sp. | reverse complement strand
AGAGAAATGGAACGGATTTTAGCCGTCTGGGACGGCACTCGCCAGCATGTGGCTTAGAACTGAAAGATGTCAGTTGACCATCATCCATTAGCCATCAACTGTCAGGCGGGGTTGACGTTTGGCCGGCTGATCAGCGTCCAGACCAGCAGGGCCAGCAGGACGCTGCCGCTGAGAAGGTAGGGGGCGGCGTGGCTGGCGCTCTGGTACAGGCCGGTGCCGATCAGGGGGCCGGCCATGCGGCCCAGGGCGAGGGCGCTGGAGTTCAGTCCGGCGACCGCGCCCTGCTGGTCGTCGGTGACGCTGAGGCTCAGGGCGGCGCTGAGGCTGGGGCTCAGGACGGCGCTCCCGATCCCGATGACGGCCAGGGCCAGCGTGATGGGCCAGAAGCTCTGACCGGTAGGCAGCAGGAACATCCCGGCGGCCATGATCAGCAGCCCGGCGGCGACGAGGGGCGTGGTGGGTAGTTTCTTGGCAAGGGGCCGGATCGCGCCGCCCTGCACGATCGCGGCGACGAGTCCGAAGATGGTGAGCATGCCGCCGACGGTGCGCGCCGCACTGCCCGGAGTGAGCGCCAGGGTGTCCTGCACGTAGAAGCCGATGGTCTGTTCCATGCCGACGCTGGCCAGCGTGCTCAGGGCGCTGATGGCCAGAAACAGTGGGATGGCACCCTGGCCCAGCAGGGCGCGGCGGCTGCCGCTGGGTTGCTCGGGTGCCCCGGCGCGGCGCGTTTCAGGCAGGGTGCGCCACGCGACCAGGGCGGTGATCAGGCCGAGCGCGGTGCTGAAGAAGATGGGCGCGGTGAGGCTCACGGTGCTCAGGAGCGCGCCGATGGCGGGGCCGAACACCACGCCCAGCCCGAAGGCCGCGCCGATCAGGCCGAGGCTGGCGGCGCGGTCCTCCTTGGTACTCAGGTCGGCCATCATGGCCTGCGCGGTGGGGAGGGTGGCGCTGGACAGCATGCCACCGATCAGGCGGGACCCGACCAGCAGCGCGAACAGCGCCGCGCCGCCCAGCGTGCCCTGGAGGCCAAGCTGCGCAAGCACGCCGAACAGGCCGAAGCTGATGGAAAAGCCCACGAGTCCCAGGATCAGGACGGGTTTTCGGCCCTGGCGTTCGCTGCGGCTTCCCCAGATAGGCGAGAAGATGAACTGCATCAGGGAGTAACCGGTGGAAAACCAGCCGGTCTGTGTCTCGGTCAGGCCCAGCTGGCGGCCCAGGGGCGCGATGATGGGAAACAGGACGCTCAGGCCCAGCATGGCAATGAAGATGGTGAAGAACAGCGTCAGGCGGGTGCGGCCCGTGGCCGTGGGTGGGGTGGATGAGGCCGACATGCGCGGAGTATACGCCTCTCCTGACCGCTGGGTAAGGACCTTCTGTCCGCCACTGCCGGGACTACATCTACGGGGCTGATCCCGCACGACATGACGCGGACTGCCGTCTGTTTCGTCCATACCCAGGGACAGGGCCTCGGGTTATCAACTTCACGCCCGGAACCCGCGTTGCTCCCGCCCACTCCACTCAGGTTAACCGGCGTGTGAACCAGGCCGCCAGGGTACGTCTGAGCGGACAGCCTTTTAAGTACACTGCGTTTATCTTATAGATAAATCGCGCGGAGTGCGTGGCAGGAGAAAGTACGTTGGAGCGGGAATGGAGAGGTTCCGGCGCTTTTCCGGAATATCGCAATGTTAGCTTCAACGTACTTAACTGCTCAGCAGGGTGACTTCCGGGAGTCGATTGGGTAAGGTGGACCATCAGCGAGACTCCCTGCCCAAACTGCG
>NZ_JAGLBB010000135.1 GCF_018260555.1 Deinococcus sp. | reverse complement strand
ATACTATTAACATATTCTACAAGCTTATGTAATTACTACATAACATCCAATACATACAGTAGTAATTACATTATATACATGACGGATTGCGATCACCATATTACAATCCGTCCCTATAATCATAATCTACTAACTAGCTTATGTAATTACTTCAGCCCAATACAGCAACAGGCTGAAAAGTAATTACATCATATATGACGGATTGAGATCTCTATATTACAATCCGTCCCTATATTTAGAATATCATATTCATAGAATATGACCATACATGGGGGCATAGCCCCCGTGTATCCGAGCTAATCTATCTACGATAGATGCTCAATACTAGATACCCCCCCCAAAACCCTGCCAAACTAGCTATTAAGTTAGACAGGCAGGTGAGGGGGGGTCAACCCTCAAGAGAGAGTTGAGTTAACAAATCACTACTGCAGGGATTTGCTTAACTACTGCGGTTTCTACTTAGGAAGTGAAACCACAAAATCGAACAGAGATCTAAATCACAAATTCCTCCTGCAGGAAAACATGACCTTACCTGCGGAATTTGCCAGCTAATGATAAATTAGCTAAAATTAGATCTCCAATTCGATGAAGTGGTGTAAGCAGACGGTGTCTGCGACATGAACACCACTTAAGCAAAGCTAAATTTGCTTAAGAAAGGGGCACTAGCCCCAAAAATCCAACCCCCTTAGACCCAAAGGTCTATTACTTACCCCTTAGACCAAAGGGTAAGGGGGTTAAAACAATTTAATATTTAATTAAATACAGTAAATAAATTAAATATAAATAATATACAAACTAGATTACGGAATTACTTCAGCCCAATATAGACACAGGCTGAAAAGTAATTACGTTATAACGTATCGTATAATTACTACGATACAATCACTAACTTAAGAGTAGTAATTATACCCTATATATATACCGGATTGAATACAGTCCATACACTACATACACTCAATCCGGTATCCTACATAATACACTATACAAGCTTATGTAATTACTACATAACATTCAATACATACAGTAGTAATTACATTATATATTGACGGATTGAGATCTCTATATTACAATCCGTCCCTATAATCATAATACTCTATACTAGCTTACGTAATTACTCCAGCCCAATATAGCAACAGGCTGGAGAGTAATTACGATATAACGTATCGTATAATTACTACGATACACTCACTAAATTAAGAGTAGTAATTATACCCTATATCATATATGACGGATTGCGATCACCATATTACAATCCGTCTCTATTATTATACTACTATACTAGACTACGTAATTACTACGTAACATCCAATTCATAAAGTAGTAATTACGATATACCTTATATACCGGATTGTAAACAGTCCGTACATTATAAATACAACAATCCGGTATCCTATTATCATTAATATACTAGACTATGTAATTACTACGAAGACACACATCATAAAGTAGTAATTACATTAAATACCGACGGATTGCGATCTCCATATTACAATCCGTCATACTCTCGGTACTTAAAGTAGTACACGAGACTACTTCCAAAGAGCTACATGAAAAATAGCTCCTTTGGACTGTTGTCGATGTTGTGCGGATTTTAAGACCAATTGATTTTTTTTGAACGGGTACTCCCCAAAAAAAACCTTTTTGGTCTAAAGTACGCTACTGCCAAATTGGCAGTGTACTACTAATAAGTCCCATTAATTTTCGTTTTATGAAGTGGGTCTAATGGAATGAAAAGATTATTCTTTATACTGTGCCTGAAAACAAGGATTGTCTTGATGTGACAAATATGTCT
>NZ_JAGLBB010000134.1 GCF_018260555.1 Deinococcus sp. | reverse complement strand
TGCCGCGAGATCGACCACTACGACGAGACCCTGACCCTACGCGGCCTCGTGGAACTCTGGGCCAGCCGCTGAGCCCCCCCCCGCGCCTTCCTGTGCGGGTGAGTATCCAGTCCGGAGCCCACTCTGCTCCCACTCGCTCCGCTCGGATTTCAGGGTCCTGGCAGTCCCTTCAAGCGAAGGCCGTAACAGATCCCCGAAAACACCGCGCAGAGATCAACGGTTCTCTCCTGCGGACTGCTGATTGTTTCGTACACAACCCGCCCATGCACTGAATCGCCGACTCCATGCTCGGAACCCATTTCCCTTCCCTTCGCTGGGCGGCGCCGTTCCCCGAGTCCGTATCAGGCCGGGGCGGCGACCCGCACACCCGCGTCTTGCAGCGCCCGGCGCAGTTGGCCTGCCAGGGCGGCCGCCTCGGGTCCGTCGCCGTGCAGGCACAGTGTTCCGGCCGGAACGGCGATGTCCTGCCCGGTCACGGCGCGCGTGTGGCCCTCGCGGGCGATCCTGACGCCCTGCGCCGCTGCGTCGGCCGCGCCGAGCAGGTCGCCTGCCTGACCGCGCGGCCACAGGGTCCCGTCCGGGGCGTACCCCCGGTCTGCGAAGCCCTCGCCCAGCGCCCGCAGGCCCAGTGCGCGGGCCTCGCGCAGCATCACGCTGTCCCGGCCTGCCAGTCCGAAGTACAGCCCCAGGCCACTGTCGGCCGCCGCCTGCGCGACTGCCCGCGCCAGCGCCGGGTCACGCGCGGCCATGGTGTACAGCATCCCGTGCGGCTTGACGTGATGCAGCCGCACGCCCTCGCGCGCCGCTACGGCCTTCAGGGCCTCAATCTGCTCGCGCACGAAGGCAGTGACTTCAGCGGGTGGGAAGTGCAGCTCGCGCCGCCCGAAGCCCTCGCGGTCCGGAAAGGCCGGGTGCGCGCCCGCCGCCACCCCGAGGCGCGCCGCGAGCCGCAGCGAATCCCGCATGGTCCCGGTGTCCCCGGCGTGCCCGCCGCACGCGATGTTCGCGCTCGTCACGGACGCCATGACCGCCTCCTCGTGTTCGCTGCCCTCACCCAGGTCCGCGTTCAGATCAATCTGCATGGGCGCAGGATAAAGGAGTGCTTCCGGCTCCCGCGTACCAGTGCCGCAGCGCCCACTCGGCCTGCCGCAGCCCCCGCTCGTGCGCCCACAGCGCCGCGCGGGCCTGCGTGGCCGTGACGGGCCGCAGGGTCACGCAGTCACTGGGCCGCAGTTGCGCCAGCCGGGGCAGGTCCGCGCTGATCACGACCAGCGGCGCTGCGTAGCCGCCGTGCGTGCCGGCGTCCGGCAGCAGCACGGTGGGCTGCCCGTCTGGCGGCAGCTGAATCAGACCCGGCACGTTCGGCACACTGGCGCGCGCCGGGTCGTGCGGCGCGGCGATCACCCCGGACAGCCGCGCGCCCATGCGGTCCGCCTGCGCGCTCACCGTGAACGTCTGCCCGGTCAGCGCGCCCAGCAGGTCCGGCGTGGCGTCCGGCGTGACCTGCACCCGCAGCGTGTGATCCGGCCCGACCGGTGTGCGCAGCTCCGGCGACACGAACGCCCGCGCGGGCCTCACCGGGGGCAGGGAAGACCACGCCAGCCGGTCCCCGGCCCGCAACGCCCGCCCCTGCACGCCCCCGAAGGCACTGCGCAGGTCCGTGCTGCGACTCCCGAACACCTCTGGAACGTCCAGCCCACCCCGCACGGCCAGGAACGCCCGCGCGCCCGCCGGGGTACCCGCGACGATCAGGCGCTCCCCGGCCTGCACCGGCACGGCCCGCCAGGACGCGAAGGGCCGCCGCACGCCGTCCGCGCCGAGCAGCGCCACTTCGAACGGCGCCCCGCACAGGCTGACCAGCGCCGCCGCGTGAAACAGCAGCGTGGGGCCGGCCAGCGTGACCTCCAGGCCCGCTGCGCCCGCGCCGCCGTCCCGCCCCGGGCGGGGGTCGGGTGGGTTTCCGACCAGGGCGTTCGCCAGTCGGCGCG
>NZ_JAGLBB010000133.1 GCF_018260555.1 Deinococcus sp. | reverse complement strand
TCAGCTGTCGGAGGCGTTCAAGGCGGTCGTGGCTCACTCACGCAGCGTAGCTGGGGACTTTCGCAGGAGGTCTAATGGTCAGCGTCGCGGCCCACCAGGGTCGCTCGATCCGGCAGATCTCCAGGCAGCTGGGCCACAAGAACACCGTGGTGACGCAGGCGATCTACCTGCACAGCTGGCCGGAACTGGAGGAGCCCATCGAGCTCGATCTGGGGTAAATGGCCCCCAAATGGCCCCGGAGCGACAGAAGGACCAGGAACTGCTAAACTCTTCAACCGAGCAACCCGCTTCTGGTCGCACAAAATCACCGCACGCGCCCTTAGCTCAGCTGGATAGAGCAACCGCCTTCTAAGCGGTCGGTCGCAGGTTCGAGTCCTGCAGGGCGCGCCACGTTCAGAAGCCCCCCTCCTTTTGCTGGTTGGGGGGCTTCTGCGTGTCTTCATGGTGTGTCGGTTGCGGCGCGCGTGGGGACATTTTGCGTGTCGCGGCGCGTCAGGATGCCCGTTATGCCAGCGTCCGTTTCGCGACCTGATCAGACGCAGCGCGAGGCTGAAGCGCTGGAGTTCCTGCATCTGTACCACACCGAAACCGGCCAGCCCGGTCTGCGGGAGCGGCAGGCGGACGTGTACCGTGACAGCCACCTGACCCTGAGTACCCAGGAACTGACTTTCGGCGCGCGGGTGGCGTGGCGAAACAGTACCCGCTGCGTGGGACGCCTACCCTGGCAAACCCTGCGTGTGAACGACCTGCGGCACGTGACAACCCATGACGAGGTGTTCACGCACCTGCTCTTGCACCTGCGCGGGGCGCTGAACGGCGGGCGCATCCTGCCCACCATGAGCGTGTTCGGCCCGGGCGTACGCATTCACAACGACCAACTGATCCGGTACGCCGGGTACCGCCACCCGGACGGACGCGTAACCGGCGACCCGCAGAACGCCGCCCTGACTGATTACCTGCGCGGCCTGGGCTGGCGCGGGGGCCCGGGTACGCCCTTTGACGTACTGCCGCTGGCCATCGAGGCGCAGGGAGAGGTGCGCCTGTTCGACCTGCCCGCCGACGCCACCTGCGAGGTCCGTATCGAGCATCCCACCTGCCCGGCCATCGGGAAGCTGGGGCTGCGCTGGCACGCCCTGCCCGTCATCAGCAACATGACCCTGGAAGTCGGCGGAGAGTCGTTCCAGGCCGCACCGTTCAGCGGCTGGTACCTGCAAACCGAAATTGCCGCCCGTAACCTCACCGACGAGCGCCGGTACAACCTGCTGCCCGCTGTGGCCGCCGCGCTGGGCCTGGACACCCGCACGCGCCGCTCCCTGTGGGTGGACCGCGCGCTGCTGGAACTGAACGTGGCCGTCCTGCACTCTTTCGACCGGGACGGCGTCCGCATTGCCGACCACCACGCGGTCACGCGGCAATTCCGGCAGTTCGAGACGCTCGAAGCCCGCGCCGGGCGCACCGTCCGGGGCCGCTGGTCGTGGCTGCTCCCGCCGATGGCCCCAGCCACCACGCCGCTTTGGGACCGCAGCTACGACGACCGCGAGGTCCGACCGAACTTCACGGCGCAGCCCCCCGCCTGGCAGGTGGCGCGCCCCGGTGTGTGCCCCTTCCATCACTGAGCCACCAGCCACTAGAAACTTTAAGCAGCTCTATCCGGATTATTCCCTGCCAGACCATAACGGTACCGGGCCGCCAGCACCCTCGTTGAGAGATGGCCAACCCGGTATGCGGCCCGGGACACGTAATGCTACTGGGTGTCTTGATGGAACCTGAGACCAACGAAGAACGCCCCGGGCCATAAAGGTCCGGGGCGTGATTGACGCATCTGGTGTTGTCGACGTGACCTATAGAAAGGAGGTGATCCAACCGCACCTTCCGGTACAGTTACCTTGTTACGACTTCACCCCAGTCATGAACCACAGCCTAGACGCCTGCCGTGAAGCTCCCGGCGGTTTCAGCTGCAATTTACTCCCATGGTGTGACGGGCGGTGTGT
>NZ_JAGLBB010000132.1 GCF_018260555.1 Deinococcus sp. | reverse complement strand
GACCGGCCGGGCGGCCGCCGCAGCCGGCGGGCGCGCCGCCGGGACCGCCGGAATGGCGGACGCGGCCACGCTGGTGGGCACGTCGATGACCAGCCGCGCGGGCTGAACGCCAGCGGCTGGCAGGACGCTGCTTCGGGCACTGCCGTGCCGGTCGGCCAGCGTGACCGTGACCGTGCGGCCCGACACGGCGTACGCGGTGACGCCTGCCGCGTTCAGGGGACCCTGCTCGCTGGGGAGCGGCACGCCGAGTTTCACGGTGATGGACTGCGCCGCCACCGTCGCACTGAGGCTGGTCGCGCCGCTGGGTAGGTCGAACACCAGCCGGGTGTACCCGTCGTGGGCACCGACGCGGGGGGCCGCCTGCCCGGACGTGAACAGGAGCGCGCAGGCCAGCGCGGCGGCGATCCGCAGGGACCGCGTGGGGGATTCAGTCTGACGCTTCACTGCGCGGAGTGTAGCGCCCAGGCACGCCCGGCCGGGTAGGAACGCATGAGCGGTCAGGCCCACACATGGAAAGCCCGGCGCCCCGCCGGGGCCAGCTGAACCGAACCTGACGGGCTTCCTCACGCCGCTCAGTGCCCGGCCCGCTACGGTGGGCCTCATGAAGCGCGTCCCCTCCCCTACCCTGGCCCGCGTGCTGAGCGCCGCAGTGACCGTCCTGACCGTGGCTGCGGGCGGCACGCAGGCCGTCACCTTCGGCGGCCTGAACGTCACGCCGCGCGGCCCACAGAACCTGAACCTGGAAACCGGCGCGACCGACCTTCCACAAGGCGGGACCGCCACCGACAGCCGCGGCGGCGTGAAACTCACGGCGGCCCGTATGCAGTTGCAGCCGGGGCAACAGCTGAGCGCGCAGGGCGCGGCCATCACCACCCGGCAGGGCGGCACCCTGAAAGCCGCGCAGGTCACGTACGACCTGAGGGCCGGAACGGTCACCGCCACCGGGAACGTCACGTACAACGATGCCCGCTTCACGGCCCTCACCGCGCCCAGCATGACCCTGAACGTCAAGACCGGGTTCGTGACCGCGCGCGGCGGCGTGAAGGCCAGCAAGCCCGCCATGACCGGCGCGGCCCTGGCCTTCGACCCCAGCACCATGCAGGCCATGCTGTCCGGCCCCTACCGCGTGAACCAGGGCACCCTGCGCGCCGACACGGACGCCCCCGCCGGGCGACTGCTGCTGGTCTTCAGCGCCCGCTCGGTCGTGCGCGCCACCGAGGACCCCGACAGCAGCAACCGCAACCGCTTCGAACCCTACCTGCGGTGAGTTGATGGTCGAAAGTCGATGGTTGATGGAGGGGCGTTCCTTCCATCAACCATCGACTTTTAACCTGTGCCCTGCTTACGCGTTGGGTTTCAGAAGGTGGCCCAGGCAGTGACCGTAACTGACGCCCCGCTGCGCGTCGATCACGAGGTCGTGCACGCTGAATTCCTGCAACACGCCCAGCATGGCGTCGCGCATGCGGGTGTAGATGGTGGCGCGGGCGTGGCAGCGGTCTTCCTCGGGGCAGTGTTCGCGCCAGTTGAGACTGATGCACGACAGCGGCGCAACCGGACCGTCAATGGCGCGCACGACCTCGCACAGGCTGATCAGTTGCGGTCGGCGCGACAGCGCGTAGCCGCCGCCGATGCCCTTCTTGCTTTTCACGACGCCCTTGGCGCTCAGGGCCGCGAGGATGCGCACCAGGTACGGGCGGTGAACGCCGGTCGATTCGCTGATCTCCTCGCTGGACACCCAGCGGGCCGGGTCCTGGGTCCCCAGGAATCCCAGTGCCTGAAAGGCGTATACGTCGGTGGCTGAAAGCCGCATAGCAGGCAGTCTAGCGCGCCGCGCCCGCACACCACCCCAGGGTATGATCCGGACCCCGGTTAAGTACCCTGAAGGTAACTGCTCAGCACGATAAACACGGCAAAAAACGCTTGTTCCCGTTTTGTATGAGCATAATATTTGTAACTGCTCAGCAGGGGACGATCAGACAGAGAAATTGGGCATGAGAATATCCCCCGTGAACACGCTGACCAGTCC
>NZ_JAGLBB010000131.1 GCF_018260555.1 Deinococcus sp. | reverse complement strand
GACCTTCGGGCAGGTGTGCCGACTGATTTCCAGCTCGCGGAGTCGCTGGTCATCTGTCGCACGTGCGCAAACTAGCTCCCAGACACACTTTTATGGGTTACCTCACAGGAGGCGCGAGAAGCTCGCCGGACGGTGCCTGAGGGGTGTAGGACCCTGGTTTCCAGAAACTGACGTTCACACTAATATCTCTTGGTTTGAAATAGAGTGTGATTCTCCGCTAGTCTGGGTGGCAGTGAACAGATCCCGCCTGACACCTTCCCACTGGCCGCCCCCTGGCCTGTTGAGCTCTCCAGAAAGGCCAACCGCATGACACTGGTGCAGATGCGCAACGCGGTGGCCATCGCGGGTCTCGATGACCGCGCCCTGCGCGTGAGGGCCGTGGAGGCGGCCAGTACCTACGACGACGACATGCTGATCATGGTCACGCACGCGTACATGACCAGCGCCAGTCGCAAGGGCGCACGCACCAGCCGCCGCACGCTGGAAGCCTACGCGCTGGCCGTTAAGGACTTCGTGCGCTGGGCGCAGGACAGCGGCGTGCAACTGCTGCGGCCCGGTCGGCGTGACGGCGGGCGGTACGTGGCGCACCTTCAGACCCGCCCCAGCCTGGGTCGCGGCCGGAGCGGTCAGCTGTCAGCCTCGACGGCCGCCGGGTACGTGGCCGGGGCCCGCGCCCTGTACCGCGCCCTGGCGTGGGCTGGCGCGACCGACGTGCAACCCTTTCAGGATGCGCACGTCGCGCCGGATCCCACGCCGGGCATCGTGAAGAACCCACCGTACATGCAGGAGATCGACGCCGTCCTGCCCCTGTGTGAACCGCGCCTAGCGGCGCTGCTGCTGCTGTGCGCGCACGCGGGCCTGCGCGTCAGCGAGGCACTCGATGTGCGCAGCGCCGACCTGCACGGCGCGAGCCTGACGGTGCGCGGCAAGGGGAGCAAGGTCAGGCGCGTACCGCTGGGCCGCCGGGTCCGCAGCGCCCTCGATCACCTGCCGCCTGTGGACGCCGATGGGCGACTGTTCGATTGGAAGTACGCGCAGGCCACGTACCGCATGCGCAAGGTCTTCCGCGCCGCAGGGCACGGCGAGGCGTGGCGCGGCTTCCACGCCGCTCGCAAGCACTCCGGCACGCGGCTGTATACCGCCACCCGCGACTTCACGCGCGTGGGCCTGTTCCTGGGGCACGCCTCGGTAGACACCACCCGGCGCTATGTGGCCGTGCAGGATAACGACGTGACTGCTGAGGTCGAGTTCTTCTAAGTACACTGCGTTTATCTTGTCGATAAACCGCGCGGAGCGCGGAGCAGAAGGAAAGTACGTTGGAGCGGGAGTGGAGAGGCTCCGGTGCTTTCCCGGCAGGGCGCCATGTGAGCTCCAACGTACTTAAGTCGGTGGGAGATCGCTGGAAGGCCTCGTTCACCCATTTTATATTTAGGTGTAAATGGATACGGGGGAATACCCTGCAAGCTGTGGCGTTCGGTCCACTAGATTCCGAATGACCATGGCGATCACAATGCATTCGGGCGGCTCCTGCACAGGCTGCAGCGTTCATTGGATAATCTGGCTAATAGGGCTTAACCTAGCGAGAGCCGATATTTTGGCCAAGTCGTTTGAGTCTCCAGAGTGAAGCCTGGGAGTCCCCCAATCGACGGCAGCGCTGCCCTGAGGGTGGGTTTTACGCTGTGAATCTCAACTTGAGCGCTGCGTCACCAAGTGGTGATAGGTCAACGCGCCATCAAGGCGCCACCAAGAGGGATCCTCGCCTGGAGTGCCAACGTTGATGCGTAAGACCAACTGATGTGTGGGGTGGATATAAGCCAAAGCTGGACTTGTTGGCGTTGTCTGGAGCCGAGACAAGGGCCGCCACCCACATGCCGCGAACGCCTCTGGGTCCGCCACGACACTCGGATCGTTCGCCTCCAGCACCACCACCGCTTGGTAGGCCTCATCTACTGTTCGAGTGGAGTACGCCCCTTGAAAACAAGCTAGTGCAGCGGCAGGGAGTGGAGCAGGACAGTTAAAGTCCGACGCGGTGGACGCAACGCGCAGATTATTTCCAAGGCCGCTGGTGGTCTGCTCCCCAGAATCTGGACAGTGTTGAATAGAGACCTCGACTCACTCCCAGCCTCCCCGCTGGAAAGAGAG
>NZ_JAGLBB010000130.1 GCF_018260555.1 Deinococcus sp. | reverse complement strand
GGCGGTCGAGCAGCGCCGTGTAGCGCAGTTCGGTGTCCGGCGCGCCGCCCGCCCAGGGAGTCGCAGCGGCCACGGCAGCCAGTACCTGCCGCTGCGCGGGCGTCTGGGCCAGGGCCAGCAGCGTCTCGCGGGCGCGGATGCGGGCCACGCGGGCCTCGCGTTCCGCGCGGCGGCGGGCCAGCACGGCCAGCGCCTCCGGATCGGGCCGGGCATCCTGTGCGGCGCGGCGTTCGGTGATCAGGCGTTCCAGGCGGGCGTCGGCACGCTCGCCCAGGCGGGTGCGGGCCTCGGTTCCAGCGGCGCGCAGGCGTTCGGCGGCGCTATCGACCGGGCCGCGCAGCACGCTGCTGGCGGCCCGCCGGGCAGTCTGCACGGGGTCGCGGGCGCCACTGGGACCAACGTCGGTGGGGTCCGCGTCGGTCAGGACGCGGCCCAGGCGGATCAGGGTGTTCAGGGTGCGGCCAGTCTTGCTACGGCTCATGGGGCCTCCGGGAGTGCGGTGGGTGAGGGTGGGCGTCGGCCCGTTACTGCGCCCAGTCTGCCGCAGCCGCGCGTGACTTTCATCCTGCCGGGGGTGCCCGTCCCTTCACCTGTGCGGCCTTCACCTGGGCGGCCTTCACCTGGGCGGCCTGCGGCAGCAGGGAAGGGGCAGCAGGCTGCCCAGAGCAGGCAGAACGATGTTCTCGCCGTCCCGGTGCGCCTGCGCGAAGCGCTGCCCGAAGTGCAGGCCGAAGTGCAGGCCGGAGAACAGGGCGATCGGCGTGCAGAGCATCAGGGGCAACGTTCTGGTGGAACGCCACGCTGTTGCCTCTTACCGTCCCGTCACCGGCCCCACCGCACCCGAAACTCGCGGCCCGAACCGGCTGGAGCCGCGCCAGGAGAGAGAAACATGTCTTGTAAGAATTGCCGTCATCGGCGCCGTGGCTGGTCCGTTCACAACCTGCCACAGCGCCGCCTTGCCAGCTCCAGGCCCGGAACCCGCCCCTCTCCTGCTCGCCCTGCCCGGGTTGAACGGTTTTTCAGACCCTTCAACCGGAGTCCGGATCAGACGGGTGCGCCGCGCCTGCCCCTGCCCACCGACCCGAGGGCCGCGTGAACGCTGCGCGGCCCGCCACGGACCCGTGGCCCAGTCCCGCTGACCTGCAAGGGGCATTCCTGACCCGCGGGTACGTGGCCGACGACGCCCTGGCGACCGCGCTGCGGCTGGTCATGGCGCTCGGCAAGCCGCTGCTGCTGGAAGGTCCGGCCGGGGTCGGAAAGACCGAGGCCGCCAAGACGCTGGCCGCCACCCTCGGCACGCGCCTGATCCGACTGCAATGCTACGAGGGACTGGACGCGCAGTCGGCGCTGTACGAGTGGAATTACGCGCGGCAACTGCTGCACCTGCGCGCCGCCGAGCTGGGCGGGCTGGGCAACGTGACCGACGAGGACCTGTACAGCGAGCGCTTTCTGATGGCCCGCCCGCTGCTGCAGGCCATCCGCGAGGAGCGCGCCCCGGTGCTGCTGATCGACGAGGTGGACCGCGCCGACGACGCCTTCGAGGCCTTCTTACTGGAACTGCTGGCCGAGTGGCAGATCACCGTGCCGGAACTGGGCACCATCAAGGCCCGCACGCGCCCGCACGTGATCCTGACCAGTAACCGCTCGCGGGAACTGAGTGACGCGCTGCGCCGCCGCTGCCTGTACCACTGGACCGAGTACCCCAGCCGCGCGCAGGAACTGGCGATCGTGCACGCGCGCCTGCCGGGCGTGAACGGCACGCTGGCGCGGCAGGTCACGGACGCCGTGCACGCCCTGCGCGCCCTGCCGCTGGGCAAACCGCCGGGCGTGGCGGAAACGCTGGACTGGGCGGCGGCGCTGGTCAGCCTGCACGCCGATCACCTGGACGCCCCTGGCATCCGCGCGACGCTGGGCGCGGTCCTGAAACTGCGGGAGGATCAGCTGCTGGCCGCGCCGACGCTTCAGGGACTGGCCGCGCAGGCGGCGGGCCAGGCGTCGGGCCAGGCGTCGGGCACGTGAGCGGGGGTGAGGTCACCCCGCTGGACCTGGCGGCGCAGGTATCGGCGTTCACGGCGCGGTTGCGGGACCGGCACAGCTTCCTGATCGGACCGGGCGAGACGGCCGACGCGCTGCGGGCGCTGGGCGCGGTAGACGTACTGGAGCGCCGCGAGGTGCGCGGGGCGCTGCGCTCGGTCCTGAGTGCCAGCCCCGAGCAGGCGCGGCTGTTCGACCAGGAATTCAATGCCTTCTTCCGGGTAGAGGGCGCGGCGCAGCCGAGCCTGCCGCTGCCGCAAACGAAAGCGCCCGCCGCCGCGCAGCAGACCGGGGACGGACTGCCGCCCGCGCCGAAACCCACCCGCGCGCCCGTCCCGAACAACGCGCCGGACTCCAACAACGCTCTGGACCCAGCCGAGGACGCGCCGGACGGTCAGGCACCGGGCCAGCCGCTGCCCGGAGACGACACCGCCCCGCCGGACGGCGCGGCCGCGCCCAGCCTGCGCGCCCGCCTGAGCCCGAACGCCGCGCCAGGACAGGCCGTGCAGGCGGGCGGCGACGACCTGCCGGAACTGCTGCGGGCCGCGTCGGCGCTGGTGCGGTG